>NZ_JACIDV010000005.1 GCF_014196515.1 Rhizobium skierniewicense | reverse complement strand
ATTGCGCCATCCAGCTCGCGAAAACACCACCTGAACGAGAAGCCCAAAAACGCAAAAACCCACCGACAAAAATCGGCGGGTTTGTCAGCAGTCTGAGCCCCGCTTGCGGGGCTTTTTGGTTGGCGTGTCATTTGCGTGGGAGGACACTTATTTCTGCGCTGACTTGCGGGACTTGGTCTTTGGTTTGGCGGCCTCGGTAGCAAGGGCCAGTTTCACATCTGCCTTTTTGCGGTGTGCTGGCTTGGTGGCCTTCGAGTTCTGCAACAGTGCATATTCCTGCTTGGCCTGCTCCCAATGGTCGGCATCACGCCCATGCTGACGCCCATCTTTTTCCCAGAGGGTGTAGGCGCGTTTGCTGATCCAATCATTTTCTGAAACCGGCATTTCTATCTCCCGTTAGAATGTCATCAGCCATGGGATGGCTGTCTGAATGCGCCGGCTGCAACGCTTAAAAAAAATGAGCGCGCCGGTATTTTACCAAAATATTACATGCCATGATTCTCAGGGGCGTCAAGTTAATTTGCTGCACTGCAAGAGCTCTGGCATTCCTGTTTGTCGAGCAATTTCAAACATTCGATTGCTTCCGGTGTTGCATACCCAACGATAAATGTTGCGTGAAGTTCCTTCGTCCTCCACATTGCTGTTGCAGCGCAATGCTTTTGAGGAGGAGACATGGTGCAGCAGAGCTCAACGACAGATGAGGTCATCGTCGAAACACGCGGTCATGCCGGTCTGATCCGCCTCAACAGACCGAAAGCCATCAACAGTCTCAACCAGGCAATGGTGTCAGGCATGAAGGCTGGGCTTGACGCTTTTGCACGCGATGCCGCCATAACATGCGTGATTTTATCCGGCGAGGGGGAGCGCGGTTTATGTGCTGGCGGCGATGTGCGCCAGATCCATGCCATGAAATCAGCTGGCGAGATGGACCGCACCCGATTCTGGCGGGATGAGTTTCCGCTGAATGACACGATCTCCCATTATCCCAAGCCCTATATCGCGCTGATGGATGGCATCGTCATGGGCGGTGGCGTCGGTATTTCGTCCCATGGCCGGTATCGGATCGTCACGGAACGCACCCGCCTCGCCATGCCGGAAACTGCCATCGGCTATTTCCCCGATGTCGGCGCGACATGGCTTTTGCCCAGGGCACCAGGCGAAGTGGGTTGCTGGCTTGGACTGACCGGGCGCGAGATCGGCGCAGCCGACGCGATCTATGCGGGTCTTGCCGATTATCATGTCGCGTCCCACCGACTGCCGGAGCTGGTGCATGCACTGGCTAAGGTCTCGTTTGCCGCTGATATCGGTGCCGTCATCGAAGGTTTTTCCAGCAGGCCGGAAGAAAACGGTTTTCTGTGTTTTCACCGGAGCGAGATCGATACGGCGTTCGGCTTCGACACGGTTGACGATATCATCGATGCCTTGGCATCGACCAAGAGTGATTTCGCACGAGAGACGCTCAAAGCCCTGCACTCGCGCTCGCCGACCAGCCTCAAGCTGACCTTGCTCCTTTTGCGGCTGGGACGGGAGAGTTCTGGTCTGGTCGAGTGTCTGGAACGTGAATTCGTTGCGGGTTGCGCGGTGTTGCGCAACCATGATTTTTACGAGGGCGTGCGTGCGGCGCTCATCGACAAGGATCGCCAGCCCTCATGGCGTCCCGACACCTTGGCGCAGGTCAGTGATGCGCAGCTTGATCGATATTTTGTTGCCACAGAACCGCCCCTGTTTCGCGATCATCGCCTGTGATTTTTGCGGCGCGAAACATATGTTCGACTTCGACTGTCGCTGCAGCAAAACATTCTAAAATCCACTTGCGGTGCGTAGCGCCATTCCTCGCAGCTTGAATAGCGCTTCCTTATCTTGCCGGTACAATTTGTGCTGTGGGGAATTCCATGAAACGGATCATGCTTATCGGTGCTGCTGTCGCAGCGCTTCTGTCGACCTCTGCCTCGGCGCAGGAGCCGAAAACGCTTCTCAACGCGTCCTATGACGTGGCGCGTGAGGTTTTTGCCGCCGAAAACGAAGCCTTCGTCAAGGTGCATCCGGGCGTAACCGTCGATCAGTCGCATGCGGGAACATCCAAGCAGGCGCGCGCCATCGTCGAGGGTCTGGAAGCCGACGTCGTGACCTTCAACCAGGTGACGGATATCGATTTTCTGGTGAAGCAGGGCTTCGTTTCTGCCGATTGGAAGAAGAGTTTCGCGAATGATGCATCGCCCTTCTACTCGTTTCCGTCCTTCCTCGTTCGTGCTGGAAACCCCAAGAACATCAAGGATTGGGACGATCTTGTCCGGGACGATGTGAAGCTCGTTTTCCCCAACCCCAAGACATCTGGTAACGCCCGTTACACGTACTTGGCAGCGACGGCGTTCGCGAAGGAAAAGTTCAACAACGACGAAGCCAAGGTTGAGGACTTCATCAAGAAGATCTTTGCCAACACGCCTGTCTTCGACACCGGAGGCCGCGCTGCCACCACAACCTTTGTCGAGCGTGAAGTGGGCGACGTGCTGATCACTTTCGAGGCTGAAACACGTGGTATCGCCAAGCAATATGGCAAGGACAAAGTCGAAAGTGTCGTTCCATCGGTGAGCCTTCTCGCGGAATTCCCCGTGGCCGTCGTGGACAAGGTGGTCGACAAGCGGGGTTCGCGTGAACTGGCAAAGACCTATCTCGATTTCCTCTACACCGAGGAAGGCCAGCGCATTGCCGCGCAGTTCGGTCACCGCGTCCACAATGAAAAGGTCGCGGGCGAATTCAAGGATCAGTTTCCACAGATACGCCTCGTCAATGTCAACGATGTCTTTGGCGGTTGGGACAAGATCCAGACAGAGCACTTCGCATCCGGTGCCGTGCTTGATACGCTTTACGGCAGCCGTTAATTGCTGATTTTGGGTTCGCTTGACCCGGTGGGCCTCCCGCCGGGTCGCTTTTGCATGATAGGGGACGGGTTTGAGACGCAATGTTTTGCCGGGGCTGCGATTGTCGCTCGGCGTGACCCTTCTCTATGTCGGCATCATCGTCGTCCTGCCGCTGGCCGCACTGGTGTTCAAGGCGGCCAGTCTGGGCCCTGCCGAATATTGGGCCATCATCTCGTCACCGCGCGCCGTCGCAAGCTACCGCGTCACCGTGCTGTGCGCTCTTGTGGCCACGCTGTTCAATGTCGTCTTCGGCCTCGCATTGGCATGGGTGCTGACCCGCTACCGCTTTCCGGGCTACCGTATCGTCGATGCGATCGTTGATCTGCCGTTTGCGCTGCCCACCGCTGTCGCGGGCATCGCACTGACGGCCCTGTTTGCCGGAAACGGCTGGTTCGGCTCGATCCTTGCCCATGCCGGTATCAAGGTGGCTTACACCCCGCTTGGCATCATCATCGCCATGGCCTTTACCAGCCTTCCTTTCATCGTGCGTACGGTGCAGCCTGTGCTGGAAGATTTGGACCCGGCGCTGGAAGAGGCGGCGCAGTCTCTGGGTGGCTCGGATTTCGAGATTTTCCGAAAGGTTATTCTACCCCTGCTGACACCTGCCATTCTGGCTGGCCTGTCGCTGTCCTTTGCCCGTAGCCTTGGCGAGTTCGGCGCGATCATCTTCATCGCCGGCAATCAGCCGTTTTCAACCGAGATCACGTCGCTTCTCGTCTTCATCCGGCTGGAGGAATATGATTATCAGGCTGCAGCCGCGATCGCCTCGGTGCTGCTGCTCACGGCCTTCGTCATGCTCGCCGTCACCAATGTTCTGCAAACGCGTGCCATGCGTTATACGGGGAGGAGCTAACCCATGAGTGCTCATTCCCTTCGCCGTAAGCCGCCTCGCGTGGGTGACGCACCTCTCGTGCGCCGCTCGCTGATTGCTTTCGTTCTGATCATGGGTGCCTTGCTTGTCGTCGCGCCCTTGCTGATCATCGGCGTCGAAGCCTTCTCTCAGGGGTGGAAGACCTATACGGCGACCATCAATCACCCCGATACGCGCCACGCCATCATGCTGACGGTGATCACGGCGCTGATTGCGGTGCCGGTCAATACCGCCTTCGGCATTGCCGCCGCTTGGGCGATAACCAAATTCGATTTCAGAGGCCGTCGCTTTCTCCTCGTCCTCATCGAAATTCCCTTTTCCATCTCGCCCATCGTGGCAGGCGTCGCCTATCTCTTCGTCTACGGTTTGCAAGGCCTGCTTGGTCCGTTCTTCGCGGCCTATGACATCAAGGTGCTGTTTGCCCTGCCTGGTATCGTGCTGGCCTCCATGTTCGTGACCGCCCCCTTTGTGGCACGCGAACTGATCCCGCTGATGCAGGCGCAGGGACGTGATCTTGAGGAAGCGGCGACATCGCTTGGTGCATCCGGCTGGCGCACCTTCTGGTCTGTTACCCTGCCCAACATCAAATGGGCGCTGCTCTACGGCGTCGTGCTGTGCAACGCGCGTGTGATGGGTGAGTTCGGTGCAGTGTCGATCGTATCCGGCAATATTCGCGGCCAGACCAACACGCTGCCTTTGCATATCGAGCTGCTCTATCACGATTATCAGGCCGCTGGCGCCTTCGCCTCGGCATCCATCCTCGCGGCTCTCGCCGTCGTCACGATCATTGCCAAGGTCGCGCTGGAAAAGCGCGGGGCAGGCCGTGGCGCGAGGAAAACCGCTGCCGCACCGGAGATTAGCGCATGAAAATCCGTCTCGAAAATGTGGTGAAGACCTTCGATCGTTTTCGTGCGGTGCGCGATGTCTCGCTGGATATCGAAAGCGGCGAGTTGCTGGCGCTCCTCGGTCCGTCCGGATCGGGCAAGACGACGATCCTGCGCATGGTCGCCGGGCTCGAATATACCGATGGTGGCCATATCTATTTCGGCGATGAGGACGCCACCAACATTCCGGTGCGCGACCGTGGCGTCGGTTTCGTGTTCCAGCATTACGCGCTCTTCCCGCATATGACGCTCCACGAAAACATCGCCTTCGGGATGAAGGTCTCCAAGGTCAAGCGCGACAGGGCCGCCATCGATGCGCGCGTTGACGAGTTGCTGCGGCTGGTCAAGCTGGATGGGTTGGGTGAACGGTTCCCTTCGCAGATTTCCGGCGGTCAACGCCAGCGCGTCGCACTGGCTCGTGCTCTTTCCGTCGATCCAAAGGTGCTGCTGCTGGATGAACCCTTCGGCGCGCTGGATGCCAATGTGCGGCGCGATCTTCGCCGCTGGCTGCGCGAAATCCACAGAGAACTCGGCATCACCACCATCTTCGTCACCCATGATCAGGAAGAGGCGCTGGATCTGGCCGACCGCGTGGTCATTCTCAACCAGGGAGAGATCGTGCAGCAGGGCACACCGAAAGAGGTCTGCCGCCAGCCGAACTCGTCCTTCGTCATGCGTTTCCTGGGCGATGCCAACCGCATCTCCGGCACCGCCCGCGCGGGCAAGGTTTTCGTCGGTTCAGCCGAAGTGCCCTTCGCCTATAGCCAGGGCGACGGCCCGGTCGACATCTACGCCCGCCCCAATGATCTGGAGTGGGGAAACCTGCATGATGGCATTCCGGCGCAGGTGACCCGCGTGCTGGACCGCGCAGGCGACCGGCGCGTCATCGCCTCGACGACGGAGGGCGATCTGCTGGAATTCGATGTTCCCCCGGAAACGACCGTTGAAGCAGGTGACCACGGCCACATCGTCATTCGCCGCGCCAAGATTTTTCCGGCGGGTTAAGCGCTGAGTTCGAACGTCGTTTCGGCCAACGCCTCGCCATTCACTATCAGCTGTATCAGGTGCAGGCCAGGATAATGCTTGCGGGTTGTGAAATCCCGGATGGCGCGGCTGATGGAGAGTGTGCAACACTCTTCCGGTTGAAGGCTCAGCTCTTTCCATTTGAAAATCTTGGGTGAGGTGCCGCCGCCTTTCTTCACGTAGTGAACGGCGTAGTCGATCACCAGTTTCTGTGGCTGTCCGGATTTCGAGCGAAGCGATGCCGAAATCCGGACAGCGCCGCCAAGTGGTAATGCATCTGGCGTCACCTGAAACGCCTCTATCGCAATCTCCGCTTTTTCATGCGCGCCAAGATGCGCGAGCGCCGAAACGTCGCCCTTCTTCACCAAGGTTCGCAACGCCTGCCGGATGATCCATGCGGTATGCTTGTTGTCCTTGGGCCACGTGGAGATGCGCTCCAGAACCCATTGCGGATTATCCTTGGTGATATCGTTCAGATGGTTGGCCACGGATTTGCGCACATAGAGCGCATCGTCGCTTTTGAGGTTTTCAAGAATGGTGGCGACAGGCGAAGGATCTTCGATCAGCGCCTTGATCTGAAATGACCATGGCAGACGCGGGCGGCAGCCTTCGCTGGCCAATCTCCGCACATGTTCGTTTTCATCTCGCGACCACTCCTCCATGGTCGCCAGCGCACGGGGCATATCGGCGAGGATAAAGTGACGTATAGCGAATTCCGACGAGCCAAAGCGCGTGAAAAATTTCAGCGCTGTCATGGAGGCATCAAAATGCTCCAGGCCGTAGAGTGCCACATATTCCGACAGGGAAATCGAGGTAAAGCCGTGGTTGATGCGCGGTGCCAGTGATGCGAGGATTTCGAGGTTGCGCACATAGTCGCCGCGCAGAGTGGCATGAAGGCTGGTGGCCACCTGGCGCATGCGCTTCATGATACCGAGTGTATCGAGGTTGGCTTCGGCTAGTGCCAGAAACGCCTCTTCATCAAAGGCTGGATAAACGGCTTTTGTTTCAGAAGCGATAGATCGCAGTCGCTCGCGGTTGAAGATTTCCTTCAGTGCTGGCGCTGCCGTATCATTTGCCGCTGCCATGTATCCTCCCCCGAAGTTCCTTCTTTGTTCTTAGTGATATGCGTGAAATTTTGCAAATGAAAAGCCCGGCGTCGTGAAACGCCGGACTTTAAAATTTCAGCTCAAGGCGGCCGAAAATCAGTTCATCTGACTGACGAAGCGTGTTTCCAGATAGGCGCCAACGGCCTCTGAACCACCTTCGGTGCCGTAGCCCGAATCCTTGATGCCGCCGAAGGGGACTTCGGGCAGGGCAAGGCCATTGTGGTTGATGGTCAGCATGCCAGCCTCGACCTGACGGCCAAGCTCGTGGGCAGTCTTGACCGAGCCTGTGAAGGCGAAGGAAGCAAGGCCGAAGGGCAGACGGTTGGCTTCCGAGATCGCGTCATCGAAGGACTTGAACGTGTTGACGATGGCAACAGGACCAAACGGCTCATCGTTCATGATCTTGGCAGATGTCGGAACGTTGGCCAGCACGGTTGGTTCGAAGAAGTTGCCCTTGTTGCCGATGCGCTTGCCGCCGGTCTTCAGTTCCGCGCCATTGGTGACGGCGTCCTGAATGAGCGCTTCCATCGCCGGGATGCGACGCTCGTTGGCGAGGGGGCCCATGGTGACGCCATCTTCCAGACCGTTGCCGACTTTGACAGCTTCAGCGGCTTTGACAAAGCCGTCAAGGAACTGGCTGGCAACGCCCACCTGTACGAGGAAGCGTGTCGGTGCAACGCAGACCTGACCGGCATTGCGAAACTTCGACATCGCCATGATTTCGACGGCCTTTTCAATGTTGGCATCATCGAAGATCATGACAGGCGCGTGGCCGCCCAGTTCCATCGTGGCGCGCTTCATGTGCGTGCCGGCGAGCGCTGCGAGATGCTTGCCGATTGGCGTGGAGCCCGTGAAGGAAATCTTGCGAATGACCGGATGCGGGATCAGGTATTCGGAGATTTCCGAGGGTACGCCATAGACCAGGTTGATAACGCCAGCGGGAACGCCTGCATCCACGAAGGCGCGGATGAGTTCAGCAGGCGATGCCGGTGTTTCCTCAGGAGCCTTGACGATGATCGAGCAACCGGCGGCGAGCGCTGCGGACAGCTTGCGCACGATCTGGTTGATCGGGAAGTTCCACGGTGTAAACGCGGCAACAGGTCCAACCGGAACCTTGATGGCGAGCTGCGAAACGCCGGTTGCGCGGGCAGGAATCACCTGACCATAGGTGCGGCGGGCTTCTTCGGCAAACCAGTCGATCGTGTCGGCGGCGCCCATGACTTCCATGGCGGACTGGGCCAGCGGCTTGCCCTGTTCGCGGGTCATCAGCCAGGCAATCGTGTCCTTGCGCTCACGCAGCAGGTCGGCTGCCTTGCGCATGATCTTGGACCGCTCATAGGCCGATGTTTCGCGCCAGACCTTGAAGCCCTTGTCGGCAGCATCCAGCGCCAGATCAAGATCGGCCTTTTCAGCGTGTGCAATGTTGCCGAGGATTTCGTCTGTCGCCGGGTCGGACACGGCAATGGTCTTGCCGGAAAGCGCGTCGCGCCATTCGCCGTTGATGAGAAGCTTGATGTCGGGATAGCTGTGCATGAGAAATACCTTCGTAACTTGACCCACCGGCAACGTGCCGATGCTTGGCGTTGAACTGCGGTCTCGGAATTTACCGGCGCTGCATGACATGTCTTCCGTGGCGGGACAATCGAAGGCAACGATACCGGATATGGCAAATGGATTTGCCAGAGACGATGAATGACACCCCTATATTAATTCACACGACGGCGGTTTCAACCGTCTAGGGCGGGAAAAGTATGATTTTATCTTCGCAATGCAGCAAAAAACCGGCGATGGGTATCGCCGGTTTGCGTTTTGTCGTCAAATCTCAGAAAAAAGCCTGAATGCCGGTCTGGGCGCGGCCGAGGATCAGCGCATGCACATCATGCGTCCCCTCATAGGTGTTGACCGTTTCCAGATTCTGGGCGTGGCGCATGACGTGGTATTCGATCTGAATGCCATTGCCGCCGTGCATATCACGGGCCTGGCGGGCGATATCCAGTGCCTTGCCGCAATTGTTGCGCTTGACGATAGAGATCATTTCCGGCGCCATCTTATGCTCGTCGAACAGACGACCGACGCGCAGCGACGCCTGTAGCCCGAGCGTGATTTCCGTCTGCATGTCGGCCAGCTTCTTCTGATAAAGCTGCATGCCGGCCAGCGGCTTGCCGAACTGTTTGCGGTCCATGCCGTACTGATGAGCGCGGAACCAGCAATCTTCTGCGGCACCCAGCACGCCCCAGGAAATGCCGTAACGGGCGCGGTTGAGGCAGCCGAACGGACCCTTGAGGCCGGAAACATTCGGCAGCAACGCGTCTTCACCCACTTCGACGCCATCCATGACGATCTCGCCGGTGATCGATGCACGCAGAGACAGCTTGCCGCCGATCTTGGGCGCAGACAGTCCCTTCATGCCCTTCTCCAGCACGAAGCCACGGATCTGGTTGTCATGTGCTTCGGATTTCGCCCAGACAACGAAGACGTCTGCGATGGGCGAATTGGAAATCCACATCTTGGAGCCGCGCAGGCGATATCCGCCTTCGATCTTTTCGGCGCGTGTCTTCATGCCGTTCGGGTCAGAACCGGCGTCGGGCTCGGTCAGGCCAAAGCAGCCGATCAATTCGCCGGACACGAGGCCGGGCAGATATTTGTCCTTCTGCTCTTCCGAGCCATAGGCAAAGATCGGGTAGATGACGAGGGAGGACTGCACGCTCATCATCGAGCGATAGCCGCTATCGATGCGCTCGACTTCGCGGGCCACGAGGCCGTAGGCCACATAGCTTGCTTCGGCAGCACCGTATTTCTCAGGAAGCGTCACGCCCAGAAGACCGGTCTGGCCCATCAGACGGAACAGCTCAGGCTCAGAACTTTCAGAGAGATAGGCTTCGTTGATGCGTGGCAGAAGCTCCGATTGAGCAAAGGCGGCTGCCGTATCGCGGATCATCCGCTCGTCTTCGGTCAGTTGGTCCTCGAGAAGAAACGGGTCCTGCCAATTGAATGCTGTGCGTTCGCTCACGGTAAATCTCCAAAATTGCTGTCGGGATTATTGGCATTTGGCAGCGTCGCGGCAAGCCATGTTTACTCATTTTGCTATTACCGTTAGGAATGCGGCATGACCTCGCTCAGCCGCAAACTTCTACCTTCCACCAGCGCTCTTGCCGCCTTCGATTCCGTGGCGCGGCTGGGCAGTTTTTCGCTGGCGGCTGATGAGTTGTCATTGACGCAAGGGGCGATCAGCAGGCAGGTTCTGTCGCTGGAAGACCAACTTGGCGTGCGTCTGTTCGAGCGTGGCGCGCGCGGCGTTTCGTTGACGGCCGAGGGCCAGACCTATGCCAAGGCCATTAGCACGGCGCTGGGCGATATCCGTTCCGCATCCTTGCAGATTATGACCAAAACGCATGGCAACAGGCTGAACCTTGCCATGCTGCCCACTTTCGGCACGCGGTGGCTTTTGCCACGTATTCCCAAATTTGTGGCGGCGCACCCGGAAATCACGCTCAATTTCGCCACCCGTATCGGCCAATTCGATTTCGAGAAGGAAGGTCTGGATATGGCCATCCATATCGGTCAGCCGGATTGGCCAGCGGCGGAAAGCACGTTTTTGATGGATGAGATGGTGGCGCCGGTGTGCAGCCCGTCCTTTCTGGCGGCGCACCCCATTGTCAAGGCGCAGGATATCTCCACCCTGCCGCTCCTGCATATGGCATCGCGCCCCGGCGCCTGGGATCACTGGTTTCAGAGCCTTGGCCTCGGGGCGCAAAACGCACCCGCCATGCGGTTCGAACAGTTCTCCAGCGTCGCCCAAGGCTGCATCGCCGGGTTGGGCGTGGCGCTCATGCCGCTGTTTCTGATCGATATCGAGCTGAAAGCCGGGCAACTGGTCGCCGCCTTTGATCATCAGGTCAAAAGCCCCAGCTCCTATTATGCCGTCGCGCCGCTTTCCCGCATCAATCACGCGCCCGTCGTGTTGTTCAAACAGTGGCTGCTGGCGGAAGTCGAGGCGTTTCGTGCGCAAGGCGAATTTTAATTTCGCACTCGTTTCCTCGACTTAAGTCTCCAGCCCAAAAATCCCAAGCTTGACGACTCGACAAAAACGCCAATTCAAATTAGCTTGATTAAACGTTTAATCATGGGGATAATCATGACCTCGGGTCGTGCAGGGGCAAATCTGGCGGCAATCGCGTCGGCACTCGGTGTATCAGCGGCGACCGTGTCCAATGCGCTCTCCGGCAAGGGGCGGGTCTCCACAGAGCTTTCCGAGAAAATCCGCGTCAAGGCCGAGGAGCTGGGTTATGTGCCCAGCATCGCCGGTCGCGCGCTTCGCACCGGCAGAAGCGGTGTTGTCGGTCTCGTCCTGCCCGATATTGCCAATCCGCTTTTCCCGCAAATCGCTCAGGCCATCGAAAAGGCCGCCGACGCCGCCGGTTATGGCGTATTGATTGCGGACTCTCATGGTAACGTTGCTAAACAGACACAAGCGATCAACCGTCTGATCGAGCGCGGCGTCGAGGGTATGGTTGTCGTGCCACGACGCGGCACCCGCATCGGCAATGTCGATTGCCCGGTGGCGGTCATCGATTCGCCCTCTACACCCGGGAACACTGTTTCGGCTGATCATTGGGATGGTGGTTTTCAGATCGGCCGTCACCTAGCGGAACTCGGCCACCGCAACGTGGTCATCATTGGCAACAATCCGGATTCCAACGTTCAGAATGACCGTATCGGCGGCATCAGGTCCGGCCTCGGCAGCAGTGCACAGACGCAAACCCTGTGGATCGCGTCTCTGGAAAAGCGGAACGGGGCAGGGTGCCCGCTCGGCGTCGCCCAAAAGGTGATGCAGGGCTCTACCGCCTTTGCGGCTGTGTCGGATCTTCATGCGTTGCGCGCGCTCACCGAATTGCAGCGTGATGGTATCAATGTGCCGGAACAGGCCAGCGTTACGGGCTTTGACGACCTCATCTGGGCACCCGTCGTTACACCAGCTTTGACCACGGTCCGCATGGATATGGCGAAGATCGCCGATCTGGCGATTACGGCGCTGGTGCGCAGTATCGACGCGGAAGATCGCCCCCTGTCAGGAGGCGTTGTCGCCGATATCTCGAAAGTCGCAATGGAGCTCATTGTCAGACGCTCTTGCGGTCCAAACAACAAGAAGCAGGCCGCCAACACAACCTCGACAGCAGGAGAACTCGCATCATGAAAAAGATCATTCTGGCATCCGGCACCGCCCTGATGCTGTCCATGGGCGCGGCCCAGGGGCAGGACAAGACGCTGACCATTTCGGTCTATGCCTTTGCGCAGGACGAATTCAAGGAACTGGTCTATACGCCGTTCGAAGCCAAATGCGGTTGCAAGCTGGTGGTCGAAACCGGCAACAGTGTCGAGCGTCTGGCCAAGATGGAAGCCAACAAGACCAATCCGGTCGTTGATCTCGCTATCGTTTCCATGGCCGATGCGCTGTCCGCTACCCGCAAGGATTTGATCCAGAAGATCGACACGTCCAAGGTGCCGAATGTCGAGAAGCTCTATGACATCGCCAAGGACCCGAATGGCGATGGCATGAGCGTTGGTGTCAATTTCTACGCCACCTCCATCGTCTACCGCACCGACAAGATGAAGATCGAGTCATGGGCCGATCTGTTGAAGGACGGTGTTGTCGACCACGTCGCCTTCCCGAATGTCACCACCAATCAGGGGCCGCCAGCGCTCTACATGCTCGGCAAGGCCATCGGCAAGGACACGCCGGATCTGTCGGGTGCCATCGAAGCCGTGGGGAACAAGAAGGACGAGATCGTCACCTTCTATGTCAAGTCCTCGCAACTCGTGCAGCTTATGCAGCAGGAAGAAATCTGGGCAGCACCCATCGGCCGTTTCTCCTGGGCGCCCTTCACCAAACTTGACCTGCCGCTGGCATGGGCAACGCCGAAGGAAGGCCAGACCGGCGGCATGAATGTGCTTGTTGTTCCGAAGAACGGCAAAAACGAAGATCTGGCGCTCCAGTTCATGGACTTCTGGCTGTCGACGGACGTGCAGAAGGCGCTGGCTGAAAAGCTGGTCGATAGCCCGACCAACAAGGAGGTCAAGGTTTCCGACGAGGTCGCCAACAACATCACCTATGGCGAGGAAACGGCGAAGAGCCTGCAACTCATTCCGTCCGCAACGACGCTGGATAACCGCGACAAGTGGCTGTCGGAGTGGAACGCGAAGGTCGGTCAGTAAGGACGGTTTCAGGTGTGGGGACTACGTGCTGGCGCACGTCGCCCCCCCTCTGTCCTGCCGGACATCTCCCCCACAAGGGGGGAGATCAGCAGGATGCACCGACATCCATCCTGTCTCAACGTATGAGATGGCCTAAACGTGTGCCGCTATCCAATCTCCCCACCTGTGGGGGAGATGCCCGGCAGGGCAGAGGGGGCTGGCACCCGCTGCCGCTCAACGACAAATCCTCTGCCGAGCGAAGGCGGAGACATTTCAACACCGGAGAAGACTCCATGTTTCAAAACCGGGCTGAAGCCCTGGCGCTGGCCTTGCCGGCCGCGATCTTCGCGGCGGTGGTATTCCTTGTGCCCGTGTTCATTCTTCTGTCGGAAGGGTTTCGAACTGCAGACGGATGGACGTTTCAGGCCTATGTGGATTTCTTTTTCGATCCGCTAAACCGTGCTGTCTTTCTGCGCACACTGAAGCTCGGGGCTATCGTGACGGTGGTTTCCGCCATCATTGGTTATGCGGCTGCTTTTTCTATCGTCAACCTGTCGGCCAGCACCAAGGGGCACATGATCAACCTTGTCATTCTGCCGTTGATGATTTCGCCCGTGGCCCGCACCTATGCGTGGATCGTCATTCTCGGGCGCACCGGCATGGTCAACGAGGTGCTGAAACTGGTGGGGCTGACCGATGCGCCGATCCGCATCCTGTTTTCCGAAACGGCGGTCTTCATCGGCCTTTTGCAACTGTTCCTGCCGTTGATGATCATCTCCCTCATCAGCGCGCTGGAAAACATGCCGAAAGATGTCATCGCCGCCTCGCGGGTTCTGGGCGCCAACTGGTTGCAGGTATTCTGGAAGGTCATTCTGCCCTTGACCAGGGAAGGTCTCGTCGTGGGTGGCACATTGGTCTTCACCGGCTCGCTGACGGCCTATATCACGCCCGCCATTCTGGGCGGTTCCAAGGTTCTGATGCTGGAAACGCTGCTCTACCAGCAGGTGACGGTGTCCAACAACTTCGTCGCCGCGAGTGTCATCGCCTTCATTCTGATCGTCATGAGCTTTGCGGCCAACATCCTGCTCAAGCGCATCGCCACGGCAAGGAACAAGACATGACCCGGAACCTCTTCATTCCGCTCACGCTCGCGCTGGTCATCGGCTTTCTGATCGGCCCGTTCCTCATCATCGTCGCGGCCTCGTTTTCGGCAGGCGACACGCTGGCATTCCCGCCGCAGGGCTTTTCGCTGAAATGGATCGCCAAGGTCTTCACCGTCGAAAGTTTTCGCGAAAGCTTTGCCATGTCGATGTTCCTTGCCATTGGCGGCACAGTCGCCGCGCTGATCCTCGGCGTCCCCGCATCCTACGCCATGTCGCGCTACAAGCTGCCGTTTTCGGAAACCATCCGAACCATCGTTTCGGCCCCCATCATCGTTCCCGGCATCATCGTTGGCCTGGCGTTGCTGCGCTACTTCGTCGTGCCCTTTGGCATCGGCATCACGCTGGCGCTGTTTCTGGCTCACACCGCGCTGATCCTGCCCTATGCGGTGCGCGTGGTCTCGGCCAGCCTTACCAATCTGCGCTCCGATATCGAGGAGGCAGCTATTCTCCTCGGCTCATCTCGAACAGGCGCATTCTTCCGTGTCGTGCTGCCGAATATCAGGGGTGGCATTCTCTCGGCCTTCATTCTGGGATTCGTGACCAGCTTCAACCAGGTGCCGGTCTCGCTGTTCCTGTCCGGTCCCGGTGTGCGCACCCTGCCTATCGATATGCTCGGCTACATGGAAATCGTCTTCGACCCATCCGTTGCAGCTCTGTCTTCGCTGCTCGCCTTCCTGTCCATCGGCATTGTTTTCATGGCCGAACGTTTTCTGGGGTTCTCCCGTTATGTCTGACGCAAATTATCTGTCGCTCCAGAACCTGTCGCTGGCCTATGGCAACTCCGTTGCCGTGAAGGACCTCAATCTCGACATCCGCAAGGGTGAGTTGCTGGCGTTGCTCGGCCCGTCCGGCTGCGGCAAGACCACGACGATGCGGGCCATTGCCGGGCTGATGCCGGTGGCTGGTGGCCGGATCGATCTCGATGGTGTCGATATCACCCGCGTGTCCGCCAACAAACGGGCGGTTGGCCTGGTGTTCCAGTCCTACGCGCTGTTTCCGCACCTGACGGTCTATGAGAATGTCGCCTTCGGTTTGAAGCTGAAGGGCATGAGGGGCTCGGCTCTTGAGGGCAAGGTCGCGTCCGGCCTCAAATCCGTCGGTCTTTCGAGCTTTTCTTCCCGCAAACCGGCGGAATTGTCCGGCGGTCAGCAGCAGCGCGTGGCGCTTGCCCGTTCCATGGTCATGGACCCGAAGGTCCTGCTTCTGGACGAGCCGCTGTCCAACCTTGATGCAAGGCTGCGGCTTGACATGCGCACCGAGCTTCAACGCGTGCAGAAGGAAACCGGCGTCACCATGATTTTCGTCACCCATGACCAGATCGAGGCCTTGGCGCTGGCCGATCGGATCGTTGTCATGAAAAACGGCGCCATCGAGCAGATCGGCACGCCGGAGGATATCTACAACGCGCCGATCTCGTCCTTCGTGGCCGATTTCGTCGGCTTTGAAAACATCTTCCGTCTGGAGGCTGGCTTGCTCAAGACCGATAACGGAAGCGTCCCCCTTTCTGGCGCGGTTCCAAATGTGGCCGGACTGGCCTGGAGGCCGCGGATGGTCACCCTCGGGTCAGGACCCTTCGAGGGAACCGTGCGCGGCACATCTTTTGCGGGCAACACCCGGGAGTATCTGCTGGATACGCCCCTCGGGGCCATCAAGGCAGAGGTCGATGCCGCGCTGCCGGTGCAAGATATCGGCACGGCGCTCGCATTCGATCTGCCTGTCAAGAAAGCAGCAAGTTTGAAGGTGTTTCGTTGAGCATGGGTATCTGGATCGATTGCGATATGGGGTTTGATGACATCGCCGCCATCATGGTGGTCACGTCTCATGGGCTTCAGATCGATGGCGTGTCGCTGGTGTTCGGCAATGCCCCGCTTGAGCAGGTCAGCAAAAACGCAGCCGGTGCCGCCGCTGCCTTCGGTTGGCGCTTTCCCATTCACTCAGGTCGGGAGCGACCCGTGCTCGGACAGCTCGAAACCGCGCAAACGATCCTTGGGGATACCGGAATTCCCACTATTGGCGCAGGCTTACCCGACGCCGCCGATCTGCCCTACAGCGATGCTTTCACGGCCCTGTGCACCTGGCTGGCCGACGGTCAAGCCGACAAACGCGCTCTCGCGCTTGGACCGCTCACCAATATCGCCGCCGTCTGTCTTGCAAGACCCGATCTTGCCGCTCGCATCACGCAGCTCGTATGGATGGGTGGTGGCGTGACGGCTGGCAATCATACCGCCTCTGCCGAGTTCAACGCTTTTGCCGATCCCGAAGCGCTTTCTATCGTCATCGCACACGGTCTTCCCTTGCGGATGGTCGATCTCGATCTCTGCCGCAAAGTGACGGCGGATATGTCCGATATCGCGCCCATTCGCGCAGCGGCTGGCCGCAATGTCGGTTTGATCGCCGATATGCTGGAAGGCTTCATCGCCATCGCAACAAGCCGTGGGCGCGATGCGATGGCGCTGTACGATCCCTGTGCGGCGGTGGCTCTTGTGGCGCCCGATTGCATCGGCTGGAAAAATGCGCGCATCAATGTCGAGGTTCACGGCGCATTGACGCGTGGCCGAACCGTGGTCGAAGCGCGCGCCGCCCATGCGTCACGATTCAATGCGCAATACGCAGAGACGGTCGATGCAATCCGTGCGAAATCCATTATTCTTGATGCCCTGCTTCAGGAGGCTAGCCGATGAGAGAGCAAGCCATCATCGTTGATCGTGACGGGATGATCGAAAATACGTTGCGCGCCCGTGCCGTGGCGGCAGCACGCGGCGACCAGCCTTTCGATATATTGATCAGCGGCGGCATACTTGTCGATGTCGTGACGGGCGAGCGTCGCCCCGCTGATATCGGCATTGTCGGGCCGCTGATCGCGAGCGTTCATGAGGCGGGCACCCGCACGGATGCTGCAAAGGTTCTCGATGCGACGGGTGCCTATGTTTCGCCAGGCCTGATCGACACCCATATGCACGTGGAAAGCTCCATGGTGACACCGGCGGCCTATGCCGGTGCCGTCGTGCCGCGTGGCGTCACCACCATCGTCTGGGACCCGCACGAATTCGGCAATGTCCACGGCATCGATGGCGTACGCTGGGCGGCGGAGGCTGCCAAGGGTCTGCCGCTGAGGGCTGTTCTCCTCGCCCCGTCGTCCGTGCCGTCCGCACCGGGGCTGGAGCAGGCAGGTGCGGATTTCGATGCCTCTGCGATGGTCGAAATGCTGTTCTGGCCGGAAATTGGCGGCGTGGCCGAAGTCATGAACATGCGCGGCGTTATCGAACGAGATCCGCGCATGAGCGCCATTCTCCAGGAAGGCCTGTTTTCCGACAAACTGATCTGCGGCCATGCGCGAGGGCTTGAGGGCGCTGATCTCAACGCCTTCATGGCAGCAGGCATCACCTCCGATCACGAGCTGACATCGGCTGCCGATCTGATCGTCAAGCTGCGGGCGGGGCTGGCGATAGAGCTGCGCGGTTCGCACGACCATCTCCTGCCGGAATTCGTGGAAGCCCTGAACGCGCTCGGCCATTTGCCGCAAACCATCACATTGTGCACCGATGATGTTTTTCCGGATGACCTTCTGAAAAGCGGCGGCCTTGATGATGTGGTGCGGCGGCTGGTGCGATATGGCCTGAAGCCCGAATGGGCACTGCGCGCCGCTACGCTCAATGCGGCCACGCGTCTGCAGCGCAACGATCTCGGCCTCATCGCTGCTGGGCGTCGGGCGGATATCGCCGTCTTCGAAGACTTGTCGCAATTCTCCGCACGACATGTGCTGGCCAGCGGTACTCTTGTTGCAGAAGCTGGCAAGATGCTGGTCGATCTCATCGAGATGGACGCCGCACCCCTCCAGCATTCTGTGAAACTGACACCGCGCTCGCCGTCTGATTTCAAGGTCAAATCCGAGGGCAACAGGGTCAGGCTGGCCACCATCGACAAACCGCGTTTCACCCAATGGGGGGAGGCGGAAGCCGCCGTTGAAAATGGTTTCGTGGTGCCGCCCGAGAGCACAACGATGATTTCGGTCACCCACCGCCACGGCAAGGCCGATCCCGTCACCAGAACCGGTTTTCTGACCGGTTGGGGCAAATGGGACGGTGCTTTCGCTACCACGGTTTCCCATGACAGCCACAATCTCACGGTCTTCGGGGGCAATGTGGATGATATGACGGTTGCGGCCAACGCCGTCATCAAGGCAGGCGGTGGCATGGCCGTTGCGTCCGGCGGCAAGGTTACAGCGATGCTGCCGCTACCGCTCTCTGGCCTCGTCTCCGGCGCACCCCTTAGCGACATCGCCGCCGGTTTCGAAACCGTGCGCGACGCGGTTGGCCAGATCGTGGAATGGCAGCCACCCTATCTCGTCTTCAAAGCCTGCTTCGGCGCTACACTCGCCTGCAACATAGGCCCGCACCAGACGGACATGGGCATTGCCGACGTGCTGACGGGGAGGGTGATGGAAACCCCGGTGATCGAGGTTATGGAGTAAGGGCAGTCATTCAGCCGCCAGTTCCTGCTCCACCAATGTGGTCCAGAACGCGACGCCAGACGCAATCGCATCGTCGTTGAAATCATAGGACGTGTTGTGGTGCAGCGCGCCGTCCACGGCGGGGCCGTTGCCAAGCCAGACGTAGCAGCCCGGCACGTGTGCTGCGAAAAACGAGAAGTCGTCGCCGGCGGTGGAAGGCGGAAACGTGGTTCGCGTCCTTTCACCGAAAACACTCTGCGCAGCCTTCAACGCCCGCCGCGTCGTATCGGCATCATTGATAACAGGCGGAATGCGGCGGATGAAGTGGTAATTTGCCTCTATGCCGAACATGGCGGCGGTACCCGTTGCCAACCTGCCGATTTCCTCTTCCAGCTGGTCGCGAACATGTGCCGAATAGGCCCTTGCCGTGCCACCGATTTCGACGAGATCGGGGATGACATTCAGCGCTTTCGGATCACCCGCCTGCACCGAACAGGCACTGACGACGGCCGGTTGCAACGGATCGACCACCCGTCCGACAATGCTTTGCAGGGCTGCCAGAAAGCTTCCCGCTGCTGTAATCGGGTCGCGCCCCAGATGCGGCTTTGCGCCATGGGTGCCCACACCTTGGAACATCACGCGCCAGCTATCGGACGAGGCCAGTTGCGGCCCTTCGACGACGGCCATTTCATCCACATCCAGCCCTGGCATATTGTGCAGGCCGTAGACGGCATCACAGGGGAAAAGATCAAACAGCCCGTCCTCAACCATCCGTTTTGCGCCGCCGCGTCCTTCTTCGGCGGGTTGAAAGATGAAATGCACCGTGCCGGAGAAATCGCGGGTTTCGGCCAGATGGCGGGCGGCACCCAGGAGCATCACCGTGTGGCCATCATGGCCACAGGCATGCATTTTTCCGGGCACGGTCGATTGATAGGGACGGTCAGCGATCTCAGGCATGGCCAGCGCATCCATATCGGCGCGCAGGCCAATGCGGCGCGTGCCATTGCCGACCTGAAGCGTGCCGACGACGCCGGTTTTGCCCAGGCCGCGATGAACCGTTATACCCGCCTCTTCCAGGTGCCTGACGACCAGCGCGCTTGTGCGCTCTTCCTCAAAGCCAAGCTCCGGGTGGGCGTGCAGGTCTCGCCGCAGAGTGGTCAGAAAGGGCAGGTCGTTACCGAACCGGGCAAGCGGGGTCATGGGCGGCATATCCTTGCAATATCGAAACACGCATCTTTTTCTAGTGCAGAAGTCTCTGAAAATTAATAGGAAGCAGCCTGGAAAACAGGAATATTATTGCCGCGAAAGGAATGGTCATGAAGCCGCACGAATTCTGGCAGGATATCCATCCGCCCGGCAGTTTCGACGTTACCAGTCCCCATCCCGGCTTTTTCCCGGTCACGCTCGACGATGGCAGGCAGTTGCGCCTGCCAATCCGTCCGCTGGCGGATGGGGAACACGCGCTTGCATCCCTCATCGTCAATCAGGCGTCGTTTGCCATTGTCGAAGCCTTGGCCGACGATCTGGCGCAAAAGCTTGAAAACTTCGACATCGATGTCGTGGTTGGCCTTCCCACACTCGGTCTAACGCTTGCGGCCGAGGTGGCAAAGCGCCTTGGCCATAGCCGCTATGTGCCGCTCGGAACGTCGCGCAAATTCTGGTATCTGGACGCGCTGTCGGTGCCGATGTCATCTATCACCACACAGCAAGAGAAGCGGCTTTATATCGATCCACGCATGCTGCCGCTTCTGGAGGGCAGGCGGGTTGCGCTGGTGGATGATGTGATTTCCAGCGGCACCTCTATTGTCGCGGGTCTTTCGCTTCTGGCCGCTTCCAGCATCGAGCCCGTGGTCATCGGCGCGGCCATGCTGCAATCCGACAGGTGGGTGGAAAAACTGGCCAGTGCCGACACCCGCTGGCCTGATAAAGTGCGGGGCGTTTTCCGAACGCCGATGCTCAAAAAGACAGGTGACGGGTGGCATTTCTGACTGTTACCAATCGCCGGTAGGCAGCGAATGTTCATTTTTTCATCCTGCATATTTTTTGACTTGCGAAGCCGTGAAGGATGGGCCTAGGATCATCGCCAACCATTTGATACGGCATCAAGCATCCCGCTAAGCCCATGGCTTCAAATATAAAAATACGAACTTTCTGTTTGGAATTCTTGCATGCAACGTGTGTTCGACGGTCATAACGATGTGCTCTTGCGGTTATGGCGCAATGCCAAATCGGGAAGCGATCCCGTCGCGGAATTCGTGCAGGGCACCGTTGAAGGCCATATCGATGCGCCGCGCGCCAAGGCAGGCGGATTGGCGGGTGGCATCTGTGCCATCTACATTCCCTCCGGTGATCTGATCCTCAAGGCGCCAGACGCGTCAGGGCATTATATCACTCCGCTTGCAGCCCCGCTGGAACGTCAGCCATCGCTGGATATCGCATTGGAGAAGGCAGCGATCGCGCTGCGTCTCGATCAGGCCGGCGCCTGGAAGCTTTGCCGGTCAACGACCGAGATCAGCAAAGCCATGGATGACGGCATCTTCGCCGCCGTCTTGCACATGGAAGGCTGTGAGCCGATCGCCGCCGATCTCGATGCGCTGGATGTGTTTTATGCCGCAGGCCTGCGTTCGCTCGGTCCCGTCTGGAGCCGTCACAATATTTTCGGCCACGGCGTGCCCTTCGCCTATCCCATGTCGCCCGATACTGCACCGGGCTTGACCGATGCCGGTTTCGAGCTGGTGAAACGCTGCAACCAGCTCGGCATCCTCATCGATCTCGCGCATATCACCGAAAAGGGTTTCTGGGACGTGGCAAAGACCACCGACCAGCCTTTGATCGCCAGCCACTCCAACGCGCATGCGCTGACGCCGGTCGCGCGCAATCTCACCGATAAGCAGATGGACGCCATCAAGGAGAGCAACGGACTTGTTGGTCTCAACTACGCTGTCACCATGCTGCGCCCGGATGCGCGTGAGGATGCCGATACCCCGCTTTCCGCCATGGTCCAGCATATCGATTATATGGTCGAACGCATGGGCATCGATTGTGTGGCGCTTGGTTCCGACTTCGATGGTGCGACCATTCCAGCGGAAATCCGGGATGCCAAGGGCAACAATAATCTTGTTGCGGCGCTGAAATCTGCGGGCTACGCTGATCAAGACCTTGCTAAAATTTGCCGGGAAAACTGGCTGCGCGTTTTGGCTCAGGCCTGGCACGAACCGGCCTAAGACCGAGTAGACATAAAGATACAAACAGGGGAAGACGATGAACAAATCGCTCAACAAAGCCGCCCGCATTCTTGCCACAAGCGTGGCTCTTTCGATGCTTTCTCTTGCCGCCCCGCAGGCCTTTGCGGCAACGCCTGCCGACACGCTGGTCGAGGGTTTCGCCATTGATGACATCATCTCGCTTGATCCGGGCGAGGCGTTTGAAATCACGACTGCGGAGGTTACCGGCAATACCTATAGCAAGCTCGTCTCCATCGATATCACTGATACGTCGAAGGTGAAGGGCGATCTGGCCGAAAGCTGGACGACGTCCGAAGACGGCCTGACCTATACGTTCAAGCTGAAGCCCGACCTCAAATTTGCCTCCGGCAATCCCGTCACGGCAGACGATGTCGCCTTCTCCATCGAACGCGCCGTCAAGCTGGATAAATCTCCGGCATTTCTTTTGACCCAGTTCGGTCTCACGGGCGATAACGTCACGGAAAAGGCCAAGGCTACGGATGCCAATACCTTCGTTTTGACGGTGGACAAGGCCTATGCGCCCAGCTTCGTTCTCAACGTTTTGACGGCAACGGTTGCCTCCGTCGTTGACAAAAAGCTTGTGATGGAAAAGGCCAAGGCTGTGACGCCAAGCGCCGATTACAAATATGAAAGCGATTTCGGCAACGAATTCCTGAAGACCGGTTACGCCGGTTCCGGCCCTTACAAAATCCTCGGCTGGAAGGCCAATGAAGCGGTTATTCTGGAAGCCAACCCGAATTATTATGCCGAGAAGCCAAAGCTCAAGCGCGTCGTCTATCGCCATATGAAGGAAAGCTCGGGCCAGCGTCTGGCGCTGGAAAATGGCGATATCGATGTGGCCCGTAACCTTGAGCCCGGCGATATGGAAGCCGTCTCCAAAAAAGAAGGCTTCACTGTTATCTCGGCACCGAAGGGCACGGTCTATTATCTCGGCCTGAACCAGAAGAACGAGAACCTGAAAAAGCCCGAGGTCGTGGAAGCCTTTAAATATCTGGTCGATTACGAGGGCATCGGTGCCACCATCATCAAGGGCATTGGTGAGGTTCACCAGACCTTCCTGCCCAAGGGTCAGCTTGGTGCCCTGGATGAAAATCCCTACAAGCTCGATGTGGCCAAGGCCAAGGAATTGCTGGCAAAGGCAGGCCTGAAGGACGGTTTCACCGTAACCATGGATGTGCGCAACACGCAGCCAGTGACTGGTATTGCCGAGAACATCCAGCAGACCCTGGCGCAAGCCGGCATCAAGCTCAGCATCATTCCTGGTGATGGCAAGCAGACGCTGACGAAATATCGTGCCCGTCAGCACGATATCTATATCGGCGACTGGGGTTCGGACTATTTCGACCCCAACTCGAATGCCGAGACCTTCACCATCAACTATGACAATTCGGATGAGGGCAAGACCAAGACGCTTGCATGGCGCAATGCCTGGGACGTTCCTGAGCTGACAAAGCAGACACAGGCAGCGCTTCTTGAAAAGGATAACGCCAAGCGTGCGGCCATGTATCAGGACTTGCAGCGTAAGGTTCTGGAAAGCGGTCCGTTCGTCGTGATCGAACAGAAGACGGAAATTGCCGGTTTCTCCAACAAGGTCAAGGGTCTGAAGCTTGGACCAAGCTTCGACACCAACTATGTCTTCCCGGTCTCCAAGGAATAGTCCGGCAGGATTGATCCAGTGACCATCATTGAAACAGTACCAAGGCCAAGGCGCGGCAAAAGCCGCGCCAACAAGCGCCTGAACGCCATCATCGGCTTCCTTGTCACCGTCATCACCACATTTTTGGGATTGCTGGCGGTTACCTTCTTTATCGGTCGCGTCATCCCCATCGATCCCGCTCTCGCCATCGTGGGCGACCGTGCGCCTGCCCATGTGGTGGAGCGTGTGCGCGAAGAGCTCGGCCTCAACCTGCCGCTCTGGCACCAGTTTTTTCTCTACATCAAACAAGCGCTATCGGGTGACTTTGGCACCTCGGTGCTGACCACCAATCCTGTGATGACCGATATTATCAGGGTCTTCCCTGCGACCATCGAGCTTGCCACCATCGGTACGCTGATCGGCGCTGTCTTCGGCATTCCGCTTGGCGTTCTCGCCGCCGTCAAGCGCGGCAGCATCATCGACCAGATCGTCCGCATCATCGGTCTTGTCGGTTATTCCGTGCCGATTTTCTGGCTGGGCCTCTTGGCGCTTCTGGTGTTTTACGCCAAGCTGAACTGGGTTGCCTATCCCGGACGGATGGATATCGTCTACGAATTCACCTTCACGCCGGGAACAGGCTTTTATCTGCTGGATGCCTTCTGGCAGGGGCAGTGGGATGTGCTGTGGGATCTGTTCCGGCACATCATCCTGCCTGCCGGATTGCTGGGTTATTTCTCGCTCGCCTATATCAGCCGCATGACGCGCTCCTTCATGCTCAATGAACTTGCCCAAGAGTACATCGTCGCCGCCCGCGCCAAGGGTCTGTCGGAAATGCGTATCATCTGGTTCCACGCGTTGCGCAACGCTGCCGTGCCGTTGTTGACAGTCATCGTGCTGTCCTACGCCGGTTTGCTGGAAGGTTCTGTGCTCACGGAAACCATCTTCTCCTGGCCGGGGCTTGGCCTTTACATCACCAATTCCTTGCAGAATGCGGATATGAACGCCGTTCTCGGCGGCACCATCGTCATCGGTGCCGTGTTCATCAGCATCAATCTCCTGTCCGATCTGCTCTACCGGACGCTCGATCCAAGGACGCGCAGCCGATGACGACAGCTTTGACCCCCTTGAAACCTTACAGCCGGGAATGGCTGCTGTCCGACAGACCGGCATCCCGTAGGCAGGCCCGGCTCGGCCGCGCCTATGTCATCTGGCGGCGGTTTTCGGAAAACCGGCTGGCGCTGGCCGGGCTCGGCATCATCGCGGCGCTGGTGCTGGTGGCGATCTTTGCCAATGTGCTGGCCCCGCATTCACCCGTGCAGGGGGATTTGCGCAATGCCCGCCTGCTGCCTCCCGGGAGTGCCGGTTATTGGCTCGGCACGGATGATCAGGGTCGCGATATTCTCTCGCGCCTCATCCACGGTTCGCGGCTGACGCTGTTCGTGGTCATGCTGGTGGCCATCATCGCCGCCCCCGTTGGCCTCATCGTCGGCACCGTCGCCGGTTATGCCGGTGGCTGGGTCGATGCCGTGCTGATGCGCATCACCGATATTTTTCTGGCGTTCCCCAAGCTTGTTCTGGCGCTGGCTCTGGTGGCAGCCTTGGGGCCGGGCATCGAGAATGCGGTGCTGGCCATTGCCGTCACCTCATGGCCGCCCTATGCCCGCATTGCCCGCGCTGAAACCATGACATTCCGCAACTCTGATTTCATCGCGGCTATCAAGCTCATGGGCGCGTCGCCTTGGCGCATCGTGCTCAAACACGTCATGCCACTGTGCATGTCATCGCTCATCGTGCGTGTGACGCTGGATATGGCGGGTATCATTCTGACTGCCGCCGGTCTCGGCTTTCTCGGCCTCGGTGCACAGCCGCCGCTGCCGGAATGGGGTGCCATGATCGCATCCGGTCGCCGCTTTATTCTCGACCAATGGTGGGTCGCCGCCATGCCGGGAATTGCCATTCTCATCGTCAGTCTGGGCTTCAACCTTTTGGGCGATGGGCTGCGCGATGCGCTGGATCCGAAGGAGGCAGGTCAATGACGGCTCCGCTTCTGACCGTTGACAACCTGCGCGTCAGCTTTCCCACCCGCACCGGGTTGGTGGAGGCGGTGCGCGGCGTGTCTTTCACGCTCGGCAGGGAGCGTCTCGGCATCGTCGGCGAATCCGGTTCCGGCAAGTCGCAGACCGGTCGCGCCATCATGGGGCTGACGCCGTCTGCCGCGAAAATCGAGGCGGATGCCCTACGTTTCGGCGATATCGATCTGCTGAAAGCCTCGGCTAAACAGCGCCGCAGCATTCGCGGCAAGCGCATCGGCATGATCCTGCAGGACCCGAAATATTCACTGAACCCGGTCATGCCCATTGGTCGCCAGATTGTCGAAACGTTACGGACGCATGAGCGCATCAGTTCATCGGATGCAAAACAGCGTACGCTCGACATGCTGGAGGCGGTGCAGATCCGCGAGCCGGAACGCGTTTTCGGTCTTTATCCGCACGAAGTATCCGGCGGCATGGGCCAGCGCGTGATGATCGCCATGATGCTGGTCTGCGGACCGGAACTTCTGATTGCCGACGAGCCGACATCAGCGCTCGATGTGACGGTACAACTGGAAGTTCTCGGCATTCTCGACAAGCTTGTGCGCGATCGTGGCATGGGGCTGATTTTCATCTCTCACGATCTGCGGCTGGTTTCCTCCTTCTGCGACCGCGTCCTCGTCATGTATGCGGGCCGCGTGGTGGAGGAGCTTGACGCGGCCAATCTGGACCATGCGCAGCACCCTTACACGCGCGGGCTGCTCAACTGCCTGCCCAAGATCGGCGATAACAGGCATCCCCTGCCGGTTCTGGACCGCCAGCTGGAGTGGCGCCTATGACCTCAGTTCTTTCCGTTTCCGATCTGCTGGTGGATTTCGATGGGCACATTGCGCTTGATGGCGTCAGCATCGACGTGAACAAGGGCCAGTCCTTTGGTCTTGTCGGCGAATCCGGCTCGGGCAAATCCACGCTGCTGCGCGCCATTGCCGGTCTCAACCACTTCGATGAAGGCACTCTCATGGTCGAGGGGCGAACCTACAAGAGCAAGTTCCGGGAAAAGAGCTTTTACCGCGATGTGCAGATGGTGTTTCAAGACCCCTACGGCTCGCTGCATCCGCGCCAGACGGTGGATGCGCTGCTGTTGGAGCCCTTGACGATCCACGGCATTGAGGACAAGGAAGCCCGCATCACTCGCGCGCTGGATGAGGTCGGTCTTGGAAGCGGCTTCCGCTTTCGCTACTCGCACCAACTGTCCGGCGGTCAGCGCCAGCGCATCGCCATTGCCCGCGCGCTCATTCTTGAGCCGAAAATCCTGCTGCTGGACGAACCGACGTCGGCGCTCGATGCTTCCATTCAGGCCGAAATTCTCAATTTGCTGGAACAGGCCCGTAAGGACCGAAACCTCACTTTCCTGATGGTCAGTCACGACCTCGGCGTCATCAGCCACATGTGCGACCGCTTGGCGGTCATGAAAAGCGGCAAGGTGGTGGAAATGCTGGATGTGGACGCGCTTGAAAGCCGGACGTTTGAGGCGGATTACACGCGGCAATTGCTGGTGGCCAGCGAAGGTTTCGTGCGTGATTGAGGCATGGCAGTGATGCTGCTACAACCTCCCTCATTCCTGTGACAGGCACAGGGATGAAAGAGATGGCGTCACCATGAACCTCCGCGCATTGATGTATTTCGATGAGCTTGTCCGCACCAGTTCCATGCGCGCGGCGGCGGAAAATCTGAATGTCGCGCCGACGGCCGTCAGCCGCCAGATCGAAAACCTCGAGGACTATTTCGGTGCGCCGCTGGTGGAGCGATCCAGCCGTGGCGTGACCTTGACGGCAGCGGGGGAGCTTCTGGCAGCACGGGCTGGCAAGACCCTGCGCGAGCTTTGGCATGTCCACCAGCTGATCGATGATCTCAAGGGACTGGAACGCGGCCGTGCCACGATCTATGCCAATGGCGCCACCGTCGCCAGCCTGCTGGCACCGGCGCTGTCGCAGTTCGCCCAAGCCTATCCGAAGCTGCGTTTCGAAGTTCACATTACCAGCGCCCGTCAGGCCATCGATGCGCTGGTTTCTTCACAGGCCGATATTGCCCTCACGCTGTTTGCTCCAAAAACAACGGAGGTCAAAATCCTCGCAAAGCGCGAGATCTGTTACGACGTCATCCTCCCCGCAGACCATCCATTGGCGGCTAAGACGTCGATCGCATTGAAGGACCTAGCGTCTGTGCCTCTGGCTTTGCCGGACAAAACCTTCGCGGCACGGCAGGCTTTCGATGCCCTGTTTGAGCAAGCCGGCATCACGCTCGATCCCGTGTTCACTGTCAGCTCGCTGGAACTGCTGAAAGAACTGGTGCTGGACCGCGCCGCCGTCACCCTTCTGCCGGCTCTGACTGTTGCCCGCGACATCAAGGCTGGCCAGATGGTCGCGGTGCCCATAAGCGGTCCCAAGGGCGTGCGCACGCATATGGAACTTGGCGTTGCGCCACACCGGGAGCTCTCCTTCGCAGCAGCGACGCTGGCGGATTTCATCGGGACTTTCATTGCTAACCTGCCAAAATAGGCAGTTGATTTGCGCCCCTGATATCGTGTAGCGATTTCAGCAACGCGCTGGACACAGAATGTTGGCGCCGCTCGACTGGAGACGATGATGATGCACAGCATGCTTTTGCAATCGGTAACCCTCACACGCCGTTTGGCGCTAGGCCTTGCCGTCGCGACTGCTCTTTCAGCGATGCTGCCCGCCACGGCGGCTTTTGCAGCGGCAAAAAACGCCATCACCATCGGAATGGGCACAGAGCCTGCAGGGCTTGACCCGACAGCCGGTGCTAACGTCTTCATTGGCCAGGTGACATGGCAGAACATCTTCGAAGGCCTCGTCACGATCGACAGGGACGGAAAGATCCAGCCGCAACTGGCGGACAGCTGGGAGATATCCGAAGACGGCAAGACCTACACGTTCAAACTGCGTGAGGGCGTGAAATTCCACGATGGCGAGGCTTTCGATGCCTCTGTTGCCAAGGCGTCGCTGGACCGTGCAAGGGGCGATGCTTCCATCAACCCGCAAAAGCGCTTCTTTGCGGCCATCGATAGCATCGAAACGCCAGACCCGACGACGCTCGTTCTTACGTTGAAGCAGCCGTCCGGCAGCCTGCTCTATTGGCTCGGCTGGCCCGCCTCAGTGATGGTCGGCACCAAATCTTCCGACGGCAACAAGACCACGCCCATCGGCACCGGTCCGTTCAAGTTCGTCAACTGGTCCAAGGGTGAGAAGGTCGAGATGGCCCGCAACACGGATTACTGGGACAAATCCGCGACCATCGCGCTTGAAAAAGCCACGTTCCGTTTCATTCCCGATCCGCAGGCCCAGGCCGCCGCGCTGAAATCCGGCGATATCGATGCTTTCCCCGAATTTGGCGCACCGGAACTGATGGCCTCCTTCGAAGGGCATACCCGGCTCGGCACCTTCATCGGCAACACCGAACTGAAGGTCGTTGCTGGCATGAACAACGCCGTCAAGCCTTTCAACGACAAGCGCGTGCGCCAGGCCCTGATGATGGCGGTGGATCGCGCGACGGTGATCGAAGGCGCATGGTCCGGCTTTGGCACCCCCATCGGCAGCCATTACACCCCCAATGATCGCGGTTACGTCGATACGACAGGCGTTCATCCCTATGATCCCGAAAAAGCCCGGACGTTGCTGGCTGAAGCTGGTTATCCGAACGGTCTTTCCTTCACCATCAAGGCGCCGCAAATGCCCTATGCGCAGCGGACCTCGCAGATCCTGCAAGCCATGTTTGCCGAGATCGGTGTGACGATGACCATCGAGACCACGGAATTCCCGGGCAAATGGGTGTCGGATGTGCTCAAAGGCGCCAATTACGACATGACCATCGTCGCCCATGCGGAGCCGATGGATATCGATATATTCTCGCGTGACCCCTATTATTTCAATTACAAGAACCCGACCTTCAACGAGATCATCAAGAACGTCGAACTGACAGCCGATCCGGTAGAACAAGAGGATCTGTATCAGGACGCGCAGAAGATCCTGGCGCAGGATGTGCCAGCGCTGTTCCTTTTCGTGATGCCGAAGCTCGGCGTTTGGGACAGGAAGATTGAGGGGCTGTGGGAAAACGAGCCTATCCCGTCCAACGTGCTGACAGATGTGCGTTGGGAAGAGTGATGGTGTGTTTGCAGTATAGCCACACCCACCGCCCTACAGGCCGGGCCTCACCATGATCGCCCTCATCCTCAAACGCCTTCTCGGTCTTTTCTTTACGCTGCTCGCCGTATCCTTCCTGATCTACACCGTCATGGGTCTGTTACCAGGGGATCCGGCCGCCATCATGCTCGGCACATCGGCAAGCCCCGATACGCTGGCGGCGCTGCAAAAACAGATGGGTCTCGATCAGCCGCTGGTGCTGCGCTACGTCTCATGGCTGGCAGCCATGGCGCATGGCGATCTCGGGCAATCCTATACCTATGGCGTACCGGTGGCGGGGTTGATCCTTGACAGGCTTGCGGTCACGTTGCCACTGGCGTGCATCGCCATCACCCTTTCCATTCTCATCGCCGTGCCACTTGGTGTCATGGCCGCGCGATACAGGGGAGGGGTGATCGATCGTTTCTGCGGCCTGTTTTCCCATGCGGGCATCGCCGTTCCCGGCTTCTGGGTGGGACTTTTGCTGATCCTCGTTTTTTCCACCACGCTTGGGTGGATGCCAGCGGGCGGTTTTCCCGGCTGGCAGGCGGGGTTCGTTGCCGCATCGAAGGCGCTGGTGCTTCCAGCGGTGGCGCTCGCCTTTTCTCAGGCCGGTGTTCTGACGCGGGTCTGCCGCTCGGCCATGCTGGAGGTGATGAGCGAGGATTTCGTGCGCACCGTCAGGGCCAAGGGCATCGGTGAAACCGCCACACTGTGGAAGCACGTCCTACCCAATGCGCTCATCCCCGTCATCACCATGGTCGGCCTGCAATTCACGTTCCTGATCGCTGGCACGGTTCTGGTGGAAAACGTCTTCAATCTTCCCGGCCTCGGGCGCCTTGCCTTTCAGGCGCTGACGCAGCGCGATATCGTTGTTATGCAATCGGTCGTGCTGTTCTTCTGCGCGCTGGTCATATCCATGAATTTTCTCGTTGATATGGCCTACCTGCTGATCGATCCGCGCTTGCGGGCGCGTGCCGCATGAGACGTTTCAATATCCGCAATGGCACCCTTCTGTCTGGCGCCACCATCACCGGTGCTCTGGTCGCCATCGCGCTGCTATCCCTCGTCTGGACGCCGCAGGTGCCGACGAAAATGCAGATTGCCGCCAAGCTCAGGCCGCCGCTGGCGCATGGTCTGCTGGGAACGGATCAATTCGGCCGCGATCTTCTCTCCATGCTGATGGTCGGGGCGTGGAACTCGCTGTCCACCGCCGTCCTTGCTGTTGCCATCGGGGCCACCATTGGCACGCTGGTCGGCATTTTTGCGGCTGCCCGGCGCGGTGTCGTCGAAGCTTTGCTGATGCGCCTTTGCGATATCATCTTTGCGCTGCCACCCATCCTCTCAGCCATGATGCTCGGCGCCTTCATCGGTTCCGGTCGCTTCACCGCCATCGTCGCCATCGCCACCTTCATGGTGCCGGTCTTTGCGCGCCTGACCTGCGCGGCGGCCCTGCAATTATGGGCGCGGGATTTTGTGCTGGCAGCGGAAAGTCTGGGGCGAAGCAGGGGCGGGATCACGGTTACCCATATCCTGCCGAACCTGACCAACCTCATCATCGTGCAGGTCAGCATCCAGCTGGGGCTTGCGATCCTGACCGAGGCGGGGTTGAGCTTTCTCGGTCTCGGCATGCCACCACCCGCGCCCACCTGGGGGCGGATGTTGTGGGACGCGCAGACCTATCTGTCGCTTGCGCCTTGGCTTGCCATTTTGCCGGGGCTTGCGATCGCGCTGGCGGTTCTCGGCTTCAATCTGCTGGGAGATGGCCTTCGCGATCGGCTCGACCCGAGACTGCGGCACTAGTGGAAACAACGACAATCTCAGCGTCTTGTCGTATTGCTGCCGCCATTGTTCTGTTACAGCGGGACCATAATCCTGGAGTTGAAAACCTATGCTGCGCCTGTCGGATAATCCTGCTCTCTGCGGTTCGGTCGATGATGCCGATCCGGCATTGACGGAACCCGCCACGCCAAAAGTCGGCCTTGTCGATATTCTGCACGCGCTTGCTGGTGATGAAAGCCGCACCCGCATCTCCGTTGGCGATCTCTTGTCCGCCATGGGCGACCGTGCCTTTGGCGCGTTGATGCTGGTCTTTGCTCTCCCCAACATCGTGCCGACACCACCAGGCACATCTGCCATCACAGGCACGCCGCTGGTGTTTCTGGCAGCACAACTGTTTGCCGGTAAGAACCCGTGGCTCCCCCGTGTCATCTCCGAACGGTCATTGGCACGGGAAGATTTTGCCCGCGTCGTCCAAAAGATCGTCCCGGTTCTGCTGCGGGTTCAGAAACTTCTCAAGCCACGCTTGGAGGGTCTGTTATCGCCGGTGTTCGAGCGCGTTATCGGCCTCATTTGCCTGGTTCTCGCCGTCATCCTGGCTTTGCCAATCCCGCTCGGCAACATTTTGCCTGCCATCGCGATCGGCTGTTTTTCCTTCGCTCTTCTGGAGCGGGATGGTCTCTTCGCGCTGATCGGCGGTGTTCTCGCTGTGACCTCGGTGGCTGTCGTCAGTGGCGTGATTTACGGCATTGTCAAAGCCGCGCTTTATTTCGTGGTCGGACCATTGCTGGGGTGAGCGTGCCTTGCCGCGTTTGACATCGGCTCTAGAAAAATGTCAGCACAGTGGAAATGCGACGTGAGGGCAGGCATATGGCCAGACGATCCGAAACCGGTGGACGGCTAGACGACGCGGCGAGAGCCGGGTGGCTTTATTACGTTGCGGGCCGCACGCAAGACGAGATTGCCAGTGCCATGGGCATCTCCCGCCAGTCGGCGCAGCGGCTTGTTTCGCTGGCGGTCACCGAACGGCTGATCAAGGTACGCCTCGACCACCCTATTGCCGCCTGCCTCGAAAAAAGCGAGGCCCTGCGCGAGCGGTTTTCTTTGAAGTATGTGGAAGTGGTGCCGAGCGATCCGGCAGGCACATCCTCCACCGTGGGCATTGCCGAGGCGGGGGCGGCTGAAATCGAACGCTGGCTGCGCAAGTCAGACCCCATCGTTCTCGCTATCGGCACCGGACGAACGCTGAAAGCGGCGGTCGACCAGTTGCCGCCGATGGAATGTCCGCAACACCGCATCGTCTCGCTCACCGGCAATATCGGACCGGACGGTTCTGCCGCCTATTACAACGTCATTTTCAGCATGGCGGATGCCATCAAGGCGCGGCATTTCCCGATGCCGCTGCCGGTTCTCTGTTCGTCGGCAGAAGAACGGGAATTGCTGCACGACCAGTCGATGGTGCGCTCCACATTGGCGCTGGGTGCTGCCGCCAACGTCACTTTCGTCGGTGTCGGTCAACTGGCAGAGGACGCTCCGCTCTGCGTCGATGGTTTTCTCGAGGTTCAGGAGATGCGCGACCTCATCGCCAAGGGTGGTGCGGGTGAGATTTGCGGCTGGTCCTTCGACCGGGATGGCCGGATTCTGGAGACGCCGATCAATGATCGTGTCGCCTCCGTTCCCCTGCCGCCACGCGAGACGAGCACGGTGATCGGTATTGCGCAGGGCAAGCAAAAATCGCCCGCCATTCTCGGTGCTCTTCGGGGTGGCCTGTTGAACGGCATCATTACCGACGAAGTCTCTGCTGAGTATTTGCTCGCGAAGTGAGCAGAAATATCACTTTAAAACCAGTATGTTAGATAATCCTTGTGCATCGCAGCGCAGGTAGGTGCTTGACTTTTGCCTCTCATAAGTGAGTATTTGCCCTAGAGCAAAGCGAATGCTCAATAACTTCTTCTGGGAGGAAGATCATGACTTTGAAGACACTTCTGCTGGGCGCGTGCTCGGCTCTCGCTTTTTCTGGCCTCGCTTCCGCAGAAACGCTGACCATCGCCACCGTCAACAATGGCGACATGATCCGCATGCAGGGACTGACATCCGAATTCACCGCCAAAAATCCTGACATTCAGGTCGAGTGGGTCACGCTGGAAGAAAACGTCCTGCGTGAACGCGTCACCACCGATATCGCCACCAATGGCGGCCAGTACGACATCATGACCATCGGCAACTACGAAGTTCCGATCTGGGCCAAGCAGGGCTGGCTTCTGCCGCTCGAAAAGCTCGGCGACAACTATGATGTCGCTGACATGCTGCCATCCATCAAGGGTGGTCTGACTGTCGACAGCAAGCTGTACGCTGCACCCTTCTATGGCGAATCCGCCATGATCATGTATCGCAAGGATCTGTTTGAAAAAGCAGGTCTGAAGATGCCGGAAAACCCGACATGGGAATTCATTGGCGACGCAGCCCGCAAGATCACCGACCGCAAGGCCGACGTGAACGGCATGTGCCTTCGCGGCAAGGCTGGCTGGGGTGAGAACATGGCCTTCATCACAGCCCTCACCAACTCGTTTGGTGGTCGCTGGTTCGATGAAAACTGGAAGCCCCAGTTCGATCAGCCTGAGTGGAAGAACGCGCTTCAGTTCTACGTGGACCTGATGAAGGATGCCGGTCCTGCCGGTGCCTCCTCCAACGGCTTCAACGAAAACCTGACGCTGTTCCAGCAGGGCAAATGCGGCATGTGGATCGACGCCACGGTGGCTGCATCCTTCGTGTCCAACCCGAAGGACAGCAAGGTTGCCGACCAGGTGGGCTATGCGCTGTTCCCGACGCATGGTGAGATGAAGAACCACGGCAATTGGCTCTGGTCCTGGAACCTTGCCATTCCGAAGAGCTCGCAGAAGGCGGAAGCCGCTGAGAAGTTCATCGCCTGGGCAACCAGCAAGGAATACACGCAGCTCGTCGCTTCCAAGGATGGCTGGGCCAACGTTCCCCCAGGCACCCGCACCTCGCTCTACAAGAATGCGGACTACGAAAAGGCCGCAGGCTTTGCAGCGCCGACGCTGGCTGCCATGAACGCTGCCGACATCACCAAGCCAACCGTCAAGCCGGTGCCTTACACGGGCGGCCAGTTCGTGGCGATCCCCGAGTTTCAGTCTCTGGGCACCACGGTCGGTCAGCTGTTTTCGGCGGTTGTTGCTGGTCAGTCCAGCGTTGATGATGCTCTCGCCAGCGCCCAGTCCACGGCCACGCGCGAAATGACGCGCTCGGGATATATCAAGTAATCCTCCCGAAGATCGCCGTCCGGCTCTGAGGGCCGGGCGGCGCATATATTCAAAGCCGTTATGTTTCTGTGAAATCCCCTCCCCAACCCCTCCCCACAAGGGGGAGGGGCTTTATCCGCCGCACCGTTGTCGCACCGAGTGAACTTCGGCGTTTGCGGCACGGTTTCTCCCCCCTTGTGGGGGAGATGGCCGGCAGGCCAGAGGGGGTCTTCGACACCATGCTCAGAGGGCGGAGGAAGCCATCCGATGGCGACGCAAAACACCAAAAATCTGGCGCGGCTGATGATGGCGCCGTCGGTCATCCTGCTTCTGGTCTGGATGATCGTGCCACTGTCGATGACGCTCTGGTATTCGTTTCAGAACTACAATCTTCTGAACCCGTCCAATGTCAGCTTTGCTGGCCTGTTCAATTATCAGTATTTCTACACCGACCCGGCTTTCTTCCAGTCCATCTGGAACACGCTTGTCATCGTCGGCGGCGTGCTGATGATCACCGTCATCGGTGGGATCGGCATTGCTCTGTTGCTGGATCAGCCGATTTTCGGCCAGGGCATCGTGCGCATTCTGGTCATCTCGCCGTTTTTCGTCATGCCGCCGGTCGCAGCTCTCGTGTGGAAGAACATGATCATGCATCCCGGGTACGGGGTGTTGGCGGACCTGAACCGGTTCTTCGGCTTTCAGCCGATCGACTGGTTCTCGCAGTTTCCGCTGCTGTCCATCGTCATCATCGTGGCATGGCAGTGGTTGCCCTTTGCAACACTGATCCTTTTGACAGCCCTTCAGTCGCTGGATGGCGAACAGAAGGAAGCCGCCGAAATGGATGGCGCGAGCTTCTTCAGCCGCTTCATCTATCTGACGCTGCCGCACCTGGCGCGCGCCATCACGGTCGTCATTCTCATCCAGACCATCTTCCTGCTCGGCGTCTACGCGGAAATCCTCGTCACCACCAATGGTGGACCGGGCTACGCCTCGACCAATCTCGCCTTCCTCATCTACCGCACGGCGCTCTTGGGCTATGATGTGGGTGGAGCATCCGCCGGTGGCATCATCGCCGTCATCCTTGCAAACGTCGTCGCCATCTTCCTGATGCGCGCCGTCGGCAAGAACCTCGATCGATAGGAGACAGGATCATGGCTCGCAAAGTCTCGACACGCTCCCGCATCGGCTTCACCATCGCCGCCTGGGTCATCGCCCTCCTGCTGTTCTTCCCCATCCTCTATGCGTTCCTAACATCGCTGAAGACGGAGCCGGAAGCCATTGCGGGGTTCAGCCTGTGGCCATCGGGCACGTTTGAAAACTACATCACCGTCAATACGCAGCGGGATTATTTCAAGCCGTTCATGAACTCGGTGATCCTGTCGGTCGGTTCGACGATCTTTGCGCTGATCATCGCCATTCCGGCAGCATGGGCCATGGCGTTTTCGCCCACCAAACGGACCAAGGATATTCTGATGTGGATGCTCTCCACCAAGATGATGCCTGCGGTGGCGGTGCTGGTGCCGATCTATCTGATCTTCCGCAATGCCGGTCTGCTCGATACCCGCATCGGCCTCACCATCATGCTCACCTTCATCAATCTGCCGATCGTGGTGTGGATGCTCTACACATATTTTCGGGAAATTCCGGGTGAAATCCTTGAAGCGTCTCGCATGGACGGTGCGTCCCTGTGGAACGAGATCGTCTATGTGCTGACGCCGATGGCGATCCCCGGCATTGCCTCCACTCTGCTTCTCAACATCATTCTGGCGTGGAACGAGTCCTTCTGGACCATTCGTCTCACGACGACCAATGCAGCACCGCTGACGGCCTTCATCGCCTCCTTCTCCAGCCCGCAAGGTCTGTTCTGGGCGAAGCTGTCTGCCGCTTCGATGATGGCGATTGCGCCGATCCTCGTGCTGGGCTGGTTCTCCCAGAAACAACTCGTTCGCGGCCTCACTTTTGGCGCGGTGAAATAAGGAATAAGAAAATGGGCAGCATTTCCCTTAAAAACGTTTCCAAGGTCTTCGGTGAAGCCAAGGTCATTCCCTCCATCAATCTCGATATCGAGAATGGCGAGTTCGTGGTGTTCGTCGGCCCGTCAGGTTGCGGCAAGTCCACGCTTCTGCGCCTCATCGCCGGTCTTGAAGACGTCACCGGCGGCCAGATCATCATCGACGGCAAGGACGCCACCGAAAAGGCACCTGCCGAACGAGGCCTTGCCATGGTGTTCCAGTCCTATGCGCTCTACCCGCATATGAGCGTGCGCAACAATATCGGCTTTCCCTTGAAAATGGCCAAGCTCGACAAGGCCGTGATCGACAAGAAGGTCAACGATGCCGCAAGCGTACTGAACCTCACGGATTACCTCGACCGTCGTCCCTCGCAGCTGTCGGGCGGCCAGCGCCAGCGTGTAGCCATCGGTCGCGCCATCGTGCGTGAACCCTCGGCGTTCCTGTTCGATGAACCCCTGTCGAACCTCGATGCCTCGCTTCGCGGCACCATGCGGTTGGAAATCTCCGAGCTGCACAACACGTTGAAGACGACGATGATCTACGTGACGCATGATCAGGTGGAAGCCATGACCATGGCCGACAAGATCGTCGTGCTCAATCGCGGCAATATCGAGCAGGTCGGCTCGCCGATGGAGCTGTACAAGACGCCGCGCAACCTGTTCGTCGCAGGGTTTATCGGCTCGCCGCGCATGAATTTCGTCAAGGGTGCTTACGCGCAGGCCAAAAGTGCCGACACGGTCGGCGTTCGTCCGGAACATCTGCTTCTGTCGAAGGATAGCGGTCTGTGGCAGGGCAAGGTCACCGTGGCCGAACATCTGGGCTCCGACACCTTCATTCACATCAATGTCGAGGAGATCGGCATGATCACCGCACGTGCGGGCGGCGAGTTCGCCTGCCAGCATGGCGATACCGTTTTCATCACGCCGGATGATACCAAAATCCACAGGTTCGATAGCAACGGTCTGGCCCTCTGAGGGCTGGACCGCATCGCCCAATGCTGGTTGTAACAGCGGTTAGCCAAGGCGACTGCTCCATGACAGGAAATTCGAGGATCGTCTCATGACATCAAAACTCTCGCTCGCCACGCTTGATCAGGTCAAGGCAACGGCCTCCGTTCCGTCCTATTCGCGCGCGGACCTTGTCCCCGGTATCGTGCATTTTGGCGTGGGCAATTTCCACAGGGCGCATCAGGCGATCTATCTGGATGACCTGTTCAACACCGGTGCCGATCACGATTGGGCCATCATCGGCGCAGGCGTTCTGCCGTCTGATGCCGTCATGCGTGAAAAGCTTGCGGCACAGGATTTCCTGACCACGGTGGTGGAGCAGGATAACAACCGCACCGGCGCGCGCGTGACCGGCCCGATGGTCGACATTCTCCAGATCGGTGACACCGCAGCCACCATAGAAAAGCTGGCCGACCCAAAAATCCGCATCGTCTCGATGACCATCACCGAAGGCGGCTATTTCATTGATGCATCCGGTGCGTTCAATCCGCAGCATCCGGCCATTGCCGAAGACGGCAAAAATCCCGCCGCACCAAAGACCGTCTTCGGCCTCATCGTCGCCGGTCTGAGAGCTCGCAAGGACAAGGGCCTCCAGCCCTTTACCGTGATGTCCTGCGACAACATTCCGCATAATGGCAAGGTCACGAAGAACGCCGTCGTTGGCGTGGCGGCGCTGTCCGATCCAGCTTTTGCCAACTGGATCAGCGAAACCGTCGCCTTTCCCAATTCCATGGTGGACCGCATCACGCCTGCCACCGGCCAGCGCGAACGTGATATCGCCCTCGATGATTTCGGCATTGACGACAACTGGCCGGTCTTCTGCGAAGAGTTCAAGCAATGGGTCATGGAAGACAATTTCCCAGCGGGTCGTCCTGCGCTGGAAAAAGTCGGGGTGCAATTCGTGCCCGAAGTCGCGCCCTATGAGCATATGAAGATCCGTATTCTTAATGGCGGCCATGCGGCAATTGCCTATCCTGCAGCCCTTCTCGACATCCATTTCGTGCATGAGGCGATGGAGCATCCGCTGATCCGCGCCTTCCTCGCCAAGCTGGAGAAGGAAGAAATCATCCCGATCATTCCGCCGGTGCCCAACACAGATCTCAACGACTATTTCGACCTCATTGAACGCCGCTTCCTCAACCCCAAGATCGGCGATACCATTCCGCGCTTAGCGCAGGATGGCTCCAACCGTCAGCCAAAATTCATCCTGCCATCTACGTCCGATCGTCTGGCAAAGGGCGATGATATCGTCGGTCTCTCGCTGGTCTCGGCGCTGTGGTGCCGTTACTTCCATGGCACGTCCGATAGCGGTGCAAACATCGTCTTCAACGATGCCAGTGCCGAGCGCCTTCAAGCTGCTGCCACCAAGGCCAAGGACGATCCGATGGCGTTTCTCGCGCTCGACGATATTTTCGGCGAGGTTGCCAAATCCGAGCTGTTCCAGAAACGCTTTGCCCATGCCTTGAAGACGTTGTGGGAGAAGGGTACGGCTGAAACGCTTGAACTTTATCTGCAAAACAAACTCGTCAGCTGACGAAAAGAGATGTGCCATGCAAACCGGGAACGCGCCTCTGCTGATCTTTGATTGCGATGGCGTTCTCGTGGATAGCGAACCGGTTTCGATTGCTGTCCTCATCGATATGGTCGCCCATCAGGGCGTCCAGATCAGCGAAGAGGACGCCTATCAGCGCTTCCTCGGCCGCAGCGTCGCCAGTATGACGGCGACGCTTTGGGACGAATACGGCGTCGAAACCGACATCGACTTTCTGGAACATATGCGCGCCGAGTTGTTTCAGCGCTTTCGTGATGAGCTGAAGGCCATCGATGGCATGGCCGAGACGCTGGACCGCCTGTCGGTTCCGCGCTGCGTCGCCTCTTCCAGTCAGCCGGAGCGCATCCGTTATTCACTCGGGCTGACAGGTCTGCTGGATAAACTGGAGCCGCATATTTTCAGCGCCACCATGGTCAAGAACGGCAAGCCAGCGCCCGATCTCTTCCTGCATGCTGCCAACGAGATGCAGATGGAGCCAGGCGACTGCATCGTCATCGAAGACAGCCCTGCCGGCATAGCTGCGGCGAAAGCTGCGGGAATGCGCGTTTTTGCGTTCACCGGCGGTTCACACGCCCGTTTCCCAGCATTTCGGGAGCATATTGCCAGTCTGGAGCCCGATCTGGTGTTTGACGCCATGCCGGATTTGGTCCAACTTGTGGCGGACCAAACTGCGCGGGTTTAACGCTGCCGGTGCCGTCTGCAGCGATGCGGTCTGGTCGCGATTGAGGAATGGGAATTTAGCCTGATGCGTCAATATCTTGTTGCTGTCGATGTCGGCACGGGCAGCGCTCGCGCTGGCGTTTTCGATGCAAAGGGTAGGCTGATTGCACGCGCAACCCATCCCATCATCATGCAAAGGCCAAGGGAAAACCACGCCGAGCATGATTCAGCCGATATCTGGAATGCCGTTTGTATCGCCGTGCGCCAGGCTATGGCCGATGCCGATATCCCGGCATCCTCGGTTGCGGCCATCGGTTTCGATGCCACCTGTTCGCTGGTCGTGCGCGGGCCGCAGGGCGAGCAGGTCACGGTGTCAACGTCCGGCGAAGACCGCTTCGACACCATCGTCTGGCTGGACCACCGAGCCATCGCCGAAGCTGACTTTCTGAGCATGTCGCGTCATCCCGTGCTGGATTATGCAGGCGGCTCGATGTCTCCGGAGATGGAGATGCCCAAGCTGATGTGGCTGAAAAAACATCTGCCGGATAGTTGGACAAAAGCCGGATATTTCTTCGATCTCGCCGACTTCCTGACCTGGAAAGCCAGCGGCAGCGCCAAGCGTTCCAATTGCACGCTGACGGCCAAGTGGAATTTTTTAGGCCATGAGAGGCAGGGGTGGAGCCAGGATTATCTCGAAATGGCAGGCCTTGGCGATCTCCTGCAACGTGGCAACCTTCCCACTCAGGCTGTCGCCCCCGGCCAAAGCGTCGGCACGCTCTCGCAGCAAGCAGCGGACGAGCTTGGGCTGGATACGGGCTGCGAAGTTGCAGCAGGCATGATCGATGCCTATGCGGGCGCACTCGGAGCGCTCGGCGGTAGTCTGCAATCGGATGTCGGCAGCAATGTCGCGCTGATTGCCGGCACCTCCAGCTGCCTTGTCACGCTGACACCGAAACGCATGCCCGGACACAGCCTCTGGGGTCCGTACTGGGAAGCGATCCTGCCCGGCCACTGGCTGGTGGAGGGTGGACAATCGGCCACCGGCGCGCTTTTAGACCACGTCGTGCGCATGCATGCCGCAGGTGGCGAGCCGACCTCGGCACTCCACGCCCGCATTGTGGAACGGGTGCTGGATTTGCGTCGCATTGAAGGGGAGGGCTTTGCCGATCACCTGTACGTCCTGCCGGATTTCCATGGCAACCGTTCGCCGCTGGCAGATCCGCATGCGCGTGGCGTCATCAGCGGGCTGACGCTCGATACGTCCTTCGATAGCTTGTGCCGCCTCTATTGGCGAACGGCGGTTTCCATTGCGCTCGGCGCGCGGCATGTGCTGGATGCGATGGAAGGGTTCGGTTATGCGGTAGAAACGCTACACGTCACCGGCGGCCATGTGCACAACCCACTCCTGATGGAGCTCTACGCCGATGTCACGGGCAAGCGCATCGTCGTTCCCGCCACGGCGGATGCGGTGCTGCTGGGTACAGCCATGAATGCTGCGTCTGCGGGTGGCGTCCACAAGGGATTGGCGGCTGCTGGTGCGGCCATGTATTCCGGTGGGGAGGAGAGACGCGGCAGCGGGCAGGCTATGGAGCGTTACGAGAGTGACTATCGTCGGTTTCTGGCCATGTACCGCCACCGCGAGGAGCTGGAACGGCTTTGACTTTCGTCACCCCGCACGAATGCGGGGTGAGATTGTGGTTTTGGCGTCTTAGCCGTGCAAAACACGCTGCATGTCGCCGATACGACGATACCGGTCCTTGCGGCCCGTTTCTGTCCTCTGCGGCATGGAATGCAGCATGAATTCGGTGATAGCCACCAATTGCAGCATGCTGTGTCCACCGTTCTGGCTGAGCGGGATCGTCAGGCAGATGTCGGCGCTGTCAGGGCCCCACTCGTAAAAGCGGGTCGTGATCAGCACTGTCTTGTAACCGGCCCTTGTTGCCATTTTCGCCAGACGCTGCAATCCGGCCAGATCGCCACCGCAATCCATCAGAATCAGCAGCGTACCATCGGTAGGCTCGTCCATCAGGGCGATGTAGGTGGCGCCATCGCGTTGCAGGTAGTGAACATGCTCGCGACATTCCAACAGCTTGGTGTAAAAATACCGGCAAATCCCAAAGCTTTCTGCGGAGGAGGCGATGAACACCTGTCTGCTTTCGGCGATGGCGCCCAGAGCCGTCTTCCAGACCGACTGCCCGGCCAGATCGTACACGGCTTGCACGGCCTGAATCTGTTGTAGCATGAGCGAGGACAACGGCGTCTGCGCCACGTCCTGCTTGGCCGCAGGTGCCGGTTCCGCCACGCGTGGCTCTTCGCGAAGATGCTCGCGAATGTCACTCAGTTGACGGTAGCCAAGCGAGCGTAGGAACCGCCCGACAGTCATGGGACTGAGGTTGAGTTTTTCAGCCAGCGTCGCCGCTGTTTCAAACGGCAATTCTGCCAGATGTTCGATGAGGTACTTCGCAATCCGTCGTTCCGACGGCGTTCCGGTTTTCAGCGAACGGGTGAGATCAATCAGCAATTTTTCCAACGACGCCTCGTTTTTCTTGTCTTTAGCGGACGATGGTGATCTAGCGAGTTATCTCGCCGCCAATCGTGTCGACTAGGTTGTAAAAAAAGGCCAATCGTTACCCCACTGATCCCCACTTCCGTAAGAATATACGATTTTTTGCCTGTTTGTTTTTATAGTTTAGTAGTTGCTTTTCTTCAAGCGCAAAATAGTGGGTTGTGTTTTTTTCTTGTATTTAACGGGAAGCGTTTCTTGTGAAGGGTCGTAAAACGCCCTATTTGCCACGCACTGGCGAATGGTTATCCATCGACAAAAAATCCGCCTAAATGGAGGCAAAATAATGATTTTTAGCGCTGCGAGAGATGCTTTCGGCAACCTTTTTGCCTCCGAAACACGCGCCGTGTTCTGGAAGTCGCTCGGACTGACAATTTTGGTGCTTGTAGGCCTCTGGTTCGCCATTCGGAGCGTTTTTATCTGGCTTGCATTGCCGTGGATTGATTCGCTCGTGCCCGGCATGCCGGAATGGGCCGGCTGGATGAGCTTCATCTTTGCCATCCTTGCAGGCATCGGATTGGCACTGGCGCTGGCCCTTTTGATCTCTCCGGTCACGGCCATCATCGCCAGCCTGTTCCTGGATGATGTCGCCGACGTCATCGAAAAGAAGGACTATCCCAACGATTCCCCGGGTACGGCCATGCCGCTGAGCGAGGCCATTCCCTCCTCGCTCAAATTCTTCGGCGTGGTGATCCTCGGCAACGGTGTCGCGCTCCTGTTGCTTCTCGTTCCCGGCATCAATCTCATCGCGTTTTTTCTGGTCAACGGCTATCTGCTGGGCCGGGAATTCTTCGAGTTTGCGGCCATGCGGTTCCGCACCCCTGCCGACGCGCGCGCTTTTCGTGCCAAGCACGGAACGACGGTGTTCATGGCCGGTCTGTTGATCGCGGCGTTTCTCGCCATCCCCTTCCTCAACCTCCTGACCCCGCTGTTTGCCGCATCCTTCATGGTACATCTGCACAAAGCGATCAGTCGGCGCGACCCGTCATTCAGCCAGAAACTGGGCCGGTAGCTCCACCAGAGGTGCTGGAATATCGCAGGTCTTTTCCGGCGATTTGCAGATATCGGCGATCACGCAGCGCTCGCATTCGGGTTTGCGCGCCTTGCAACAGTAACGCCCATGCAGGATCAACCAATGATGTGCATGGAAAAGATACTCGTCGGGAATGATCTTCACCAGCCGCTCTTCCACCTCATCCGGGGTTTTCCCCGGTGCCATGCGCAGCCGGTTGGCGATGCGGAACACATGGGTATCGACCGCCAGCGTCGGAACGCCGAAGGCCATGGACATCACCACATTGGCGGTCTTGCGGCCCACGCCCGGCAGCATCACCAGCTCTTCGCGCGTGCGCGGAACCTCGCCGCCAAAAGTGTCGATCAGCATCTGGGATAGGGCAATGACGTTCTTGGCCTTGTTACGGTAGAGGCCGATGGTCTTGATGTAGCCGATCAGGCGTTCTTCACCCAGTTCCAGCATCTTTTCCGGCGTATCAGCCACCGCAAACAGGCCGCGCGTCGCCCGGTTCACGCCCACATCGGTTGCCTGCGCCGAAAGGGCCACGGCCACCACCAGCGTAAACGGATTGGAATGTTCCAGTTCACCCTTCGGCTCCGGCCGCTGTATGGAGAAACGCCGGAATATTTCCTTGAGTTCGTCCTTGGAGTAGACCGTCCGGACACGCACCGTCTTGCGACGTGTCGTCGCATTTGACTTTTTCAGCGTTTGAGCGCTGGATCGTTTCTTGGCAATTGTCATGGTCTTACTATAATCTGACGCCAGCTTTGGTGAAGCACTGGACGAGGACGACACGGTGGACAGCCTTAATGAGCAGCCGGTTTTTGCAGCGGAACTTGTTCCCTATCGCTCCCTCGGACGCAAGGGGTTTCGCGTTCTCCTAGCGCTCACCGGTGCCGTCTGCCTTCTCTATGGCGTGTTCTTCATGGTCACCGGCGCGTGGCCCATCGGTCTTTTCCTGGGCGTTGATTTTCTGCTGCTCTACGTCGCTTTCCGGGTGAATTACCGTGCTGCAAAAGCCCGTGAGGAGGTCATCGTATCGCGCACCAGCCTTTCCATCCGAAAATTCTCACCAACAGGCCGCATGGTCGAGCATCGGTTCAACCCGTTCTGGGCGCGCTTTTTCGTCAAACGTCACGATGAGATCGGCATTCTCTCGATGCATGTTTCGGGGGAGGGGCGGATGACGGATATCGGCTCGTTCCTCAATCCGGATGACCGCGAAAGCTTCGCGAAGGCCTTTCGCGGTGCTTTGGCCACGGTGCGGCTTCGAATCTAGGTGAGAGCGCAAGAAACGGGTGGAGACAGGGGGCGCATCGTGTTTGTGTCGGCGTTGCAAGGAGACACACCATGAATGCCAGTATCACCTTAAAGGAAGACATCACCCCGGTCGGTTCTGATTACGAAACCGTCCGGCAGGTCATTGAAGTCCTGACGGTGGACTACCGCGATCAGCCGTCGCTCGAAACCATTGCCGCCAGGCTTTCGCAGTCACCCACGCAATTGCAGAAAACCTTCACCCGCTGGGCCGGTCTGTCGCCAAAAGCCTTTCTTCAGGCCGTCACGCTCGATCACGCCAAGCGTCTGCTGCGCGACGAAAGCCTTCCGCTTCTGGAAGCTTCCATCGAAGTCGGCATGTCCGGGCCGGGCCGTCTGCATGATCTCTTCGTGACGCATGAAGCCATGTCGCCGGGGGAGTGGAAAGCCAAGGGTTCGGGCCTCTCCATTCGTTACGGTTTTCACCCATCGCCCTTTGGTCTGGCCTTGATCATGATCACCGACCGGGGTCTTGCGGGCTGTGCCTTTGCCGATGCGGGAGAGGAGACGGCGTGCTTCGAGGATATGGCACGCCGCTGGCCCAACGCTCACTACAGCGAAGACAGTGCGGCAACCGCATCTTATGCCTGCAGAATTTTCGACGCCGATAAATGGAAGAGCGAACAACCCTTGCGCGTGGTCCTCCTCGGCACGGATTTTCAGGTCCGCGTCTGGCAAAGCCTCCTGAAAATCCCGCTCGGAAAAGCCGTGACCTATTCCCACGTCGCCCACGACATCGGCCAGCCTAAAGCGTCGCGCGCCGTGGGTGCCGCCATCGGCGCCAACCCCATCTCCTTCGTCGTGCCCTGCCACCGCGCCGTCGGCAAAAGTGGCGCGCTCACCGGCTACCACTGGGGACTGACGCGCAAACGGGCGATGCTGGGCTGGGAAACGGGTAAGGTTTGATCCAGTTGTGGCACATGTGATATGAGATGTGAAACTCACATCTGCCGTATGAAACCATGGAAAGCATATGAAAAGCACCATCCAACTTTCCGACGATATCGACCGCCGTATCGATCTGGTTGCGGCCAAGAGCAGTTTGACGCGAAGCCAAATCGTTGAGGAAGCTCTTGCCCACGGCCGATCGATCGCTTGGCAGGAGCAGTGGATCACCGGCGTGAAAGAGGGTTTGGACGACGCTGCAAAAGGCAATTTCGCCAGCGAAGAGGATATTGCCGAGGTTTTGAACCGTTACGATCAGGCTTGACCGGTTGTGCGCATTGTTTGGACGAAGCGATATCTGAGAGAACTCGCCACCATCGGCAACTATATTGCCGAACAGAACCCTCGGGCGGCGGCCCGCATTGTCCGCCTGATCCACAAGGCAACACGAGACCTTCTCTCATCCAACCCGTTCATTGGACGGCGGGGGGACATTGATGGCACGCGAGAACTCGTCATATCTGGCACGCCCTACATTGTTGCCTATGTCGTTTCGAGCGATGAAATCCAGGTCTTGTTCGTTCAACACGGCGCCCGCGAATGGCCCACTGCTCTTTCTGACTGATATTGGTTACGGGGCCGTTTCCCCCAGCTCCAGCAGCGCCCGCGCTGCGGCCTCATCGGTAATCAGCGTGTTACATCCGATGCGTTGGATGGTAGCGCGGATGGCGGTGGCGCGGTGGGCGCCGCCTGAGGCCAGGACTATGTGTTTGGCCTTCTTCAGCGTGTCGAGACCGATGGCCATGGCGCGCTGGTTGATGGGGTGGTCGACCGAGTGTCCCTCCGCATCGATGAAATTGAACATGGTGTCGCAGACGCAGCCCGCTGCCACCAGTTCGTCATGCGTCTGTTTGGAAATGAAGCCCTCCGACAGCGATGTGGAATGCGGACCGATATCGCCGCAGCTGACGATGGCGAGGTCGAGATTTTCCGCCAGTTCGAACAGCGTGTTCAGCCCACATTTCTCGATCAGGGAACGGCGTGTTTCTTCGGAATCCACCAGAAGCGGTGCGAGGAACATATAGCATTCAGCACCCAGTGCGCTGGCCAGCCGCCATGTGTAATCCAGCGGATTGGTCTGATGGACCGCCACGATACCGCCCAGCAACGACACCACCTTGCAGTTTTCCCGGCGCGGCGGGCGAAAGCTGGAGAGCGATGCCGTCATGGTGCGGCCCCAGCCCACGCCGATCGTGGCATTGTCTGGAACCGCCTCCGATAGAAATTGACCCAGCGCCAGTCCGACAGCCTTGGCGATATCTTCGGCCTTCGAGGATGCGGAGGGAATGATGATCGCTTCGTCCAGACCGTAAGCGGCCTCCAGCTTAATGGCGAGTTCGACGTAGTCCTCGATGCCCTCGTTGATCCAGATCTGCACCTCGGATCGCTTCATCGCCTCATCCAGAAGGCGGATGACGGTGGAGCGACTGATACCCAGTTTTTCCGCCACGTCCTTCTGCGTCATGCCCTGATTATAATAGAGCCACGCCGCCCGCAGCCGCAGCGATGCGGCTTCGGAATAGGCTGTATGAGTGTCTCTTCGCAGTTTCGCCACTGTTTTCGCCATGCTTGGAGGGGGAGTCCACTATGGCAGGCGTGAAACTTATGTCAATTGCATTGCGCAAATGTCTTGACTTCTGGGTTGGCGCTGCGCGATACTTAACAATGAGAAAACAGCTTGGTTCCGACATCGCGCGCAAGCAGGCGAGGGCAGGAACGAAACCCGGCTGAAACGGTTTTCCAGAGATGACGAGGATCAATCAGCATGACATCGAAACTTGACCAACTTCGCAAAATCACGACGGTTGTCGCCGATACCGGCGATATCGAAGCGGTTGCCCGGCTGAAGCCGGTGGATTGCACCACCAATCCGTCGATTATTCTGAAGGCCTTGGGTACGCCGATGTTTGCCGATACCGTAAAGGAAGCCATCTCCTGGGGTCAGAAACAGGGTGGTGATTCCGATGCTGTGGTTGGCGCGATCGCGGACCGTCTCGCGATCTCTGTCGGTGCAAAGCTTGTCGAGCTCGTACCCGGCCGCGTGTCGACCGAAGTTGATGCCGATCTCTCCTTCGATACGAAGGCGTCCATCGCCAAGGCGCATCAGATCATTGCCGGTTACAAGGATCGTGGCATCGAGCGTGACCGTATTCTCATCAAGCTCGCCTCGACATGGGAAGGCATCAAGGCTGCCGAAGTACTTCAGTCCGAAGGCATTGATTGCAACCTGACACTTCTGTTCTCACAGGCCCAGGCCATCGCCTGCGCAGAAGCCAAAGCCTTCCTCATCTCGCCTTTCGTCGGTCGTATTCTCGACTGGTACAAGAAGTCCACGGGCGAGGATTATACCGCTGAAACCGATCCGGGCGTTGTCTCCGTTCGCAAGATCTACAATTATTACAAGGCTAACGGCATCTCGACGGTTGTCATGGGTGCGTCCTTCCGCAATGTCGGCGAGATCGAAGCGCTGGCCGGTTGTGACCGTTTGACCATCAGCCCGGCGCTTCTGGAAGAGCTGGACAAGGATACCGGCACGCTGGAGCGGAAGCTCTCCGCTGACGATGCAAAGGCCGAGCCCTTGCAGAGCCTGGACGAGAAGGCCTTCCGCTGGCACCTCAACGAAGATGCCATGGCAACGGAAAAGCTGTCCGAAGGTATCCGCCAGTTCGCCAAGGATCTCGAATCTCTTCGCGGCATCATCCGCAAGCAACTGGCAGCTTAAGCTTCCAGAATAATTCTGGAACCTTCGCGATAGTCGCTCGTTATTGAAGTATAATACCTCCAGTCAAGAAAGCGCGATCGGTCCCCTCCCGGTCGCGCTTTTTATTGTCCGGCTGCCACGTTTGAAATCGTCCGGGCTGCTTGCCGGATAAGATCGACGCAGTCATCGGCGCCGGGTGCGTTGCCGCTGAGAGGCGTGATGTAAGGGCAGGTGATGGCCGCCAACGCCGTGCCGTCGAGTGTTAGCACTGGGGCGGATAGGTTCCTGATACCGGCGGTCTGCAAACTGTTCATGCTCTCGAAACCGTTCGCCCGGATCTGTCCCAACCGTGTGATCAGGCCTTCGGGCACGGATGTCTCGTTGCCGCCGCGAAGCTGCTCGGCAATCATGATCTCCCGCTGCGCGTCAGACTGGAAGGCAAGCAGAACGTGGCCGGAGCCGGTGTTGAACAGGCTCATCTGCGCCCCGACGCGGATCGATAGAGCCCAATAGGTCGAGCTATCCTGTTGGGCGATGACAGCCACGACACCGCGATCATAGACGGCCAGATGGCAAGCCTGTCCGGCCTTGTTGGAAAAGTCCCGCATCACGGGCGCGGCAAAAGACACCAGCCTGCGCAAAGGGGCATGGAAATGCGCCAGACCGAAGAGTTTCAAGGTCAGGAAAAATCGGTCGCCATCCTGCCGTTCCACATAGCCCCGGCGGACGAGCCGGTCGAGCATGCGGTAGAATTCATTGGGACTTTTGCCGATGGCCTTGGCGATTTCCGCCTGCGTCAGGCCGCCATCGGTTTGCGCCAGAAGCTCGATAATGTCGAGGCCCTTGTCCAAGGCAGGCGCACGGTATTTTTCACTGTCGTCTTCGATCATCCGACCTCTGCGGTTTCAGGTCGATGGTACGCTGCACCATCTCCAGTTCCAGCTCCCTTGACGTTATATGAATACGCTGTTTACGTATGAATTGTCGATCCATTTCGATTTTCAGGCGCGCCTTGGCGCCAAGAGGAGCAGCGCATGGCGCAGGATTTCACCGGCAAGACAGTGGTTATCACCGCGGCAGGTCAGGGTATTGGCCGTGCCACGGCGGAACGGTTCATCGAACTTGGCGCGCGCGTCATCGCGACTGATATCAACGACGCCGCACTCGCCACGCTGACCGGGGCTGAAACGCGCGTCTTGAACGTGCTGGATGGCGATGCAGTGAAAGCGCTTGCGACGGATATCGGTCGCGCTGATGTGCTGTTCAATTGCGCTGGCTTCGTTCACGCTGGCACTATTCTCGATTGCGAAGAAAAGGACTGGGATTTTTCCTTCGATCTTAACGCCAAGGCCATGTACCGCACGTGCCGCGCATTTCTGCCCGCCATGCTGGAACAGGGCAGGGGTGTCATCGTCAATATGTCGTCGGTTGCATCCAGCGTGAAGGGTGTCCCCAACCGGTTTGCCTATACGGCCTCGAAAGCCGCTGTGATTGGCCTGACCAAATCCATCGCGTCGGACTTCGTCACCAAGGGCATTCGTTGCAATGCCATCTGCCCCGGCACGGTCGATAGCCCCTCGCTGCATGAGCGCCTGCGTGCGACTGGACACTACGAGCAGGCCCTTTCCGACTTCATCGCCCGACAACCCATGGGTCGCATCGCGACGCCGCAGGAGATTGCCGCTCTGGTGACATATCTGGCATCCGATGAGGCTGGATTTACCACGGGACAGATACACGTGATCGACGGCGGCTGGACAGCCTGATGTCGAGACGCCCGCAGCGTCACGGGCGAGGGCTCATCATGTCACAACAAAAAACGGCGGGCCTCTCGACCCGCCGTTTCCCGTCATACCCGTTACGATCAGAGGATCGCCTGACCAGCCATGAGTGCAAGAACCAGGAAGATCAGGAACACGACCACTGCAATGAAGAACAGAATACGGGCGATGCCCGCTGTCGCCGCCGAAATTCCCGTAAAGCCGAAAACACCGGCGATCAGCGAAACTACGAAGAATATAAGAGCCCATTTCAACATGGTCGTACCTCTTTGCGTCAATTGATGCGGTCGAGCCCCTACGCTTCAACCTGTCGATATGACGCGAATCAAGGGCAGGAAGTTCCGAACATTCTGAAATAATGTTTTCAATTGTGGACAATTGACTTTCAGATCGTGCTTTCCGCCCTGTTCACGGCCCGCGCCTTCCATGTTGTCCGCAGGAAGGCGAGGATGAAGAAACCGCTCATGATCAGAACGATCGTCGGGGCCGGAGCGCTATCGATCAGGAAACTGGCCCAGATGCCAATGATCGAAGAGGTAACAGATACGGCGATGGCCGCGATCATCATGCTGGAAAACCGTCGTGTGATCAGGAATGCGATGGCACCGGGGGCCACCAGCATGGCGACGGAAAGAATGATGCCAATGGCCTGCAACGCGCCCACCACCGTCAGCGATAGCACCGCCAGCAAGCCGTAATGCAGCAGGCGAACCGGCAGGCCGATGGCCTTGGCGTGTTGGGCGTCAAAGGCGTGGACCAGAAGGTCCTTGCGCAGCAGCACCAGAAACAGCGTGGCTACCAAGGCAATCAATCCGGTTTCAACAATGTCGCTCACGGCAATGCCCAGCATGTCGCCGAACAGGATATGGTCCAGATGCACATCGCTCTGCACCTTGACATAAAGAACCAAACCGAGCCCAAACATGCCGGAAAAGACGATGCCAAGCACGGTGTCTTCCTTGATGCGACTGTTTTCCTTCAGAAAGCCGGTGCCCAACGCGCAGATCATGCCCGCAACGAAGGCCCCGATGGAAAAGGGAATACCGACGATATAGGCGATGACCACACCGGGTAGCACGGCGTGAGAAACGGCATCGCCCATCAGCGACCAGCCTTTCAGCACCAGAATGCACGACAGCATGGCCATCGGCACCGCAATCATCAGCGTGATGATAAAGGCATATTGCATGAAAGGCAGTTGGAACGGCAGGATCGCAAGCTGCAGGTTTTCGCTCATGGCGCGGCCTCTAGAGCAGCCTTGGCCTTGGCGCGCGAAGCGAGATAGCCGTGCTTGGGCGCAAACACGAAGGCGGTCAGGAAGATCAGCGTTTGCAGGACGACGATGATGCCGCCGGTGGCACCATCGAGGAAATAGCTGAGATAGGCCCCGAGGAAGCTGGTGCCTGCGCCGATGGCAAAGCTCATCCCGATCAGGCGCTCGAACCGGTCCGTCATCAGATAGGCGGTCGCACCCGGCGTCACCACCATGGCAACCACCAGAAACGCGCCGACGGTTTGGAGGGCGGCGACTGTGGACGCCGCCAGGAGGGTGAAGAAGATGATTTTCAGAAGATCCGGGTTGAGGCCCACGGTGCGAGCGTGGTTTTCATCGAAGAACACGACCATGAAATCGCGCCACTTCAACGACAGTACGAGAAGGCTGATGCCGCCGATCAGCGCCAGTTGAAGCGTGTCTTCCGGGGTGATCGCCAGGATATTGCCCAATACGATGGTCTGGATATTGATCGATGTGGGAGACAGCGACACCATGAACAGGCCAAGCCCGAAGAAGGAGGTGAAGATCAGGCCGATGATCGCATCTTCCTTCAACCGCGTCTTCTGGTTCAAAAACAACATGGAGCCTGCCGCCAGCCCGCCGGAAATGAAGGCACCGAGAGAAAAGGGCAGGCCCAGCATATAGGCGCCTGCGACGCCCGGCACGATGGCGTGGGACAGGGCATCGCCGATCAGCGACCAGCCTTTTAGCATCAGATAGGACGACAGAAACCCGCAAACGCCACCCACCAGCGCGCTGACCCAGATGGCGTTCAGCATATAGGAGTAGGTGAAGGGTTCGAGCAGAGTGTCAATCATGGCTCTTGGCTTTCGTGGTCGTCGTGGCCGAACCATCCTTGCTGTAGATCACGAAGGGCCGCTCGTCGTCGGTGATGACCGTCAGGTGGCGCGGATCGGCATCGTCGTGCAGGTCCGTACCGCCCAGAATGAAATGGCGCAGACTGCCACCGAACGCCTTTTGCAGGTTGTCTTCGGTGAACGTATCCTCTGTCCTGCCCGACGCGATGACGGTGCCCTTGACGAAAACCGCGCGGTCGCAAAAATCAGGGACGCTGCCGAGATTGTGGGTGGAAACCAGCATGATGCGGCCTTCGTCGCGCAGCGCCTTGAGCAACGCGACGATCTGTTCTTCGGTGTTCACATCCACGCCGGTAAAGGGCTCGTCCAGCAGAATGACCTGACCTTCCTGCGCCAATGCCCGCGCCAGAAACACCCGCTTTTTCTGCCCGCCGGAGAGCTCGCCGATCTGGCGCTTGCGGTAATCCACCATGTTGACGCGGGAAAGCGCCTCATCGACCATCTGATGGTCGCGCTTTGACGGTATGCGCAGGAAATTCATATGGCCGTAGCGACCCATCATGACAACGTCCTCGACCAGAACCGGAAAGCTCCAATCCACCTCTTCGGCCTGCGGCACATAGGCGACGAGGTTCTTTTTCAGCGCATCGCGGGCGGGCAGATCGAAGATCGAGACGCGACCCGCCGCCAACGGCACGAAGCCCATGACGGCCTTGAAGATGGTGGATTTTCCCGCACCATTGACGCCTACGAGAGCGGTGATGGTGCCGCGGGGAATGGAAAAGCTGGCGCTGCGCAGCGCCGTGTGACCGTTGCGGTAGGTCACCGTCACATCATCGACGGTCAGTCCCGTTTCCACTGTCTTTCGCTTTCCCATCATCATTTGGAAAGGCCTTTCACAATCGTCTCGGTGGTCACGCGCAAGAGGTCGAGATAGGTCGGCACCGGACCATCGACTTCGCTCAAGGAATCCACGTAGAGCACGCCTCCATAGGCAGCTCCAGTTTCCTTGGCCACCTGTTTGGCCGGATCGGGGGAGACGGTGCTTTCGCTGAAAATGACCTGAATCTTATGCTGGCGCATCGCATCGATCACGCCGCGCACCTGCTGGGGCGTGCCCTGACTGTCGGCATTCACAGGCCACAGGAACAGTTCCTTCATGCCGAAATCACGCGCAAGGTATGAAAACGCGCCTTCGCTCGTCACCAGCCAGCGCTTATCCTGCGGCAATGCGGCGATAGCATCGCGCATCGGCTGTATTTCGCGGCTGATCTTGTCGGAATAGGCCTTGGCATTGGCGGCGTAGACGGCGGCATTGCCAGGGTCTATCTGCGTCAAAGCCTTGCGGATATTTTCGACATAGATGAGTGCGTTATCGGGCGACATCCAGGCATGCGGGTTGGGCTTGCCCTGATAGGCGCCGCCGCTGATCGACATCGGCGTCACGCCTTCGCTTACCGTTACATTGGGAACGTCAGCCAGGTTTGCCAGAAACTTCTGGAACCACAGCTCCAGATTGAGCCCGTTCCACAAAACGAGATTGGCATTGCGGGCTTTCAGGATATCGCGCGGTGTCGGCTGGTAATTGTGAATTTCGGCACCCGGCTTGGTGATGCTGTCCACATCGGCGGCATCGCCAGCCACATTGCGCGCCATATCGGCGATGATGGTGAAGGTGGTCACGACCTTCGGCTTCTCCTGCGCCACCGCTGCCAGCGGCAGCAAAAGCACCGCAGCACAGAGCAGATATCGAAGCGATGACAATCTCATGGGCCTATCCAACTCCTGATGCGATTCATTCGCAATATCAATCTGGCCATCTAAATAGGGTTTGTCAACGCTATTGCAAATCATTCGCAATAATTGATTTGTAACACGGATTGTCGTTTTTTTGACGGAGTCCAAAAATGAGCCAGTTTGGTGCCCGGATTCGCTGCCGAATTAAGCCTTCTTCAACGAGAACACGTCAGAATTGATGCATGTATGGTGATAGGCGCAAGCCGCCGTGCCTTCATCGTTTTAGCAGTGACACTGCTTGTGCATTCTGCGGACGATCAGCTTTAACGGGGTAATGCATGTCGGGACGCTCGACGTGAAGGCAGTGTTCAAGAGAATACGGTTTTCTCGCAAGTTCGTATTGTTGAGCGGCATCGTCCTCCTGTTCGGGGGCGCGTCCGGCCTTGCCGCCGTTTTCGTCGGTAAAGACGCCCTGTTCGGTCCCTCCAATGCATCGGTCAACGGACTCGAATGCGAGATGGTGCAGACCGTCAACATCAAAAAAGCCGGTAGCCTGTGGGTCCGCAAGTTCATTCGCACTGATGGTGGCGATGGCGCGGAGCGGGTCAAGACCGCCCTGCGTGTGGCCAAGGCCGTTTATGACAAGCAGAAACCCGACCTCGTGCAGGTCTCCATCCTGGATCAGAACGGGCCGACCATGCGCTCGGATATGCGCGGCCGTGCCATCGCCGCGCAGGTGGTCTATATCCCCGATGTCACAAAGCTGCCGGCGGATGCCGACGCCAAACCCTATTCCGCCTTCTATTACGATGGCCCCCCAAGCGGGGAGGGGATCTTCTATGGTTTGCGGATTGATCTACCTCTGGAAGATACCCAGCATCTTGCGGCCGATCTGAAAGACTTCACGGATTGCATCGATCCGAATGCCGAAGCCGCTGCGGCCGGCGGGCATGGCGCTGCACCAGCGGATCACGCAGCACCGGCGGAGGGCAAAGGCCACGGCGAAGCTGCACCCGCCGAGGGCCATGATGCGCCAGCACCGGAGTCGGTGCATGAAGGCGCGCCAGCCGCTGCCGACGATCCCGCTCTGTTGACCTCCACGCCGGAGCCTGAAAGCGTCAGCATGTTCAGTTTGGCCTATTTGAAATCATTGGTTTTCGGCAAAGGCCAAACGGAAGCTGTCGCAGCCGAGCCTGCCCATGGCGCAACGCCGGTCACGGAAGACGCCCCCGCACATGGCGAGGACGCACCTGCGGAAGAGCCCGCGAAATCCGGCCATTGAGTCTGCGGCCTGCCTCTGTGGTGCGGAGAGGCTTTTTGCGATCGAAGACGTGATCGAAGGAGGGCGGCTTTACCGCCCTGCCAACATCAATCCGCCTTCTGGCGGCGGGCCGGGAACAGGATGACGTCGCGGATGGACGGCGCGTTGGTCAGCAACATCACCAGACGGTCTACACCGATGCCGAGGCCCCCGGCGGGCGGCATGCCCTGATCGATGGCGTCGAGGAATTCGTCGTCCAGCTGCTTGTCCTTTTCGCCACGCGCATGGGCCTGTTCCAACTGCTCCACCATGCGGCGGCGCTGTTCTTCCGGGTCGTTCAACTCGGAGAATGCATTGCCAACTTCCCAGGCGTTGCAATAGCTCTCGAAACGCTCCACCAGACGCGGCTCGCCCGGCACTTCCTTGGCAAAGGGCGAGATGTCTTTTGGAAAATGCGTGACGTGACTTGGCTGGATCAGCGTCGCCTCGACCTTTTCCTCAAAGATGAAGGCCAGGCATTCGCCCCAGGTCCAGTCCTTCTCGACTTCGAAACCGGCAGCCTTCGCGGCAGCGCGGGCTTCTTCGTCGGTCTTGATGGCCAGGAAGTCGATGCCCGTCGCCTCCTTCACCGCATCCGGCATCGGCACGCGCTTGAACGGACCCTTGAAGGAAATGGTCTTGCCCTGGAATTCCAGTTCCGTCGTGCCGTGAATGGCAATCGCCAGCGTTTCGAACATGCGCTCGACCAGACCCATAATGTCTTCGTAGTCGGCATAGGCCCAATAGCATTCCAGCATGGTGAATTCCGGATTGTGCCGGGTTGAAACACCTTCATTGCGGAAGTTGCGGTTGATTTCGAACACCTTGTCGGACAGGCCAGACACCAGCGTGCGCTTCAGGAACAGTTCCGGCGCAATGCGCAGATACATGTCCATCTTCAGCGTGTTGTGGAAGGTCTTGAACGGATCGGCCGTCGCGCCGCCATAGACGGTCTGCAACATCGGCGTTTCAACCTCGAGGAAGGCCTCGTTTTCCATGAAGCGGCGAATGCCGGAAATGATCTTTGAGCGCTGCTGGAAGCGGAGTTTGGACTCTTCGTTGGAGAGAATATCCAGGTGGCGCTTGCGATAGCGGATTTCGATGTCGGAAATCCCGCTCCACTTCTCTGGCATTGGCAGCAGAGACTTGGTCAGCATGGTGATCTCTTCGGCATTGATCGTCAGCTCGCCGCGCTTGGTGCGGCGCACCTTGCCGGTCACGCCGATGATGTCGCCGATATCGATCATCGGCAGAAGGTCGCGCGCAGCTTCCGGCGTCGTATCCTTGTGGGAGAAGATCTGCACCTTGCCGGAGGCGTCATGGATGTCCATGAACATGCCGGAATTGCGCGAGGAATAAACGCGCCCGGCAACCGTTACCGTGTCACCGGTTTCAACGTCCGGCTCGATCTGCGCATATTTCTCGGCCAGTTCCGCATTGGTCAGCGTGCGGTGAAAATGGGCGGGATACACATCGCCGATTTTCTCACGCAGCATTCCCAGCTTCTGGCGGCGCACTTCGGTCACGTCGGACGAGAGGGCAGTTGTTTCGGTTGTCTTGTCGGTCATCGTCTGGGCCTTCTTCGGGCAAGTTATTCTCTATGGTGATGCGGTGGCTTTCTGGTTCGCCCCGTACCTTCCCGTCTCGTCATCCTCGGGCTTGTCCCGAGGATCTGCTGCGTCACCGGCACGTCCGACGTCCAACCCCTGGCACCCAAGGTAGATCCTCGGGACAAGCCCGAGGATGACGACCGTGGCGGCGTCAGCTCACCAGCCGCGTCGCCCGCTTAACTGCCTGCGGCAACCATCGACGCCACAACCGCAATCGCGATCTTCAAACGCTGGCGCACCACGGAACGGCCGAGCAGCGCCATGCTATCAAACAGCGGCAGCGAACGCGACGAGCCCGACATCGCAACGAAGAGCGGCGGTGTCACCACGCGCAGTTTCTTGCCCGTGCGTTCGGCAACATCGCGCAGTTCCTGCTCAATCGATTCCAGCGTCCAGTCCGGCATTTTCTCCAGATCGGCGGCAACCGTGGTCAGGATTTCGTGGGTTTCTTCCGGCTTGGTCTTCAGACCAGCGAAAGAGGCAGGCGTCAGGCCGACATCGCTCGACAGCAGGAAGCCTGCGAGGTTCGGCAGTTCGCCCAGCTTTGAAATGCGGCTCTGCGAAAGCTTCAGGCCTTCCGTCAGGCGGGAGTTTTCCATCGCCCATTCCAGCGTGCGGGCAATGAACTCGTCCTGGCTCAGCTTTTCGCGCAGCCAGCGGCCGTTCAGCCAGTCCAGCTTCTGAATGTCGAAGATGGCACCTGCCTTGGACAGCGCTTCCGGGTCGAATTTCTGCGACAGTTCTTCCATGGTCAAAAGCTCTTCGCCTTCGCCAATCTGGATGAAGAACAGACCGAGGAAGTTCATCAGCGCTTCCGGCAGATAGCCGAGCGCGGAATAATAGGAGATCGAGGTCGGGTTCTTGCGCTTGGAAAGCTTGGATTTGTCGGCATTGCGCATCAGGGAGAGATGCATGAACGTGGGCTGTTCCCAACCGAAATAACGGTAGAGCAGAATGTGCTTTGGCACCGATGCCAGCCACTCTTCGCCGCGTGCGACATGGGTGATCTTCATCAGATGGTCGTCGATGACATTGGCCATGTGGTAGGTCGGCATGCCATCCGCCTTCATCAGAACCTGCATGTCAACGCTGTCCCACGGGATCGATACATCGCCGTAGACGCCATCGTTGAAATCGCAGGAGCCTTCCGTCGGGATTTTCATCCGCACGACAGAAGCTTCGCCCGCGTCCATCTTTGCAGTCACTTCCTCAGCCTTCAGATGCAGGCACAGACCATCATATTTCGGCGGCTTTCCAGCGGCGCGCTGCGCTTCACGCATCTCGGTCAGGCGCTCCGGCGTGCAGAAACAGCGGAAGGCGTGGCCCTTTTCCAGCAGTTCGTCGGCGAATGGCTGGTACATGTCCTTGCGGTCGGACTGGCGGTAGGGGCCATAGGGGCCGCCAACATCAGGGCCTTCGGACCATTTCAGGCCGGTCCATTTCAGCGCTTCCAGCACCTTGTCTTCATATTCGCGCGTGGAGCGCGTCGCATCGGTATCTTCGATGCGCAGAATGAATTCACCACCGTGCTTGAGGGCAAACAGGTAGTTGAAAAGCGCGATGTAAGCGGTGCCGACATGCGGCTCGCCGGTGGGGGAAGGGGCAATACGGACGCGGACGCCGGAAGTGGTCATGAAATTCACTCGTCGTGACTGGCTGTGACATAAAGCTGAAAGTGCCCGATATCACGGGAATTGACGTTGGATGCGGCGGGAATGGCTCAAAACAGGCGCAAAGCGCAGCTTTCATACGTTCCCATTAGGCATGGCCTTAGGCCATATTACGCCGCATGCGTCAAGAAAATTACCGCCGTTGCCCCTCTGCTGGCATTTTGCGCCGACAAGAAAAAGGCCCGCTGTTACACGGGCCCCAAGTTTCTTCAGATCGACAATCGCACCTAGTGCAATGTGCTCTTCTTCTTCCGGCGTGCATTGCGCGATACCATGTTGAGCACTTCCACCAGTGCCGAAAATGCCATGGCGGCATAGACGTAGCCCTTGGGAACGTGGAAGCCCATGCCTTCGGCGATCAGCGTCGTGCCGATCATCAAAAGGAATGCCAGCGCCAGCATGACGACCGTCGGGTTCTTTTCGATGAACTGAGCCAGCGGGTTGGCGGCCAGCAGCATGACGGTCACGGCGAAGACGACGGCGACAACCATGATCGGGACGTGCGGGGTCATGCCAACGGCGGTGATGATGCTGTCCAGCGAAAAGACGAGATCGAGCAGCAGGATCTGGGCGATCGCAGAGGAGAAGCTGGCAACGGCGGTACCGACCATGTCTTCCTTGTGATCTTCCGGGTCCACATTGTGGTGAATTTCCTTCGTGGCCTTCCATACGAGGAAGAGACCGCCGCCGATGAGGATCATGTCCTTCCAGGAGTAGCCGTGACCGAAAAGTTCGAAAACGGGCTCGGTCAGTTGGACGATCCACGCCACGGTGCCGAGCAGACCCAGGCGCATGATCAGCGCCAGACCGATACCGATCTTTCTGGCCTTCTCACGCTGATGCTCTGGCAGCTTGTTGGTCAGGATGGAAATGAAAATCAGGTTGTCGATGCCAAGCACGACCTCCATGACGATAAGAGTGACGAGTGCCACCCATGCGGCGGGGTCTGACAATAGAGGGACAATGGAGTCCATCGGGCCTGTTTTCCTTCTCAGCTATCCAGGTTCGACAATTCGAAACACCGTAGTTTTATATTCGAATGCGCGAGAAACAAGCGTATGACAGATGTGTTAAGCTCTATTTTCCCGATAATTCGCGCATTGCGAGAAACTCGGATGATGAATGGGGCTAAATTGTCCTGGTTCCATAGGCCGACATAAAAACCTCGATAGCGCTTTTGAGGACACGGTCCGCGTCATCTGGCGGCGTGTCGCCCGTCAATTCGCCGAACAGCCGCATTTTGAAGAATGTTCCGGTCGCAAGCTCGATGAACTGGCGTGCGGCAAGGTCCACGTCGTCGATGACGAGCGTTCCCTGTTCGACATGGTGCCTCAGGAAGTCACGCAGAACGACGCGAACATTGTTCGGTGCTGCCACGAAAAAACGTTGCGAGAGTTTGGGCATGCGGTCGATCACGCCAAGCGCTGAGCGCATGGCAGGTATCATGTCCGTGCATGTCACCTTATGAATAAACGCAGCGCCGAACTGCCATAGACCGTCTCGTACCTCTTCCGTGCCCGCCAAAATATCGCGCATGGAAAGGGCGAATTCAGCGCGGTGACGGTCGATCAGGGCGGCAAAAAGCTCATCCTTGTTTTCAAAGTAAACATAGATTGTCCCCTTGGAAACAGCGGCTTCGCGGGTGATGTCATTCATGCTGGCGGCATCGAAACCCTTCTGCTTGAACACGCGCCATGCACCATCGAGGATTTGCTCGCGCTTTGCCGGGTCTTCGCCCGCCGCAAACCGGCCTGCAGGAGATGCTGTGGAGATGTCCTCCATGGATGTCTCGTCGGTCACGCTGCAATCCGCCAATCGTTTTTAAATCTCATCTCATATATCGAACCAATCGGTTCGATATGACTTGATATGTGTCAGAAAAGAGATTAAGTCAATCGAACCGAACGGTTCAGTTCGACAATTCTTATCTCGCTTACAGTGAATGGTGTTACCATGTCGGCCCAGAAGAACGGTGCAGTCCGCGCAGTCAATTCGTCAGATGAAACCGAAGCTCGTGTCGAAGAGGCAAAGGCAGCCGACGCTCAGCCAGCTGCGGCACCCGCTGAAGCCGCCGCGCCTGAAAAGAAGAAGCGCAAATCTTTCGTTTTGCCGATCGTCGCCATTGCCATTCTGGCTGCCGGTGGCTGGTACGGCTATCAATACTGGACGGATGGCCGCTTCCTCATTTCCACGGATGATGCCTATGTGCAGGGCGATATCGCCGTCATCGCGCCGAAGGTCTCCGGCTATGTCGCCAAGGTCGAGGTCGTCGATAACCAAACGGTGAAGGCTGGCGATACACTCGTGACCCTTGACGATGGCGATTATCGCAATGCGCTGGAACAGGCGCAGGCCCAGCTTCAGACACAGCAGCTCTCGCTCAACCGCATCGATGCGCAGATTGCAGGCGCTGAGGCGTCTTTGCAGCAGGCCATTGCCCAAAAGGGCTCTCTGGATGCCGCATTGCGGGGTGCCGACATCAACCTGAAACGCGCCAGCGAACTTCAGGCCAAGGACGTCGGCACGGCTGCATCGTCTGATAACGCGCAGATCGCCATGGAACAGGCCAAGGCCAATCTGGTTGCCGGTGAGGCAGGCGTCGTGTCCGCTCAGGCAAATATCGATCTCCTCAGAGCCCAGCGAAAAGAAGCCGAAGGTTCGGTGAAGTCGCTGGAACTGTCTCGTGACAAGGCCGCGCGTGACCTGTCCTTCACGGTTCTTCGTGCGCCTTATGATGGCGTCATCGGCAACCTCTCGGTTCAGACGGGCGACCTTCTGTCAGTGGGCAAGCGCCTAGCGTCTCTGGTGCCGATGGACGATCTCTATATCGATGCCAATTTCAAGGAAACGCAGCTTGCCGATATCGAGCCCGGCTCCAAGGTGCGCGTGCATGTGGACGCCTTTGGCAAACATGATATCGAAGCCACGGTGCAGTCGATTTCGCCTGCGTCCGGCTCGGTCTTCTCCATGCTTCCGCCGGAAAATGCCACGGGCAACTTTACCAAGGTCATCCAGCGCGTGCCGGTTCGCATCGTCTTTTCCAAGGAAGATCTGGCCAAGCACAAGTTGCGTGCCGGTTTGAGCGTGGTGGTCGATGTCGATACCCGTACGGCACCCGACAAGACCCGCACAGCAGACAATCAGTCGAAGTAATCTTCGATAAGGACCAAGATCATGGCGGCAACAGCCAGTATGGCAGGCGGCAACGTCGCGGCGATCGATCCCCCCATGGATCGCCGACGCCTCATCGCGTTCTTTGCAATGGTGTTCGGCATGTTCATGTCGATCCTCGACATCCAGATCGTCTCGGCGTCGCTTGCGGAAATTCAGGCTGGTCTCGGTGCCGGGTCGGATGAAATCGCCTGGGTTCAGACCTCCTATCTGATCGCGGAAGTCATCATGATTCCGCTGTCGGGAACGCTTGCGCGCATCTTGTCGACGCGGGTGCTGTTTGCCACCTGCGCCGCAGGCTTCACCATTTCCAGCGCCCTGTGTGCGACGGCCACCAACATCGACCAGATGATCGTCTACCGATGCATTCAGGGCTTCATAGGCGGCGGCATGATCCCCTCCGTATTTGCCGCCGCCTTCACCATTTTCCCGGCTTCCAAGCGCTCGGTGGTGTCCCCCATCATCGGCCTTGTGGCAACGCTTGCACCCACCATCGGCCCCACGGTCGGCGGTTATCTGTCGAATGCCTTTTCCTGGCACTGGCTGTTCCTCGTCAACATCATTCCCGGCATCATCGTGACCCTGGTCACGTGGAATTTCATCGATTTCGACAAGCCGGAACTCTCTTTGTGGAAGAGGTTCGACTGGTGGGGACTGCTGTCGATGGGCGTCTTCCTCGGCTCGATGGAATATGTGCTGGAAGAGGGCAACAACAACGACTGGTTCAACGACACCCACATCGTCATCGGTGCTGTCGCCATGACAATCGGCGGCATCGCGTTCTTCTGGCGCGCCTTCAATGTCGATTTTCCGGTGGTGGACCTCAAAGCCTTTGCCGACCGAAATTTCTCCATCGGCTCGCTGTTTTCGTTCGTCATGGGCATCGGTCTTTACGGTTTGACCTATATGTATCCGCTCTATCTGGGGCGGGTGCGCGGCTACGATGCGCTGATGATCGGCGAGACAATGTTCGTCTCCGGCCTGGCCATGTTCTTTACGGCGCCGGTTGCGGGCAAGCTCTCCACCAAGCTCGATCCACGTGTCATGATGGCCATCGGTTTCATCAGCTTCGGTTCGGGAACGTGGATCATGACCCATGTGACGGCAGACTGGGACTTTTACGAGTTGCTGATCCCGCAGATCCTGCGCGGCTTCGGCCTGATGATGTGCATGGTGCCGATCAACAACATCGCGCTCGGCACGCTGCCGCCGGCCCGCATGAAAAACGCCTCCGGCCTCTTTAACCTCACCCGTAACCTCGGTGGCGCGGTGGGTCTTGCCATCATCAACACCATGCTCAGCCAGCGCACAGACGACCATTATTTCCGCATTGCCGAACACGTGAACTACGGCAATCCAGCCGCGTTGGAGTGGTTGAACAATGTCGGTGCAAACTACGATTCCTACGGTCTGGATGGATCATCCGTTGCCATCAAGAAGCTCGTCGGCGTGGTCTCGCAACAGGCATGGCTTCAGGCGTTTGCCGATGTCTTCCTGGCGCTGACAGTGCTGTTCAGCGCGCTGATTTTCCTGACGCTGCTCATCAACAAACCCAAAGCCGCGCCGCCGCCAGACGCCGCTCACTGATTTCCCCCATCCACCGCAGCGCTGAAGGGTCGCCAGAAATGGCGGCCCTTTTCGTTTGGGTTATCCAGCGTCGCGTGTGTGGTTCACCCCCCTCTGCCTTGCCAGGCATCTCCCCCTCAAGGGGGGAGATCAGGTAGACGCGCGCTCGTCACCCCATCCGCACCGTTAAAGGTGGCCAAGACATTGCCACGAGTCGATCTTCCCACCTGAGGGGGAGATGTCCGGCAGGACAGAGAGGGGTAAGCCACACACTCGAGCTTGAAACAAGGCCACTTCACTCTTCATGAGGTACGTACGTCATTTTCTGATTTACGGACGTCAGAATCTCGGCTAAGGACGGCTTGGGGAGAAACCATGAAGCCGACCGTTCACGATATCGCATCCAAGGCAGGCGTCAGTCTGGCAACCGTCGACCGGGTCATCAACCTGCGTCCGGGGGTGCATGCGGTCACACGTGCCAAGGTCGAGACGGCGATTTTGGAGCTGGGTTACGTCCGCGATATGGCGGCCGCCAATCTGGCAAAGGGTCGCTCTTACGCGCTGGTTTTCATCCTGCCCAACAACGACAATTCCTTCATGGCCGGTCTGCGCGCCGAGGTCAGGGCCGCCGCTTCCCGCTCTTATGTCGATCGCACATCCATCCGCATCATCGAGGTGCCACCCTTCGATGCGGCGGCCCTCGCCCAGGCGCTGGATGTGGCGCGGTTGGAGAAACCATCCGGCGTTGCCTTTGTCGCCATCGATGCTGAAGATGTGGTGGAGGCGGTAGACCGGCTGACCGATAGCGGCATTGCCGCCGTCACGCTCGTTTCCGATCTTACCGGTTCGCGACGCGACCATTTCGCAGGCGTCGACAATGTTGCCGCCGGTCGTACCGCCGCCAGCCTGATGGGCCGTTTCCTGCCGGAGAAGGGTGGAGATGTCGCTGTGCTGGCAGGCTCCATGCTGGTGAAGGACCACCGCGAGCGGCTCGCCGGTTTCAAGGCGGTGATGGAAGAGGAATTTCCCGACCTGCGCCTTCTGCCGGTTCTGGAAGGCCGCGACGACCCTGACACCGTCCAGCGATTGGTGGCGGAGTGTCTTGAGACCAATCCGCAGCTCCTGGGGCTTTACAGCCTGGGTGCGGGCAATCGCGGCCTCATCAAGGCGCTCAAATCATCGCGCCAGCTATCGTCGCCCTGCGTTATCGCCCACGAGTTGACCGAAAATACCACCAACGCGCTGGCGGAAGGTGTGCTGGATGCGGTGCTCAACCAGAATGCCGGTCACGAGGTGCGCAGCGCGATCAGGGTGCTGAAAGCTAGGGCCGATGGCCTTGCCGTTATCGAAGCGCAGGAACGCATTCGTATCGACATATTCTTGCGGGACAATCTCCCCTGAAACGACATAGGGAATGGAGGAAACATGTATCTCGGTCTCGATTTGGGAACATCCGGCGTCAAGGCGCTGCTGATCGACGGTGATCAGAATGTCATCGGTTCGGCCAATGGCGCGCTCGACGTTTCACGCCTCCACCATGGCTGGTCCGAGCAGAACCCGGCGGACTGGATCACCGCCACGCAAACAGCGATTGCTGGCCTGAAGGCGAAGCACCCAAAAGAGCTGGCCGCAGTCAAGGGCATCGGCCTGTCAGGGCATATGCACGGCGCGACGCTGGTGGATGCGGCGGGCGATGTCCTGCGTCCCTGCATTCTATGGAACGACACGCGCTCTCACGCCGAAGCGGCAAAGCTCGATGCCGATCCACGTTTCCGCACGATTACCGGCAACATCGTGTTTCCCGGCTTCACCGCACCCAAGCTTGTCTGGGTTGCCAATAACGAGCCGGACGTTTTCGCCAAGGTCGCGAAGGTCCTTTTGCCGAAAGATTATCTGCGGCTTTGGCTGACGGGCGAGTATATGTCCGACATGTCGGACTCGGCGGGCACCTCATGGCTCGATACCGGCGCGCGCAAGTGGTCGTCCGACTTGCTGGAGGCCACCGGCCTGACTGAAGACCATATGCCATCTCTTGTGGAAGGAACCGAGGAAGCCGGCACGCTGCGCCCTGATCTTGCCTCCTCATGGGGCATTTCTGCCAAGGTCGTGGTTGCGGGTGGAGCAGGCGACAATGCCGCGTCCGCCTGCGGCATGGGCACGGTGTCCGAAGGCCACGCCTTCGTTTCGCTCGGGACATCCGGCGTGTTGTTTGCCGCCAACGCCTCCTATCTGCCCAAGCCGGAAAGCGCCGTTCACGCCTTCTGCCACGCGCTGCCCGACACTTGGCACCAGATGGGCGTCATTCTCTCAGCCACCGATGCGCTGAACTGGTATTCCGGTATCACGGGCAAATCCGCTGGCGATCTTTCAACGGAACTGGGCGACCAGCTGAAGGCACCCACAGGCGTCACCTTCGCGCCGTATCTTTCGGGCGAACGCACGCCTCACAATGACGCAGCCATTCGCGGCTCCTTCGTCGGCCTATCTCACGAAAGCGACCGCAAGGCGCTGACGCAGGCTGTCATGGAAGGCGTGACCTTCGCCATCAGAGACAATCTCGAAGCCTTGAAATCCGCAGGCACCTCGATTTCCCGCGTCACCGCCATCGGCGGTGGCTCGCGCTCGCGCTACTGGCTGGCCTCGATTGCCACATCGCTTGGGGTGCCCGTGGATATTCCGGCGGAGGGCGACTTTGGCGCCGCCTTTGGCGCGGCGCGTCTGGGCCTGATTGCCGCGACCGGGGTGGACCCCGTTGTCGTGTGTTCTCAGCCGGAAACGGAGGAGACGATCGAGCCGGTTTCGGCGCTGGGCGATGCCTATGAGGAGGCTTATGAGCGATATCGAGCGCTTTATCCGGCAATCCGCAACATCTGATTTGAGAAAGAACCCCTCCCCAACCCCTCCCCACAAGGGGGAGGGGCTTATCTGCCCCGATCAAGCTTTGCGGCAAGGGTGGAACTGGTGCCTCGAATTCTCTCCCCCTTGTGGGGGAGATGCCGGCAGGCAGAGGGGGCTTTTGCAACAACAACGAGTTCAAAAGGGAGAAACCAACCATGACCACAGGCTTTTTCGGCGACATCCAGAAAATCAAATATGAAGGCCCTGACAGCACCAATCCGCTGGCCTTTCGGCATTACAACCCCGATGAGATCGTCGGCGGGAAACGGATGGAAGACCACTTGCGCTTTGCGGTGGCCTATTGGCACACCTTCACATGGCCGGGCGGCGACCCTTTCGGTGGCCAGACTTTCGAGCGTCCGTGGTTCGAAGATACGATGCAGGCCGCCAAGCTGAAGGCCGATGTCGCGTTCGAATTCTTTTCGCTGCTCGGATCGCCGTTTTATTGTTTCCACGATGCCGACGTGCGCCCCGAAGGCAAGACATTTGCGGAAAACACGAAGAACCTCAACGAGATCGTCGATTATTTCGGCCAGAAGCAGGCAGACACCGGCGTCAAGCTTCTGTGGGGTACGGCCAACCTCTTCTCCAACCGCCGCTTCATGTCGGGTGCCGCCACCAACCCGGACCCTGACGTTTTTGCCTATTCCGCAGCGACCGTCAAAACCTGCATGGACGCCACCAAGACGCTGGGCGGCGCCAATTATGTTCTGTGGGGCGGTCGTGAAGGCTATGAAACCCTGCTCAACACCGATGTGAAGCGCGAGCTGGACCAGCTTGGCCGCTTCCTCAATCTGGTGGTCGAATACAAGTACAAGATCGGCTTTGAAGGCACGATCCTGATCGAGCCCAAGCCGCAGGAGCCCACCAAGCACCAATACGACTACGACGTCGCGACCGTTTACGCCTTCCTGCAAAAACACGGTCTGGACAAGGAAGTGAAGGTCAACATCGAGCAGGGCCACGCCATTCTGGCCGGCCACTCTTTCGAGCATGAGCTGGCCATGGCCAATGCCTTCGGCATTTTCGGCTCCATCGACATGAACCGCAACGATTACCAGTCCGGTTGGGATACCGACCAGTTTCCAAACAACGTGCCGGAAATGGCGCTGGCCTATTACCACGTGCTGGCGGGCGGCGGCTTCAAGAATGGCGGCACCAACTTCGACAGCAAGCTGCGCCGTCAGTCGCTCGACCCGGCCGACCTGCTGATCGGCCATATCGGCGGCATGGATTGCTGCGCCCGTGGCCTCAAGGCTGCGGCGAAGATGATCGAGGACAAGGCCCTGTCGCAGCCACTGGCAGACCGCTATGCCAAGTGGGATTCGCCAGATGCTCAAAAGCTTTTGCGCGGTGAGCTGAAGCTGGATGAGATCGCGGCGATGGTCGAGCGCGACAACATCAATCCTGAGCCAAAATCGGGGCGTCAGGAATATCTTGAGAACGTGGTCAACCGCTACGTTTGATGGTGTCGCCTGCCCTTGTGGCAGGCACGGCCCGTCACCCCGCACCTGGTGCGGGGTGAGGACGGCAAGGCATGGTCTCGCGTTGTCCGGATCGTTTGAGCCTGTTGCTCTCGCGAAGCTGCCAAAAAATAAAATTATTTTTTTCTCCACACGCTCTAAACCCACCGCATACTGCCCGTGCTTTCGAAGCAAAGGGGTGCGACGCGCGGCGCCCTCACGGTTTGAAAGCCGGTACCGACAAGCGGCAGCTCTAAAAAAGAGGGCCGTTTCCGTGGACCCACCTCTTGCCACTGGCCAGGCAAGGGACCGGGCGTTCCGATAGGTATCGTGAAAGTCGCTTTGTTACCGGGTCCGGCAAATGCCAAGACCTCTACCATACCTGCCAATGCAACATGCATTTGCCGGACATTCATCATCCCTCCGGTTCGCCTTTCATAAGGCGAACCGGAGACGATTTCGTATGGTTGTGCGTCCGTGCCGTCTTGTGTGCAGCGCAACATGACCTATCTGTGTTGGGTTTACGGAGATCCCGGTCGGGCGCAGGCGCGCCACATCGCGAGGTCCCCCAAGGAGATTTTTATGCTGATCGAAAAATTGAACTGGCGTTATGCCACCAAGAAGATGGACCCTGCCAAGTCCGTTTCGCAGGACAAGGTCGACCGCATCATCGAGGCTGCGCGGTTGGCGCCGACATCGAGTGGCTTGCAGCCTTTCGAAATCATCGTTGTCACCAACCCGGAAACCCGTGCCAAGATTCAGGAAATTTCCTGGAACCAGGCACAGGTGACCGAAGGCTCGCACCTTCTGGTGTTCGCGGCGTGGGACACCTACACCGCAGACCGCATCAACCACATGTTCGATCTTACCAATGACGAGCGCGGTTTCAAAAACGAAGGCTGGGAAAAATATCGTCAGTCCCTGCTGTCGTCCTATCCACAGCGTGATGCCGAAGTAAACTTTCAGCACGCCGCGCGTCAGGCTTACATCGCTTTCGCCATGGCCGTTGCGCAGGCTGCATTCGAGGGTGTGGATTCCACGCCGATGGAAGGTTTCGACCCCGACAAGCTGGACGAAATTCTCGGCCTTCGTGAGAAGGGCCTGCGTTCTGCAGTCATTCTCCCGCTCGGCTATCGTCAGGAAGAGGGTGACTGGCTCGTCAATCTGAAGAAGGTCCGCCGTCCGCTGGACGAGCTCGTCACGACGATCAAGTGATCAACTGATGGTGAAATAAGGTCAATTTTTTCAGCAATCGCTCATAATTGAAAAATCATGCCTATAAAATGGTATCGCAGACAGGCATGTTTGCGATACACACAGCCGATCCCGGCTCGTCTAGGCTCCGGCTTGTTCAAGGAAAGTCCATTGTAATGCTCAGGAATGTCTTGCCTGGTCGAATGTGCCTCACGGCAGCATGAAAGCGGCTTTCCCTGCCGCCGGGTTTCGACACAACAGATTTCGTTCGAAGAGCATTTTATGACACCTCACACTTCATCTGCCGGTTCCGCGCCATCCGGTCCTGTGCACAGCGACCCGATGGTCGCATTCGAGGCGGTTACCAAGACCTTTGGTGATCCCCGCAGACAGACATCCTTCACCGCTCTTGCGGGTGTTGATTATATCGTGCCCAGAGGTTCTATTTCCGGCATCATCGGCCGTTCCGGTGCGGGCAAGTCCACCCTCATCCGCCTGGTCAATGGTCTGGAGCGTCCAAGTTCCGGCAGGGTTGCGGTCGATGGCGTGGACGTTGGCGCGCTTGATGAGCCTGGTCTGCGTACCCTTCGCCGGTCTGTGGGGATGATCTTCCAGCACTTCAATCTTCTCTCCTCGCGCACGGCCTATGATAACGTCGCTCTACCCCTGGAAATCGCCGGTGTGTCGCGCGCCGAGATCAGCCGCAAGGTCGGGCCGCTGCTCGATCTGGTCGGGCTTGGCGACAAGGCCAAGCGCTATCCGGCAGAGCTTTCGGGCGGTCAGAAGCAGCGCGTTGGCATTGCCCGTGCGCTGGCGACCGAGCCGAAGCTTCTTCTGTCGGATGAAGCGACCTCCGCGCTCGACCCGGAGACGACGCAATCCATTCTGGAACTGCTCAAAAAGATCAATGCCGAGCTCGGCCTCACCGTCCTTCTCATCACCCATGAGATGGAGGTGGTGAAGACCATCGCCTCACAGGTGGCGGTCATCGACAAGGGTCTGATCGTGGAAGCGGGCAGCACTTTCGACATCTTCACCAATCCGCGCCATGAGACGACCCGCAGCCTGCTATCATCCGCCGTCGGGGTGAAGCTGCCCCATTGGGTCACGTCTGGTTTGAAGCCGGATGCTGCGCCCGGCGACCGCGTGCTGGTGCGTCTCGTCTTCTTCGGCGATACGGCCTTTCAGCCGCTGACGGCGCGGCTGGTCGCGGAAATCGGCCCTGACGTGAATATTCTTGCTGGTACCATCGAGGAAATATCCGGCCAGCCTTACGGCTCGCTGGTGGTGTCCTATCCGGCAACGCCTGACGTGACAGCGCGTGCCGGACGTTTTTATGCCGAAACTGGCCTTGCGACGGAGGTGCTCGGTTATGTCGCCTGATATGCTGTTTACCGTTCTCTGGAAGGGGTTGATCCAGACACTGCACATGGTGGCGGTGTCCGGTCTCGTCGGCTCTTTGCTCGGCTTGCCCATCGGCATCTTTCTGGCCACCAGTGGCAAGGGAGAGCTGTTTGAAGCACCCATGATCAACCGGATCATCGGGCTCATCGTCAATGCCGCCCGCTCAACGCCCTTCATTATTCTGGTGGTGGCCATCATTCCGTTCACACGCCTTGTGGCGGGAACCTCCATTGGCACCTCTGCCGCCATTGTTCCGCTGACGGTCGCGACCGTGCCGTTTGTGGCGCGTCTGGTGGAAGCCGCCATCCGTGAAGTGGACAAGGGCCTGATCGAGGCAGCCCGCGCCATGGGTGCAACGCCGCTTCAGATCGTCACCAAGGTGCTGCTGGCGGAAGCAAGGCCCGGCATCACACTGGCGCTGACGCTCACGCTCGTCAGTCTCATCGGCTACTCGGCCATGGTCGGCGCTGTCGGCGGCGGTGGTCTGGGTGACCTGGGTATTCGCTATGGCTACCAGCGGTTCATGCCGGATGTGATGCTGGTCGTCGTCGTCGTTCTCATCGTGCTTGTCCAGATCGTGCAAAGCGCCGGTGACGCGCTGGCCCGCAGCTTCGACAAGCGCAATCGCAAAAACTAAAACACGTCTAGGTAAAGGAGACATCCACATGAAAAAACTCATCATCGCTGCTTCGCTCGCGGCCCTGTTTGCGGGTAGCGCGCTGGCCGAAACCATCAAGATCGGTGTGACACCAGCGGAACACGCGCAGATCATGGAGCAGGTCAAGAAGGTCGCGGCCGCCAAGGGTCTCGATATAGAAATCCTGGAATTCTCTGACTATGTCGTCCCCAACCAGGCGCTGGCCGATGGAGAGCTCCAGGCCAATTCCTTCCAGCACCAGCCCTACCTCGACAATCAGGTCGCAGATCGCAAGTTCGATCTCGTCAGCGTCGGCACCACCATCACGACACCGATGGGCGTCTATTCCAAGAAGGTGAAGAGCCTTGACGAGCTGAAAGACGGCGCGACCATCGGTATTCCGAACGATCCGACCAATGGTGGCCGCGCCATTCTGGTTCTGGCCTCCAAGGGTCTGATCAAGGTCAACCCTGACGTGGGGCTCAAGGTGACGCCTGCCGACATCACCGAAAACCCGAAGAACATCCAGCTCGTGGAACTCGATGCCGCCCAGCTGCCGCGTTCGCTTGACGATACCGACGCATCGGTCATCAACACCAATTATGCGACAGCTGCCGGTCTCAACCCGAAGAAGGATTCCATCGCCATCGAAAGCGAGAAATCCCCTTACGCCAATGTCATCGCCGTGCGCTCGCAGGACAAGGATGCACCGTGGGTCAAGACGCTCGTGGAATCCTACCAGAGCCCTGAAGTGAAGAGCTTCATCGTTGAGAAATACAACGGCACGGTCATTCCGTCCTGGTAATCGGCTCTTTCATCGACCTTTCTTACGACCTCTCCCATGCTTGTGGGGGAGGTCTTTTTACGATTGGTTATCCCTAACAACAAACGTTGTCATGTTTGCCACCAGCGTGTGGCGATTGGTGCGGCCTCGGGCGGTATTTTAATACCTTTTGAAGACTTGATGCGGAATATGCAGCCTTCAGGGGAAAAAAGATGCTGCCAGATGTCGCGTAAGCACGCCAGAACACTGTCGATCGGCCGGAGCACCGCCGTGGCTGGTGTTTTGTCTGCGCTTGCCATTGTCGTCGTCATCGTCACCGTCCTCATTCTGTCCGCTCTGGGCGATGTCGCCAAGAACACCAATGCGCTGGATGAACAGCGTTCGCTGGAAACGACATCCGGTGCCCTTTCCACCTTCCTCAACCAGCTGACCGCGACCCTCAACGATTACGCGGCCTGGGACGACGCTGCACGGTTTGCCTATGCTCCCGATGGTCTGGAATGGCTCATCAGCAATTACGGTGACATGACCGTCAACAGCGAGCTTTTCGACACGGCTGTCCTCATCGACGTCAATGATCAGGTGTTGATGTCCTACCGCAAGGGCATGCCAACGGAATGGTCTCTTTCAGACTACTTCGGAGATGGCCTGACGGGCTTGATCCACAAGGTGCGTTCGGTTCCGCTGGGGCAGGATCCCGAAGTCGCGGGTTTTCTGCGCACCAAGGACGGTATCGCCGCCGTGGGTATCGCCTTGGTGCGCAATAAATCCGGCCTGCTTGACGTGCCTGAGGCCGCGCGGCGGTATCTGATCTTCGCGCGCCATTTGACGACGGAAACGGTCGAGAAGCTGGCGCATACCTACGTCCTCAACGGGCTTTCCCTGCAGCCCGCCGACACGCAACCGGATTACTTCGTCAGTATCGTGGATCCCCGTGGGCAGGTTCTGGGCAATCTGACATGGAAGTCGCAAATGCCGGGTGACATCAGCATGCGTGAGGTAAAACCGCGCATTCTCGCCGCCAATGCCATCACGCTCCTGTTTTTCCTCGCGCTGATCGCCATTGGCAGTGCGGCGCTCAAAAAGCTCAAAAGCGACGAGCGGTCTGCCCGTCTCGAGCTGTTGAGCGATCGGCTGACCGGTCTCTACAACCGCACCGGATTGTTCCAAGGCCTGAGGAAGCACCTGCTGCAATCGGCTGAGGACAACAGCTACGTCAATCTCATCTATCTCGATCTGGATGGCTTCAAGGAGGTCAACGATTCCTTCGGCCACGGTGCAGGGGACCTGCTGATCAAGGGTGTTGCCGCGGCCTTGAAGGTGCTCGTGCCAGACGGGACCTTGCTCGCGCGGCTGGGCGGAGACGAATTCGCTGTCGTCCTGCAAGGCCCGGATGCCCGCATCGAAGGCCGCAAGCTTTGCGATGACATTCTCACGCTGTTTTCTGAACCCTTCATGATCGGCGAGCGGGTGGCGGCCATTGGCTGCAGCATCGGTACCGCCGTTGCAAAGAGTGGCGATATCGACGGCGAGGAACTGCTGCGCCGCGCCGATATGGCAATGTACGAGGCCAAGGAAAACGGCCGCGGTCGCTATATGGCCTACGAGCCGTACATGGATACGCGCCGTGAGGAAAAGAACCAGCTCGAGGCCGACCTCAAATATGCCATCGAGCAGGACGAGATCAAGGTCGTGTTCCAGCCCGTGGTCAACACACTCACCCGCCGCATTACCGGTGTCGAGGCGTTGGCCCGCTGGAACCGCGCGGGTTACGGCCCGGTGTCGCCGGATGTTTTTATTGCTGCAGCCGAAAGCAGCGGGCTCATTGATCAGCTGGGCCTTGCCGTTTTGCGCAAGGCCTGCCACGAGGCCGTCGCGTGGCCGGGCGTGAAGCTTGCCGTCAACGTGTCGCCTGTCCAGTTCAGAAACCCGCTCTTTGCCGCCCAGGTTCTGGCCATTCTAAACCAAAACAGTATCGCGCCGACGCGGGTCATGCTGGAAATGACAGAAGGCTATTTCATTCACCAGCCCGAGCGGGCAGGGACTGCCATCGAAAAGCTCAAGCAGATCGGCGTGAGCATCGCGCTGGATGATTTCGGCTCCGGCTTTGCCAGCATCGGCTATCTGCGCCGCTTCGGCTTTAACCGCATGAAGATCGACAAGTCGCTGGTGGTGGCCCTGGACGAGGGTGGTCGCTCGCTGGAAATGCTGACAGCCACCGTCGCGCTCGCCCGTTCGCTCGGCATCCCTGTGACCGCAGAGGGCATCGAAACGGAAGACCAGGCCGCCATCCTGCAACTGTGTGGCTGCGATGAATTGCAGGGCTATCTGTTCTCGCGCCCTGTTCCGGCGGAAGAGATATTGCCGCTGCTGGACGCCCAGGATGCGCCGGTGGAGCATCGGAAGGTTTCGTGAGGTTTCAGGCGGCGCGGTTGGTTACCTCTCCCTGAAACACGCCGCCATCCTCGGGCTTGACCCGAGGATCTAACGAACCTCACCATCGAACGTGATCAGATCCTCGGGTCAAGTCCGGGAATGACGCAGGAGATGGCAGAAAAGCCCGCCACCTACCGACCAATATGCTTCTCGCCGCGCGTCTTCGCCAGATCGATCTGTTTCTGGCGGTTGCGGAAGCGGGTGCGATCTTCTTCGGTGCGGTCGTCGTAGCAGCTAGGGCAGGAGACGCCTTCCTCGAACTTTGGTGACAGGCGAACCTCCGGCGTGATCGGGTTGCGGCAGGCGTGGCAGAGCTGGTGGTCACCTTCTGCCAGGCCGTGAACGACGGAGACGCGCTCGTCGAAGACGAAGCAGGCGCCTTCCCAAAGGCTTTCCTCTTCCGGTACCTCTTCCAGATATTTCAGAATGCCGCCCTTGAGGTGATACACCTCGTCAAAGCCCTGATCCTTCATGAAGGCGGTCGCCTTTTCGCAGCGAATGCCGCCGGTGCAGTACATGGCGATCTTCGGCTTGTCGTGCAGGCCGGGATTGTTCTTCACCCAGTCGGGGAACTCGCGGAACGTCTTGGTCTGCGGATCGACCGCGCCCTTGAAGAGGCCGATGGCGGTCTCGTAATCGTTGCGGGTATCGATGAGGATGGTATCGGGATCGGAAATCAACGCATTCCAGTCCTTCGGATCGACATAGGTGCCGACGATCTGGTTGGGATCGATGTCGGCCACGCCCATGGTAACGATTTCCTGCTTCAGCTTCACCTTCATGCGCACGAAGGGCATCTTGGAAGCGCGGCTTTCCTTGTGCTCCAGCGCGGCGAACTCCGGCTGGGCGCGCAGAAAGGCCAGAATGTTTCCAACACCCTCATCTGTTCCGGCAATCGTGCCGTTGATGCCTTCGGCAGCCAAAAGCAGCGTGCCCTTGACGGCGTTTTGCTGGCACAGCGTAAACAGCGGTTCGCGCATGGTTTCAAACCGCGCAAAGCGGGCGAAATGATACAGCGCAGCCACAAGAAAATCCTCCGCTGCTGGCTGCGCGGCGTCCAGGCGGGGCAGGGTAGAGGTCTTGGTCATGGCGGCTGAAATACAGCCAGACGCGCTTTTGCGCAATCATATTTCGCGTGTCTGCTGTGTGGCCAGGGCGAATTGAATTGGGCAAAACCGTGCGATACCGGTCAGGCCGCCGCGTATTCCCACAAAAGACTGACGATGTCGCTTTCTGTCTTGGCGGATTCGGCAAACACATGGTCTGCCAGATCGAGGCACTCCTTCCGCAGCGCCTGCTGGCGGTGGATGATCGCCTCTCGCAGCAGCGCAAGCGTATCGCCCTCTGCAAAGCGCTCCGGCTCATCATCGGCAAGCGCTGCCAGCACCGACAGGTCGTGCTCGTGGCCAAGCAGATCGACCAGCCGTTTGGCATCGATTTTCTTGGCGCGCATGGCCGAAGGCCAGATTTTGCGCATCAGCGCCAGATGCATCCAGTAGACCTGCCCGCTCTTGCGCAGATCGTGAAAATCCTCGTCCTCGGCCTTGTCGTGACAGTGGCGCATAGCATCCCGCGCGTTCCGACGCTGTTTCAGCCACGTCTGCCGGATGCGCTTTGCCGCCGTCTTCTTGCCCGAGGGCAGGGACAGTTGCAGCAAGGCGTGCTTGCCCTTTTCGCATTCGGTCAACGCCGCATCGATGCGTGCGGGCAGATCGCCGTCATCGCGGGTCATCGCATCGCGCCGTTCAGCCAGCGCATCGTGGGCAGAGGCAAGCGCCTGGGTTTCGGCGTCCGAGCGGCTGAATTGCTGGAGGTGGTGGATGGTTTCCACGAGTGCCGCTGCCTCGCGCGCCTGCGACAACGAGCGGGCAATATCGCGAAAGCGAATGTTTTCGGCCTTGCGGAATTTCGGGTCTTCATCTGCCACGAACCGATAGAGGGCGCGCAGGCGCTTGAACTTCTTGCGGGCATCATGCACGGCGGCATGCGGGCCATCGGGCTGAAGCGACAGGGCCGCCATGGCCTCGTCGATCAGTTCCACGCCTGTCCGGCGCAGTTCTTCAGCGAAGGGTTTTTTCGGATCAATCCGGAATGACATGGCATAGCTCGGTGCTGAGATCATCTGTCGCCAGATGCTGGTTGGAATAACGGTGGTCGCCGGTGACCTCCTCACCGATCCATGCGGGCAGCGCAGGCTGGTCGGTCTCGGTGCTCAACTCCACCTCGGCCACGACGAGACCCCGATAGAGACCATCGAACACGTCGATTTCCCAGACGAAACCCTCATGTTCGACGGTGTAGCGAATCTTTTCGAGGATGAAGCCGGGGGCCGAATTTAACAGTTCCTCCGCGTCTGCGACGGGAATGTCGTATTCATATTCGTCGCGCACCAGACTGTCGGTGCCGACCTTGATGGTCAGCTTCGCGGCGTCCTCACCCATGACCCGGACCCGAACCGAGCGGTCTTCCAGCGAGACGATATAGCCCTGGCGAAACCGCGTGCGTGTGGCGATATCCTCGTGCCAGCTATCATCTTTCACCAGAAACTTGCGTTCGATTTCTTTTGCCATTCAAGGTCCTGCCTGATTTTCAGGCACCCTAGAGCGTTTCCTTGTTAAATGGAAACAGTTCTGTTGGTTCAAACGGGATCGACTGCTTGTCCGGAGGGCGCGTGGCGTAGCCTTAGCATACGGCCAAGCCGTCCGGGCAGGCAGATGGCCCGTTTCAACCAACCCGGGGGGCCGGGCATATTTCCGCCAGGACAAAGGCGATCGGCTCGACCGTACCTTAGGGTATGACCTTCGCCAATCGCCTTTGTCCTGACGAAAATATGCTCCGGCAGAACGTTTCCATTTAACAAGGAAACGCTCTGGCGCAAGCCACTGTCATGAAAAAGCAATGAAACTGAAATATTTCATTTTGCCTCGACAGGTCAGGCTTTGCGCGGTAATTGATTGCGCAATTCAATCGATTCAATAGAGGAGATACCGTCGTGGCCCAGGATTATGAAAAGCTGCTTTCCATCCTGAAACTCCAGCCGGTCGTGCCTGTTCTCATCGTCGAAGACGCAGCCTCTGCCGTGCCGCTTGCGCGTGCGCTGGTTGCCGGTGGCCTGAAGGCTATCGAAATCACCATGCGCACTCCGGCCGCTCTGGACGCGATCCGCGCGGTGGCCGATGAGGTCGAGGGTGCCCATGTGGGTGCCGGTACCATTCTCAACGGCAAGGATTTCGATGCCGCCGTCAAGGCAGGCTCCACCTTCATCGTCAGCCCCGGCGTCAACAAGAGCGTCATGGAAGCCGCCAAGGGTTCCAAGGTTCCGCTTTTGCCGGGTGCCGCGACCGCCAGCGAAGTCATGCATCTGCGTGACAAGGGCTACAAGGTTCTGAAATTCTTTCCCGCCGAACAGGCCGGGGGTGCGCCTTACCTGAAGGCACTGTCCTCACCGCTGGCGGACATCATGTTCTGCCCCACGGGCAGCGTATCGTTGAAGAACGCCAAGGATTATCTGTCACTGCCGAACGTCGTCTGCGTCGGCGGTTCCTGGGTTGCGCCGAAGGACCTCATCGCTGCCGGTGACTGGGACGGCATCACCAAACTGGCGGCCGAGGCTTTCGCTCTTCGCGGCTGACCCGGACGTGTTCACGACGGCGTGAACGTCACAGCCATTTGTATTCCGGGTTCGACTTCCTATCTCCTGCTTATATTCAACAAACAGGAGATCTGAATGTTCGACGCGAAAAAGCTTCTAGACCAGTTTCTGGGCTCCAACGTACCGGGCCTGTCGGGAAGCGTGCGGGACAAGGCCGGGATGGCCACCCAGATCGCGAAGAACAATCCGATGAAGGCCGGTGCCATTGCTGCTGCCATCTTCGGCACCAAGACAGGACGCAAGCTGGCGGGTAACGCCGCGGCCGTGGGCGGCATCGCAGCCATCGCCGGGCTTGGCTATCTCGCCTACAGGAATTACCAGTCTGGCCAGAAGCCACAGGCTATACAGCAACCTTTGCCGACGCAGGAACTGCTGCCGCCACCGGTCGATTCGCCCTTTCATCCGCAGTCTCCGACGCTTTCCAACAATTTTGCGCTGACGCTGGTGCAGGCCATGATTGCCGCCGCCAAGGCTGACGGCCATATCGATGCTGCCGAACGCGCGCGGATCATGGAAAAGTTGCAGGTTTCGGAACTGGACCGCGAGGCGGAAGCCTTCATCGAAAAGGAACTGGCCGACCCTCTGGATATCGACGCATTGGTATCGGCGGCGCAGACCGAAGAGCAAAAGGTCGAGATCTACACGGCCTCGCGCCTGACCATCGAACCCGACAGTCGTGCCGAGCGCGGCTATCTCGACCTGCTGGCGGGCCGCCTTGGCCTGCCGGATGCGCTGGTGGAGCATATCGAGGCGACGGTTTCGGCCGCAAAAGTCTGATCACGCGGGAGGGCTCGGCTTAGGCCGCAAGCCCTCTCTGCCCGTTCTTTGTGCTGCCTCTACCCTTCTCAGGAAAGCTTGCGACCGCTGGCGACCAGCATGCCGGCGGCGCCATCGAGCCAGCCCTTCTTCAGTTCCAACGCCAGAAAACGTGACCGCTCGAACGGGCCGGGAATGACGAGGTGCTGGGTTTGGTTGGCGAAGAAGCCGAAGCGCTCGTAGTAGGGGGCGTCGCCCACCAGCAGGATCGCGCCGTGGTCGCGCTTGGCCGCTTCAGTGATGGCCGCACGCATCAGGGCAGAGCCGATGCCCTTGCCCTCGTGGGAGCAATCGACAGCCAGCGGTCCAAGCAGAAGCGCAGAGACGGGCCGCCCCTCGCGGGTGACGCCTGCTTCGACATTCCACAGGCGAACGGTGCCGATCACGTGGCCATCGGCATCGCGGGCGACCAGTGCCAGGCCCTGCGCGGGGACACGACCAGCGCGCAGCTTCTCTGACGACTTGCGACGACGACCAGCGCCCATGACGCGGTCCAGAAGGTTTTCGCGGGCAACGGTATCGCCGGGATTTTCGGCATCGATATGAAATGTCTGTGGTGTGAAGAATGCACGTACAGAATTGAGAACAGCGGCCATCCCGGCCTCCCGTTACCAAGCCGCCCACGAAAGCGGCACCCTAAAGTAAAAGCATGTCGCGCAAAAGTGTTGAGCGGTTTTGCGATAACGACATGCGATAAACGAAAAATGTGAAACCGTTCCGACCCGCCAGACCACGCCTATCCTCGGCTGGGCAGAGGTGCGGCAAACTTTCCTTGCGCCCGAAGGCGGGCAGGGTTTGCGACTGAGCGTGGATGGCCAAGCCGGAACGGGAGGATCCTAAAGATTGACGCCTGCCCCCAGACAGGCGTCGCTCACTCAGATCACATAGGACTTCAGTGGCTCGAAGCCATTGAAAGCGACCGCCGAATAGGTGGTCGTGTAGGCGCCCGTGCCTTCGATCAGAACATCGTCGCCAATGGTCAGAGACACTGGCAGCGGGTACATGTTCTTCTCGTACAGCACATCGGCGCTGTCGCAGGTCGGGCCGGCCAGAACGCAAAGTTCCATCGCGTCTTCGTCCCGCTCCGTGCGGATCGGATAGCGAATGGCCTCGTCCATGGTTTCGGCCAGACCACCGAACTTGCCGATATCGAGGAACACCCAGCGGTGGTTGTCATTGTCGGACTTGCGCGACACAAGCACGACTTCCGCCTTGATGACGCCGGCATTGCCGACCATGCCGCGACCGGGCTCGATGATGGTGCGCGGAATCTGGTTGCCGAAGTGCTTGCGCAGCGCGGTGTCGATGGCATGGCCGTATTCTTCGGCAGCAGGCACGTCACGCAGGTACTTCGTCGGGAAGCCGCCGCCCATGTTGACCATCTGCAGGTGGATACCCTGCTTGGACAGCGAGGCGAAGACGCGCTTTGCATCGCCAAGGGCTGCATCCCACGCGTCGAGGTTCATCATCTGCGAACCGACGTGGAAGGACACACCGTAGGATTCCAGACCCAGCTGATGGGCATAGACCAGAACGTCGACAGCCATCTGCGGAACGCAGCCGAACTTGCGCGACAACGGCCACTCGGCGCCTTCGCCATCGGTCAGAACGCGGCAGAATACGCGGGCGCCAGGAGCTGCGCGGGCAACCTTTTCCACTTCTTCATGGCTGTCCACGGCGAAGAGATCGATGCCCAGCGCAAAGGCTCGCGCTACGTCGCGTTCCTTCTTGATGGTGTTGCCGTAGGAGATGCGGTCGGAGGTCGCGCCTGCGTCGAGCGCCATCTGGATTTCAGCCACGGAGGCGCAATCGAAGTTGGAGCCCATATCGGCGAGCAGCTTGAGAATCTCAGGAGCCGGGTTTGCCTTGACAGCATAATAGATCGCACTGTTTGGCAGAGCATGCCGGAACGCATGGAAATTATCGCGCACAACCTCAAGATCGACCACGAGGCATGGGCCTTCGGGGCGGCGTGTCTTGATGAAGTCAATGATGCGTGCAGTCGTCATCGTTGTATTCCCTAAAATGTTCCGGCTCTGGATGGAATCCAGAGGACAAAGGGCGCTCAAGATATGCAGAACGATCCGCCGGTGGAGACGCGGAATCAATTGCATACGCTCAAGGCGCAAATGTGAACAACGCCCTGCCAAGAGCATTATTCGGCTTTGTCTGCCATGGGATTGGCGGGAATCATCCCCAACCGCACTTACGGCAATGATGGTGTGCCTCTTTAGTACCCCGGCTGATGGAAAGCCGGCAGAGAACCAGAAAGGCCCGCACCGTCGTTGCTTCATATGTCCTCGCATTTCCCGGTTGGCCGGAATAGCGACTGGAGGGGTTAATTCCAGGTACCTTACCGAACTCCTCACCACATCGAGGGTCCGGCGGACACACATGGGCACGTGCGACTTTGGGCAACCGGGAGATAAGAATATTCGCAGTCATAATCAAGGGAAATTTTCATCATCTTGCGGATTTTTTCGGCAGGTCATTTTATTCTTGAACGCTAAAGGTCGATCGTTCAACTATATGGAACAAGCTGGAGTCTTTGATGGACACTCTCACCCGTATCCGGGCCTTTATCGATGTTGTCGAAGCGGAAGGATTTTCCGCCGCCGCCCGCAAGACAGGGCGGTCCAAGGCGCTGTTGTCCAAATATGTCCGCGAGCTGGAAGATGATCTCGGTGCGCTGCTTTTGAACCGTACAACACGGCAGTTTTCCATGACCGAGGCGGGACATACCTATTATCGCACCGCAGCCGACATCCTAAAGGAGATCGACAATCTCGCCGACCTGGTGCGCGAAAACAATGCGGACTTGAAAGGCAAGCTGCGGCTTTCGGTGCCCCGTACCTTCATCGATGCCGATATTGGCCAGAGCCTGATCGATTTTGCCAAGGAAAACCCGGAGCTTTCGCTGGAGATTGTCGCCGAAGATCGATTTGTCGATCTGATCGAGGAAAACTTCGATATGGCGATCCGCATCACCAAGCTCGAAGATTCCGGCATGATTGCCAAGAAGCTCGCCGATTTTCGAGTCTATGCTGTGGCCACCCCCGCATTTGTCGAGCAGTACGGTCCGCTGAATTCGCCACAGGATCTCGGCAAGGTGCCGTGCATCGTGGATACGAACTCCCGTTTCCACAATCATATCCGTTATTTCGAGCCCGGCGGCGGCACGAATTCGGTGGCAATTACCGGCCCCATCGAAGTCAACAGTCCGCAGGCGACGCTGCGTGCGGCCCGATCGGGCCTCGGTCTGGCGATCGTGCCGGATTTCATCGCCAAGCCCTATATACTCTCGGGCGAGCTCGTGACCCTGTTCGATGATTATATTTCGCGCGACCGTGGCATCTACGCGGTCTACCCGCATCGCCGTTATCTACCCGCCAAAGTACGCAGTTTCGTGGACTATCTGACCGGCTGGTTCAAAAAGAACATGTGAGCCTTGGTACGGTCCTGACCGAGGGGTCGAAATTCGGTCCCAATTTGCGCTAGGGTCGGGCAACAGATTCTTTCATCGGACAGACGGACATTCATGAAAAACGCGATTTTGCCACTGGCTGCATGCCTGGCCGCCTGTCTTGCCCCGGCTGCGGCCACGGCCCATCCGCATGTGTTTGCCGAAGCGCGGCTCGAAGTCATCGAGGGTGCTGACGGCAACGTGCAGGAAGTGCGCAACATCTGGCGTTTCGACGAAATGTTTTCATCCAGCGTCGTGCTCGACTACGACAAGAACAGCGATGCGAAGCTCGACAAGGAGGAGCTAGCGGAAATCGGCAAGACGGTGATCGAATCTCTGGCCGAGTTTTCCTACTACACCTTCCTTTCCGTCAACGGAAAGAGCGTCGATGTCGACAAGCCCGAAGCCATTCATGTCGATTACAAGGACAATCAGATCCTGATGTTCTTTTCCGTCAGGCCGAAGATGCCCATGCCGATCAAAGGCAAGCTATCATTCGGAGCGTGGGACCCGACCATGTACACGGCGATCGATTTTGCCAAGGACAGCGATATCGTGGTCAAGGGCGCGCATCTGGCGGCGTGCAAGCACACGGTGGTGCGTCCTAACCCCGATGAAATCATTGCCCAGAACCAGAACAATCTGACGGATGCCTTCTTCAACGATCCCACGGGCACGGATATGACCAAACTCTTTGCGACCCGGCTGGAGCTGACATGCTGAGGAAGTATTCCAGCCTCGTGATCGCATGCGGGCTGTTGGCCGCTGCCATGACCGTGGCCCATGCCCAATCTCCGCTGGGGATCGGGTCTGCCGAACCATCGATCTCGGTGGGTGGGCCGCTTGGTCCGTTCTTCCAGTGGATCAACGTGCACCAGCAAAGCTTCTACCGGGCGCTGACAGGGGCTTTGAAAGCGATGCGGGAAGACCCGTGGGCGCTGACATCGCTGATCGGGCTTTCCTTTGCCTATGGCGTCTTCCACGCGGCAGGCCCCGGCCACGGCAAGGCGGTCATCTCGTCTTACATGATCGCCAATGAAATCCAGCTCAGGCGCGGTATCCTCATTTCCTTCATCTCGGCATTGCTGCAGGGTGCCGTCGCCATCGCGCTGGTCGGTGCCGCCTATCTGGTCTTGCGCGGTACCTCCATCACCATGACCAAGGCCACCCAGGCCATGGAAATCGCCAGCTTCGCCATGGTCGCGCTGTTTGGCGCTTGGCTGTTGTTTCGCAAGCTGCGCAGCTTCTTGAGAGGTCGCGAGCCCGCTTCGGTTGTTGCCGTTCAACAGCCCGCTCCGGCACCCGCAATGGCGCTCAACTCCAGCCGCTTTTCCTCGGTCGAGGAGAAAGCAGGACCGGTCAGAACCGGTATGGGAACAGGCCTGCGGTTTCAGGGCCAACCGGTCTTTGCCGATCACGCCCCAAGCGGCAATGGCGAGATTTGCACCACCTGCGGGAACGCCCATGCGCCGGACCCGTCGCTTTTGCAATCGCGCGACTTCAGCTTGCAGGAGGCATGGTCGGCCATCATCGCCGTCGGCTTGCGCCCCTGTTCCGGCGCCATCATCGTCATGAGCTTCTCTGTGCTGAACGGCCTGCTGCTGGGCGGCATTCTCTCCGTGCTCGCCATGTCGCTCGGCACCGCCATCACCGTCACGGCTCTTGCAAGCCTTGCCGTCAAGGCCAAGGATATCGCCGTGCGCTACGCCGGTTCCGGCAGCACCAGAGCCATGCGGCTCGCCAACGGCATCGAGATTGCAGGCGCACTCGTCGTGCTGCTGATGGGCCTGGCCTTGCTTGGCGCTTCGCTTCAGGCGTAGCCCATGTTTTACGCTATCACTCTTGTCCGTTAAGCTCTAGGTTGTGCCTGAGTGAAGAGGCGAGGTGTCTGTGGTTAGCTAGGGCTCGGTGAAACAATATGCTTTCAAATTCGGCGCAATTGCCAGCACCGCGCTTGGCATTGTCTTGGGTTTATCCATTTTCGGTAAGAGTCTTCCCTTACCGGACTATGCAAAATTCTGGCTTTTGACGACGGTATGCTTGTGGACGGCCTTTGTTTTGGGCCTGATCGGCGATCATCTCCTATCCAGATTGATCAACGCGCCCATCTTTCCGAAATTCGGTTCCGCTATCAAAAAAGTCCGCTTTTCTCTCCAGCGTCGTTTGAAAAGAGACCGCACCGACGAGGAATATCGACGGATCGAGAATGGGCTATTTGTGCCAATAGTGCTGATAGTTTTAGTCGCGATGCTATTTCTCGTAGGGGAATGGACCGTGCAAGCTTTCATTGTCCTGTTGTTTCTCTGGTTAGCCAAAAGTGTTTTCACTGCCTTCAACGCAAGCACAAGATACGACGTTGGATCGTTGATTGGCTGGACGTTCTCGGGGTTCTCCCTCGCTCTGTTATTCGGATTTTTTTCTTGATGATGCGCGCATTGGGGAAGGCATTTGTTGCGAAACAAAACGTCGCAAGGTTCGGTGCGATTGCCAGCAAAGCGCTAGGGTTTGTTTTTGGGTACGCCTTTTTCGATGATACCTTTCAGCCCGTTTTCACCTATGGCAAACGGTGGCTGATCGTCGTTGGGTGTCTTGGCCTTGGCTTTCTTGTCGGTAAGGTCATCGAAAAATATATCCGCAAATTTTATCTGGCACCGATTTCATCCGACGATGGCGACGGCGCTTCGATTATGGACCAGCCCCCTCAACGAAGATTCGGGTTGGCGCGCAGCCGTGTCAAACGAGGGGCCGTGCTGGCCCTCATCATAACCGTTTATGCCTCTACCTTTATATTTGGCTCCGCGGCCCTCGTTTTCCTTCTCCTGCCATTTGCGTTCCTGGTTGCAGCAGATACCTATATTTCATTGAACGCGGCGGATCGACATGTCAGAGCGTCAGTTGTCAGCGAGCTGGTTTCGGGTACTTTCTGCGGCCTATTTACCGGATATGCGTTTCCGATATCGTCGCTTTAGTTAGCGGTTACGCCTTTGATACCGCGCCCGTAGCCAGAAGATCAGGAAGAAGGCCAGCACGGCCACTGTGTCGAAGATGGCGGCGACCCAGACTGAGTAGCGGTCGGCTAGCCAGAGCGTGATGGTCGGCATGAGGTAGAACAGCAGGCCGAAGCCCAGAACGATCGCGATGGCGGCAATGGCAGCCGATATGCTTTTGCCGGTCATGTGGACAGGCCTGCGCGAATGTCTTCGAGCTTCTGTTTCTGGAGGCCTTCGGGGCCAAAATTGTCCGGCGCGAGCCATGTTTCGAAGGCTTGTCTTAGCACCGGCCACTCGCCGTCGATCATCGAGAACCATGCGGTATCGCGATTGGCACCCTTGGACACCATGTGCTGGCGAAAGACGCCTTCGAACAGGAAGCCGTAGCGTTTGGCGGTGGCTTTTGAGGCTTCGTTTTCGTTGTGGCACTTCCATTCGTATCGGCGATAACCGAGGTCATCGAACACATGGCGTGCCATGAGGTAATGCGCTTCGGTTGCAAGGGCGGTGCGCTTCATCGCCGCGCCGTGCGCGACAGAGCCGACTTCCACCACGCCGTTCTTGGGATCGGGGCGCATATAGCTTGCCATGCCGACGACATCGCCCGTGGCATTTTCGATGAAGACGAGGGTGACCCAGCCGAACGCGGTCTGCGCGCCTTCGATCCAGTCGCCAAAGGCCTGCGAGTTCAAAAAGCCGTCCTGCGGGAAATATTTCAACAGGTCGTTGATGCCAAGACCACCCAGCGCGTTCCACAGCTTGTCGAGATGCTGTGCCCGCTCAAACGGCGCGGCCGTGACGAGACGACCTTCGAGCGTGACGGGTTGCGGGGCCGGACATCCCTTGAACTGGCTGAGATCGCGCATTCTTTTCCTCATAAAATGACGAAAAAGACTTACGGTAGGCGGGTGGTAAAGACAACAGGGGATTGGGTTCGGAGCATCCCCTGTTGTCTGCGAAAGTGGCATCAGGCAGCGCGGCGCGTGGTGTCGACCGGCTGCAGCCTGAACTGTCCGACCATGGCCGACAGCGAGGTGGTGGCTTCCGCAATCGTTTGGCTGACGGCGTTGGTTTCTTCCACCATCGCGGCATTCTGCTGGGTCATCTGGTCGAGCGAGTTGACGCTGCTTGAGATTTCCTGGAGGCCTGTGGACTGCTCGCGGGCGGCGGTTGCGACGCTGTCGATGTTGGTGTCGATGCGCGAAACGAAATCCTCGATATCGGTCAGCGCATTGCCGGTGGACTGAACAAGTCTGACGCCGCTTTCCACCTGCTCTCCGGATTTGCCGATGAGATCGCGGATTTCCTTCGATGCCTTGGCCGAGCGCTGCGCAAGCTCGCGCACTTCCTGTGCCACGACTGCAAAGCCCTTGCCAGCCTCGCCGGCGCGTGCGGCCTCGACACCGGCATTCAGCGCCAGAAGATTTGTCTGGAAGGCGATTTCGTCGATGACGCTGATGATGGACTTGATTTCGCCCGATGCGCTTTCGATGCGCTGCATGGCCGAGATCGCCTCGTTGACGACGCTTGAGGACTGGGTTGCGGAGCGGCGTGCTTCCTTGACCAGATCGCGTGTCTCGTTGACGCGCGCTGTCGATGTCTTGACTGTGGAGGCCACCTCTTCGAGGGCAGCGGCCGTCTCCTCCAGAGCTGCGGCCTGCTGTTCGGTGCGGCGCGCAAGATCGCTGGCGGCGCCATTCATCTGGTGTCCCTGACCGCGCAGATGATCGGCCTCGGCCAGGATTTGTCCGAGCGTTGACTGGAGATTGAGGACAGAGGCGTTGAAATCCTGGCGCAGGGTTTCGAATTTGGCGTCGAAACGGCGATCAAGCGTCTTGCTCAGGTCGCAATTGGACAGGTTGTTCAGGCCGCTTCCCAGTTCTTCGATGGCAAAGCGAAGCGCATCCGCTTCCGCCAGACGTTCCTTTTCGCGGTTTTCACGCTCTTCGTTGGCTGCCAGGCGCGATTGCTCGGCTTCGCTTTCAAGCTGGCGCTTGGCCAGACCCGCATCCCGGAAGATTGCCAGCGCGCGCGCCATGGCGCCGATTTCGTCATGACGATTGAGGTGCGGCGGTGCTTCTTCGAGGTGGCCCTGGGCCATGTGGGTCATCGTCCGGGTGATCTGCGTGATCGGGGCGATGGCGCGGCGGCGAAGGAAGATGGTGGTTGCGATGGACAGGATGATGAGCAGGCCGCCCAGGATGTAGTTGGTATCTTGCAGGAAGGCGGTTTGTGCGGCAGCCTCGGTCTCCTTCGCCTTGCCATAGACGGTGCCCATGTCCACCAGTTGATTGACCGCATCCTCATGCGTGTGGAACGCCGTGCTGAGGTCGTTCAGTGAGGTGGTGATCCTGGCTGCGTCTGCCGATGCAAGTGCTGGAAGGGTGTCGGTTTCCAGAAGAGCCCAGAAGGCGTCGCCCTTGATGAGCACATCGTTTTGCAGCTTCTGTTTCAAGGTGTCCGGGAGCGTGGTTGTCTTCCAGTATTCGCGTCGCTCCTGATACTGACCTTTCAGTACCTTGATCCGATCGACATTCTTTGCCATCCGGTCCTGGTGAAGCGCGGCCTCGTTTGTTACGGCATAGGTCTCGATCAAATAGAGCGGCGGCGGCAGGATGTCTGCGATCAGATCCTTGCTATCGACGATTTCCTGATAGATCGGGCCGTTGACCTTCAGCTTGTCCAGCGCATATCCGCCGGTCAAAAGAGTGAGGATGACGCCGGTGGCCAAAGCGACGCCGGTTGCGGTGACGAGTGCGGAAATAGACAGTTTCATTGTGAAAGATCCAGAGACGGAGCGCATGGCTTGGGAGAATGAATTTTATGTATCGTCTGCCGAAAATCGGCGGCATTGAATGATTTCGAGCCACGCTGTCATACGGCAGCCTGTCGTGCTCCAGAGCACTGGTATGTATGCTGGCATAACGAGGCGGCTGATAAACAGTTCACCACAAGCTTTGCGGGGTCATATTTCACCATCAGATATTTATTTTTCATTAAGATGGTGAAATATCTAAATCATTGTTTTAATGTAGTTTTTTCTAAATTATATCTTTCTTCTGAATTTGAGTAAAAATGACCTGTCGCCTTTAAACTTTGGGTGACTTTTGGTGTCAGAAACTGCCGCTGAAGCGCGACGAAACGGCACTGCCGCGACAGGCGGCATCGCCATCCTAGACATCCATTCCGTGTGCGATTTTTCCAGGGAGGCCTCGTTTGCTTGCCATGAGCTTTCACGAGGCTGGTCTCAAGGGCCGTGACCGCACCGCCCAGCGTCGATCTTGGTGTCTGCAACGACAAAGACCGTGATTACAACGCGAAGAAGCATCGCCACGAGGGCAGCCTCTTAGCGTCTGATCGCCAATGCATGGCGTAGAAACGGGCCATTATCGGGTGAACCTGTGGCGGGCGGGGAGTTGAAAAGCTCCCCTTTTTTAAGGACGCCATGCCGATAGGATGAGGTGATCACATCGCCCTCTACGCCGTGTTCGACAATCGCAGGTAATATCCGTCCGGATCAACGACCCGAAAATCGGTGACACCCCATGGATGGGTGGCCAGATCACCGGAAATTGGCCATCCGCTCGCCTTTACCCGGTCGTATAGCGATTGCAGGTCATCGACCTCAATAACGATTTCAATCCCCCGACCGGCGCGTTCACCAGTCACCACTTTCGTTGGATGATCCTCTGGAAGAGAGTCATTCCTGTTCAGAGATAAACGAATATCGCCCTTCGAAAGAGGTGTGTAGCCGCCGTAACCCTCTAGGCCCGCGGTGAAATCAAGCACGCTCGTGTAAAAGCTTTTCGACCGGGCAATGTCCGCCACGAAAAGCTCAACGCATAATTTCGGCCTTTTGGTATCCATCGACGGTCTCCGAAATCGCAATAGGGGTAGCTGTACCTCGTAGCCTGCGAACGATCGCTGTTTCAACGAAATGACGATGGGGCGTTTACGCTGTGATATCCACGATGCCGCAATCGCCGGCTTCGGATGCAAATGCCAGCAGGTTGCCGTTGTTGCTCCAGTCCATGGAGGTGATGGCACCCTTGCCGGGGCGGCGCAGCAGCGCTTCCTTCTGGTCGGCGATGCGAACGCCCAGGATCATGCCATCGGCAAAACCAATGGCCAGCACTTCGTCCAGCGGATGGAACGCGACATGGGTTACCATGATGTTGGCGCGCGTGCCAAGCTCCAGCGGAGCCTTGCCCATCGGGCCATCCTTGCCGGAGAAGGGCCAGACGATGGCGGCCGGCGCGCCGGATGAAGCCAGCCACTTGCCCTTGTGCGACCAGGAGATGGATTTGACCTTGGCGGGATAGCCCGTCATGCGCATGTGGCGCGTTTCCATGCCGCCCTTGGTCGCTTCCATCTTCCAGCCGTGCAGGGCGTTTTCCTGCATGGTGGTGACGAGGAATTTGCCATCTGCCGAGAAGGTGACGCCGGTATGGGCACCCTTCCAGTCGAGATCGATCGGGTCGCCAGCGCTTGCCACCCAATGGAGCGTGACACCATTGTAGCGAGCGGCGGCGATGCGCAGACCTTTCGGTGCGAAGGCGATGGCCTCGACCGTACGTTCTTCCTTGAATTCCTTGACCGTGCTGTCACCCAGACGCACGAAGCTCGACTTGCCGACGCCATAGGCGATGGCGTTTTGGGGGCCGCCTGCGACGACGCTGATCCATTTGCGCGGCACATGCGCAAGCTCGGTGACGGAGCCATCATGGCCGATGCGCAGCACCTTGCCATCTTCGCCGCCGGTCAAAAGTGTTGCGCTGTGGGGATCGCGGATACAGGTGAGCAGGCCCTGATGCGCTTCAACGACCTTTTCGCCACCATCCAGCCGGTGAATATTGCCGGACGCGGTGGCAAAAAGTGGTACTTCGCCCAGAAAATGCGTCGCGACGACGTGGCCTTCAAGGTCAAGAGGAGCAACGGTGGGCATGGGTATCGGGTCTTTCCGTGATTTGTTTTTACTCGGTAGTGGAAAGAGCACCTTGATGGCGAATCCCTTTCCGTCGTCATGCTCGGGCCTGTCCCGAGCATCTTCTAAGGCTCGATTTTGGTGAGGTGGTTGATCCTCGGGACAAGCCCGAGGATGACGACGGAGAGGGTCGTGCCGGTTCCGTCCCACTCACCGCAGTGCAACTCAATCAGGCAGCGGCAACGCATGCGTTGAAGCTGTTTTCGAGCTTTTCGCGGTCCAGATCGCGGCCGATGAAGACGAGGCGGCTTTCGCGCTTCTCGCCGTCTTTCCATGGTCGCTGGTGATCACCTTCGATGATCATGTGCACGCCCTGAACGACATAGCGTTCGGCATCGTCCTTGAAGGCTATGATGCCCTTGAGGCGCAGGATTTTGGGGCCATCTGTCTGCGTGACCTTCTGAATCCACGGGAAGAAGCGGTCGGCATTCATCTCGCCACCGCGCAAGGACACGGACTGAACCGTCACATCATGGATAGGCGAGGGGGCGTGGTGGTGTCCGTGGTCATGGTGGTCGTGATCATGCCCGTGGCTATGGTCATGATCGTGATGATGGTGATCATGCCCATGGTCATGCCCATGATCATGACTGTGATCGTGGTCGCAATCGGGACCACAGACGTGGTCGTCATGGTCCTGCGCGAGGAAGTGCGGGTCGTTTTCCAGCGCGCGCTCCAGGTTGAACGCGCCCTGGTTGAGCACGTGGGCGAGATCGACGCCGGAGCGGCTGGTCTTGTGAATGCGAGCCGACGGGTTGATGGCGCGCACGACGTCCTCAATCACGGCCAATTCCTGCGGCGTGACGAGGTCCGTCTTGTTGATGACAACGACATCGGCAAAGGCGATCTGGTCTTCGGCTTCGCGGCTGTCTTTCAGGCGCAACGGCAGGTGCTTGGCATCCACCAGCGCAATGACGGCGTCGAGCTCTGTCTTGGCGCGCACATCGTCGTCCATGAAGAAGGTCTGTGCGACGGGGACAGGATCGGCAAGGCCGGTGGTTTCGACGATGATGCCGTCAAAGCGGCCCGGACGGCGCATCAGGCCTTCCACCACGCGGATGAGATCGCCGCGGACGGTACAGCAGACGCAGCCATTGTTCATCTCGTAGATTTCTTCGTCCGATTCGACGATGAGATCGTTATCGATGCCGATTTCGCCGAATTCATTGACGATGACGGCGTATTTCTTGCCGTGAGTTTCCGACAGGATGCGATTGAGAAGCGTGGTTTTGCCCGCGCCCAGGTAGCCCGTCAACACGGTAACGGGAATAGGCTTGATGGTTGGTGCTGCTTCGGTCATGAGAAACCTCTGAAGAGAATGGGCCGCGACGCGGCTTTGAATGCGTTGCCGTTCATATAGGCGTGTGGCGGAATGAGTTCAAAGAGAATCTGCCGAAGATTTTTGATCCGAGCTTTCAAGCAAATTCATGTCGAAGGCGCAGACGTCTTCTAGAAGCTCCAGCAGGCCCGCCACCGCATGGGCGATGATCGCCCCACCCTTTTCAGCCGTTGCGGCGGCTGCATTGCCTGCCACGCCCTGCGGGTTGAGGTCCGACATGCGCCAGCCGAAAGCATGGGGGCCATAGGCGCGCAGGTGTGTGAAGCGCCGGACAAATTGCGATTGGTTCGACGAAAAATTTTCCGCCTTCTCCATCCGCACCAGCTCCGGATGTAAAGCCAGCATGACGGAGGTTTCGATGTCGCCACCGTGAATGTCGATGGCTTTTTCCTCCGGAGAAATAACGCTGTGCGGCATGCCGAAACGGGTCCAGCTGGTGGCAACCGCCAGCATGCCGAACCGCACCCGCGCTTCGGTGGCAACGATGGTCATCAGCGCAGAATTGCCGCCATGGGCGTTCAGCATGACGAATTTGCGGACGCCCTTGCGGTGCTGCGCTTCAGCGATCTTGAGCCAGCGTTGGACGGCTTCATCGAAGGCCAGCGTTTTCGTCCCGGGGACATCCATATGTTCGATGGAGTATCCGACAGGTTCGGTGGGCAGGAAATGGATGGGGGAGGAAGAAGCAAGCGCTTGCTTCAATCGCTCCACCACCCCTTGAGCGATCAGCGTATCGGTCTCGAACGGCAGGTGGGGTCCGTGCTGTTCGTGCGCCCCTAGAGGAAGGACGCTGACAATCTCGTTTTGCGCTGAAGATGCGGCTGTTACGTTATTGTCGTGAATATGCGTATATGTGTCTGACATCTGGCGATCTGCGCGTGCATTCGTTAAGTGTTACCAAGAACATATCGTCGTCCGGGACTTCAGGAAAGGCATTTGCTGATGAGCAAGGATAAGCTGGCCAAAAAGAACAAGTCCGAGAAGAAAGCCAAGTCCGGCAAAAAGAAGGACGTCCCGTTCAACCCGGAAGAACTGGCCCAGTCCATCACGCAGGCCGCACGCTCCATGCGCACGGCGCTGAGCCACAACCTTTCCGCCAGCGGTCTTTATGCAGGGCAGGACGGGGTGATCCTCGCGCTGGCGCAGGAAGGCAGCATGACGCCGGGCCAGATTGCCCAGAAGCTTGGCGTCAAGGCACCGACCATGACACGCACGATCGGCCGGATGGAAGCACAAGGTTTTGTCGAGCGCAGCGCAGGCGACGGTGATGGGCGGTTGACGATGGTAAAGCTGACGGAGGCGGGTCTGAAAAGCGTCGAACACATCAACACGTCTCTGGCCGACTGTAACTCCCGCGCCGTGGATGGATTGTCCGCCAAGGAGGTGAAAACAGTGGTCAAGCTGCTGCGGACCATCGACGCCAATTTGCAATCCTTTGAATCAATCGATTAAAATTTTGAATTTCATTCTGCCATCGCCTTTAACCTCTTAAAATCGTTGCGCGCTTTGTTTAAATTGTTTAGTCACAATTTAAAGGCTGCGGAGGCGGCTTGCGTGACTGTGGGAGGGACCTGTGGCGCAAAAAATCAAACTATCGACCATTGCCGAAAGCCTTGGGCTATCAACCGCGACCATCTCGCTGGCATTGCGCGACAGTCCGCTGGTGGCGGCCGATACGCGCGAAAAGATCAAGATTCAGGCGAGGGCGCTGGGTTACATCTACAACCGCCGCGCTGCCAGCCTGCGCACCTCACGCTCCGGCATTATCGGTGTGGTGTTCCACGATGTGATGAACCCGTTCTACGGGGAGATTCTCAAAGCGATCGAAAGCGAGCTGGACCGCAGTCGCCAGACCTTCATCCTGTCCAACCATTACGATTCCGTCGAGAAGCAGCGCACCTTTATCGAAACGCTGCTGCAGCTGGGCAGTGACGGCATCATCATGTCGCCTGCCATCGGCACGCCGCTGGAAGACATGACGCTGGCTGAGGAAAACGGCATGCCCGCCATTCTGGTGGCGCGCTCTATGGATGGGGTGGATATGCCGACGTTTAGGGGCGATGACAGCTATGGCATCTCGCTGGCCACCAACCATCTGATCAGCCTTGGCCACCGCACCATTGCGATGGTGGGCGGCACCGACCAGACATCGACCGGTCGTGACCGCTATCAGGGCTATGTCAATGCGCTGCGCAAGGCTGGCATCGAGGTTGACCCCAACCTGCGCATTCCCGGTGCACGCTCCAAGCAGGGTGGGTTCGAGGCTGCGGTGAACTTTCTGTCGCTGCCCCAAAAGCCGACCGCTGCGGTGTGCTGGAACGACCTTGTTGCCATCGGCCTGATGAACGGTGTCTCCCGCGCCGGCTTCGTGCCGGGCAAGGATATTTCCGTGACCGGCTATGACGATCTGGAAGAGGCAGCGATTGCGACACCGGCGCTGACGACCGTTTCCAACGGTCAGGCGGAAGTCGGGCGGTTGGCGGCGCGTGCGCTGCTGGACCGGCTGGCGGGCAGCCATGAGCCTGACGGTATCCACCTCATCAAGCCGGAAATGCGCATTCGTCAGTCCACCAGTCCCTGCGTTCCGCGCACGTAGCTTTTTGGGTTCCGCTTTGTGAGCCTATCGGCTAGCTTGGCCTCATGCATCGTAGGAGGATATAAAAGCATGTCAGACAGCAAAGCCGTGGTTCTCGTTCCGGGAAAAATCCATCCTCGCGTTCTCGAGCGCTTCGAGGGCAAGGTGGAGGTCATCAAGGCACCGGCGGGACCAGAGCCGACCCTTTCTGCTGTGGATGCGCAGCGCGTGACGGCCGTTGCGGTTGCCGGTGGCTTTAATGCCAAATGGATGGACGGGCTGCCCAATCTGAAGGTAATCGCCAATTTCGGCGTCGGCTATGATGGGGTGGACGTGAAGCATGCCGCCTCTCGCGGCATCATCGTCACCAATACGCCCGACGTTTTGAACGACGAGGTGGCCGATACGACGATTGCCCTGCTGATCAGCACCGTCCGGCGCCTCTATCAGGCGGAAAAGCATCTCCGTGATGGCAAATGGGTGGCCGAAGGGCCGTTTGCGCTTTCACCGTTTTCGCTGCGCGGCCGCAAGGTCGGCCTGTTCGGCATGGGCCGCATCGGCCAGGAAATCGCCAAGCGGCTGGAGCCGTTCAAGCTTGAGATCGGCTATCACACCCGCAGCAAGCGCGACGAGCTTTCCTACACCTATTACGGCTCGCTGAAGGAGATGGCCGAGGCTGTCGATATCCTCATCTGCATCGTGCCCGGCACGCCAGCAACGCACAAGGCCATCAATGCCGACATCCTCGCCGCACTCGGTTCGAACGGAGTGTTCATCAATGTGGGTCGCGGTTCCAGCGTGGACGAAGACGCGCTGCTGACGGCACTTCAGGACGGCACGCTGGGGGCTGCTGGTCTCGACGTGTTCTACGAGGAGCCGAAGGTGCCGGAGGGCTTCCTCTCTCTGCCGAATGTGACGTTGCTGCCGCATGTGGCATCGGCGTCCGTGCCGACGCGCAATGCCATGGCCGATCTGGTGGCGGAGAATGTGCTGGGGTGGGTGACCAGCGGCAAGGTGGTGACCCCGGTGCCGGAAACCCCTGTCAAGGGGTGAGGGGGTGATGAGCTCTCCCCTTGTGGGAGAGGACGAACATCGTGATCTGAGCTCAGGCTAAGTCAGGGATTTTTCAGGACAGACGTGGGTGAAGGGTGCTGCACACCCCTCACTTGCGATTTCTGACACGTCAGCAAGCTTAAGATACGGAAAACACCTTCTCTCCCACACGGGGAGAGCTGAACGCCGCGAACTTGGATTCGATCTTGCCTGCCTGATATTTCCTAACGGCTCGTCCGAACGCCTCAAACAGCGCCCGGGATGGCGCGTCGGTCTGCGCCCAATATTCCGGGTGCCACTGTACGCCGACAGCGAAGCCTTTCGCGTCGATGACGGAGACGGCTTCGATGGTGCCATCCTCAGCCGTTGCTTCCACCCGAAGTGATGGTGCCGTCTGCGCGATGGCCTGGCGGTGGAGTGAGTTGATCTGGACTTCGCCTGCCATACCCAGATGCTGGGCGATGCACGATCCCTGGCGGATGAAGACCGGCTGGCGGATGGCAAAGGCCTTGTCACGGTCGACATCTTCGGGTTTGCGGTGGTCCCAGTTGCCGGGTTGTTCCTGAATTTCGCTGGCGAGCGTGCCGCCCAGCGCCACGTTCAATTCCTGAATGCCACGGCAGATGGCGAGCATCGGAATGCCGCGTTCGATGGCGCGGCGGATGAGCGGCAGGCTGGTCGCATCGCGCGCGTGATCGAACGGGCCGTCGCTGTCCTTGGCTTCTGCGCCATACAGCGAGGGGTGCACGTTGGTCGCGGAGCCGGAAACGAGCAGGCCATCGACGCGGTCCAGAATGGCGTCGACATCATTGCCCTCTTCGAGTGCAGGGATGATGAAGGACATGACACCGGCCACGTTGAGCGCAGCGGACAGATACTGCGTCTGGGCTGCGTGCCATTCCGCACCAGCAAGAAACCTGATATCCGCGGGAATGGCGATGATGGGTCTGGACATGATGGCTCCGATGTCAATGTCATGCAGTGTGACGTCGTAAGGGGGCATTCGTCAAGCTTTACGCCCGCTGTTTTCGCTTATCTCTTTATTCTAAAGTATTAGGAAGGACTTATTCTTGAGCGATATGCTTGTCAGCATCTCAGACCCGTGCTTTGCTTGCGACAGGCCTGATAGCGGAGGGGAATTCGGCTGGAGGCTTCAAGATTCGTATCTGGGAGGATATTTATGGATCGTCGTTCGTTTATTAAAAAAGGTGCCGTTTCGGGTGCCGGAGCAGCCGCTGCTACCGTTCTCGCAGCACCGGCCCTTGCCCAGCAGAATACCAAGATCACCTGGCGCTTGACCTCTTCGTTCCCGAAATCGCTGGATACGATTTTTGGCGGTGCGCAAGACGTGGCAAGCCATGTTGCGGCAGCAACCGACGGCAATTTCAACATTCAGGTCTTTGCCGCCGGTGAAATTGTTCCGGGCCTGCAAGCCGCAGATGCGGTTACATCCGGCACCGTCGAAATGTGCCACACATGCTCCTATTATTACGTCGGCAAAGACCCGACCTTTGCGATCGGTACCGCCATTCCGTTCGGTCTCAACGCGCGTCTGACGAATTCCTGGTTCTATGAGGGCAATGGCAACACGCTGCTCAACGAATTCTACGCCAAGCATAATCTCTACGGCCTGATTTCCGGCAATACCGGCGTGCAGATGGGTGGCTGGTTCCGCAAGGAGATCAACACCGTCGAGGACTTCAAGGGCGTGAAGATGCGTATTGCTGGCCTGGCCGGCAAGGTGGTCGAAAAGCTGGGCGTGGTGCCGCAGCAGATTGCAGGCGGTGACATCTATCCGGCGCTCGAAAAGGGCACCATCGATGCCGCCGAGTGGGTCGGCCCCTACGACGACCACAAGCTGGGCTTCCAGAAAGTGGCGAAATACTACTATTACCCAGCCTTCTGGGAAGGTGGCCCGGTTATCCATTCCTTCGTCAATCTGGACAAGTGGAACAACCTGCCGAAGCACTATCAGGCCGTATTGAAGGATGCCTGCTCCTTTGCCAACACCAACATGATGGCGAAATACGACGCCAAGAACCCGACTGCGATCAAGCAGATCGTGGCGGAAGGCGCTGTGCTGCGACCGTTCAGCCAGGATATTCTCGATGCCTGCTACAAGGCCGCGCTGGAGGTCTATGCCGAGATTTCGGCCGTCAATCCCGATTTCAAGAAGGTCTACGAAGATCAGGTCGCCTTCAAGCGCGAAGGATATCTCTGGATGCAGCTCGCCGAATATACGTTCGATACGTTCATGATGATCCAGCAGCGCAACGGCAAGCTCTGAACGTCGTTATGGGTTGGGCAAAAATCGCAAACCCGGATCGAAAGATCCGGGTTTTATTTTGCGCCGAATGGTTGTCGGCACTCGACAAATACATCCTCAACCCTATGATCGCAATGGTTGAGCGCTAAAGCAGCACACTCCGGGGCCAGACGGAGTATCGGCGGAGACAGGCCCCGCCGACCTTGGCAACGGCCTTGCTGTTCAACTGTGGAGGTGATGCGATGCGAAAGCCGCTGAGCATTACGCTATTGTTTAGAAAAAGCCGGACAGGCTGGTCAATAGCTGTCCGGCTAACATTTCTAAGCAGGTAGTAAACCGGAAGGTAGAGTTAGCGCTCTGCCTTCCACTTCACCAGTATAATCTGTTTTAACACACGTAACAAGTGTTCTGCCTTACGGGCCGATCTTTGGTGGCTCGTTGAGATTGGGCGCGGCTGGAGCAGGCTGGGTTGGTTGCGGCCCTCCGAAGTTCAGCGGTGGCAAGCCAAGGCCGTTCTGCAACTGGGTGCCATTGCCGCCTCCAAGCGGTGGCAGTGAAAGCCCACCACCCGTGCCGAAACTGTCAGGTATGTCCAGTTTGATCGTGGTCGGATCCGCTGTCGGATTGTCGGTCTTGTAGTGCATGACCAGTCCGGGGAAGAAGATCACCACCATGATCATCATGAACTGGATGACGATATAGGGGAAAACACCCTTGTATATTTCCATGGTCCTGACACCCGGCATGGTCCTTTTGGTGACCTTGTCGACCCAAGGCGATTTGGGAGCGATCGAGCGCAGGAAAAACAGCGAGAACCCGAACGGCGGCGTCAGGAACGATGTCTGGAGATTTATGCCGAGAATAATACCGAACCAGACGAGATCGATTCCGAGCTTTTCTGCGACAGGTGCCAGCAGCGGCACCATGATGAAGGCGATCTCGAAGAAATCGAGAAAGCAGCCCAGAATGAAAATGATGATGGTGACGGCGATCAGAAAACCATATTCGCCGCCCGGCAGTGCCAGAAGCAGTTCCTCGATCCAGACATTGCCGTTGATGCCGTAGAATGTCAGGCCGAAGACGCGTGCGCCGATGAGGATCATCATGACGAAAGCGGACAGTTTCGTCGTTGCATCCAGAGCGTTTTTGATGATGCCGATCGACAGCCGTCTTTTGGCCAGGGCAAGCAACAGCGCACCGGTGGCGCCCATGGCACCGCCTTCCGTGGGGGTTGCGATGCCGAGGAAAATGGTGCCGAGGACCAGAAAAATCAGTGCAAGTGGCGGTACGAGGACGATAATGACCTGTTCCGCCAGTCTTGAGATGATGTTCAGCTTGTAGACATTGTTGGCAAGGGCCAAGCCATAGACGACAAAGACCGCAAAGGCGAGCGCTGCCACCAGTTGCCATTCGGGGCTGGAAATTCCCGCAAACAGCACATGCATTCCCAGAAAATACAGGGCGCAGGCAGAGGCGATCATGACGATCAGCGATGTTACCCCGTTTCCGAGTGTGCGCGCTTCGATGGGAAGAGCGGGAACCATGGCGGGACGGAACATTGAAACGGCGAAGATATACAGGCAGTAGGAGGCAATGATCAGCAGTGCCGGATAGAGCGCGCCGACATACATATCCCCCACCGAGCGACCGAGCTGGTCAGCCATCACGATCAGGACCAGCGAAGGTGGCACGATCTGCGCCAGTGTACCGGAGGCGGCAATCGTGCCGGCAACCAGAGGCCGATTGTAGCCATAGCGCATCATGATCGGCAGCGAAATCAGGCCCATTGCCATGACGGACGCGGCAACCACGCCCGTCGTTGCACCCAGCAGCGCGCCCACTAGGATGACGGCATAGGCAAGGCCGCCCCGGATTGGGCCGAACAGCTGCCCTATCGTGTCAAGCAGGTCTTCCGCCATGCGTGACCGTTCCAGAATGATGCCCATAAAGGTGAAGAACGGGATCGACAGTAGGGTATCATTGTACATGATGCCGTAAATGCGTTCCGGGTGGGATTGCAGCAGGGGCCAGAACAATCTGATTTCAGGTGAAATCCAGGAGAGCTCCACACCGATGGCGAAGTAGATCAATCCACCGGCGGCCAGGGTAAAAGCAACGGGATAACCGAGCAGCAACATCAGCATGACGCTGCTGAACATGACCAGTGGCAGGTTGTGAGCGATAAAATCGATCATGTCAGTTCCCCGCTGTTTCTGGTTTGCCGCTGCTATCCTCTATCTCTCGCGGGTCCTGGATCCGCCCGGTCAGCACCGCATATCGCTTGATGATCTCCGAGAATGCCTGGATGAGGAGAAGTCCGAAGCCGAGCAGCACGACAAGTTTGGCTGGCCAGATGGGCAGGCCGCCGGCATTGGACGAGACTTCTGCTGATAGAAAAGACGACCAGAACCATGGCCAGGCCAGATAGGTCATCAAGGCTGCAAACGGGACGAGGAACAGGATGTGCAACACCAGATCGACAAGATCGCGCGTGCGTTTCGACCAGTTTGCCGAGAGAACGTCGATGCGAACATGCTCGTTTTTCAGCAATGCATAGGCTGCGGCCATCATGAAAACGGTACCATAGAGATACCACTGGATTTCAAGCCAGGCGTTTGACGACACATTGAAAGCCTTGCGAACCACGGCGTTGGTGGCGCTGATCAAGATTGCGGCCAGCAACAACCATGAAACAGATTTCCCGATGGCTTCCGTAACTTTGTCTACGGTCGCGCTGAGCACGAGTAAAAATTTCATTTCCCCTCCTCCTTATGCTTGCGGCTCGTCGTTCAATCGACGTTTAGCCGTCCACCCTCTTGTTTTGCATCTTCATGAAATGGCTCGATCAAAGCCTTTTTTCTCTTAGAGCGCATTTTGCCAAATGCAACCGCATCGCATCACACCCACACTGCTGAATGCTATTTTGGTGGTACATCAATTATTAGCATGTTGCACTGCTTTTGGCTGGGACACCATGGCGCGGCAGAGTTTTACAGCATCCAGTCATTGTCTATTGGTCTAACGATCGGATTTTTCGTGCTGGTGTTGCTCACAAGGGTTTCCGATATCTTTGAACCTTGTGGGGTGAGTGGATTGCGTGTTTTGCAAACTTCATGTTACGTCTGGTGGTGGAGTTGGTTCGATGTTCTTAGCGCCACGGTGAGGCTGCCCTTGTGGCGGGGCACGAGGCGTTCAGCATCGTATGATTGAAGGGGAAATGGCATGAGCGAGCATCACAATGGTCCACTCGAAGTGGGCGCGCCGATGAACTATTCCGAGCACGAAAAGACCTATAACGGTTTTCTGGCTGCCTCGAAATACGGCACGATGATGGTGTGTGTCCTCATGCTCGCCATGGCCGTGGGCTTCTTCACGACTGGCGGCTTTTTCGGCGGGCTTCTCGTATTCGTCATTCTGACAGCGGCCGGTTTCGTCCTGCTCAGCTAATCCTTTTCGACCTTGTTGATCGGGATCGTGAAAGGCTTCTGTCTTTCACCCCTTCGTCGTGCGGTGTGATCTCTGCAAGTTTCCATTATGTCGTGCAATCTCAGATAAAATTTTGTCTGGGGAAGCAATCCATGGTTAAATCCTGGCGATTCTCGATGCTGTCGCCTTTCCTTTTCAGTTTTTCTGTCGGGTACCATGGCTTTTTCAGACTTCGTCTATCGCCCGTTCGAAGGGTTGATCCGTCCGCTTGATATTCCCTATACGCCACTACCTTCGCAGGGGCCGTTTCATCTTTTGATGCATTTCGTGCGGATGTTTCGTGGGGTGCTGATTGCGGTCTCGCTGTTCGCGATGTTGATGGAGGCGACCAACCTTTTTCTGATCTGGAGCTTTTCGAGCATCGTGGATGGCGTGACGGCGCAGGGTGCGAGACCATTTCTGGACAATGAGTGGCCGCTTTTGGCGATCATGGTTTTCCTGCTGTTTCCCGTGCAGCCGGTCCTCGCATTCCTGACCAATACGCTGTCGTCGCAAGCACTTGGGGTCGGCATGCCCGCAGCAATCCAATGGCAAGGGCACAAGTCGGTTGAGCGTCAGGATATGCGCTTTTTTCATGACCTGTTTGCCGGGCAGGTTGCCTCACGTCTGTCGCAGGTCGCCTCGGCTGTGCAGCAACAGGTTGTGGTGGGCTTCTACTCCATCCCGTTTTTCCTGATGCAATTCATCGGTTCGCTTTTCTTGCTTGGTAGCGTTGCATGGCCGCTGGCGGTGCCTGTCCTCATCTGGATCATCTTCAGCATTGTGATTGCCGTTCGCGCCGTTCCGAAATTTTCAGAACTGAGTCGGCGCTCGGCCAAGCAGCGTAGCCTTCTGGTGGGCTCGATGACCGATCTCTACGGCAACATACAGATGGTCAAGCAATTCGCGGCTGAAGACAGTGAAGCGGGAATGTTGCGCAAGGTGTTTGGCAATGTCATCGAAACCCAGCACAAGGAGCGGCGGGTCTATCTGACCACACGGTCCAACGTCCTTCTTCTCAGTGTCTGTCTCTGGATCGCCATGCTGGCCATCGGGTTCTGGGGCATGGTCGACGGCTTTGTCACCACCGGCCAGTTTGCAGGCTCCATCTATCTCACCCAGCGGCTTTCTGGAAATGCCCGTGCCTTCCTCGATATGGGACAGCAAATCTTTCAGGCAATTGGCACCATTCGTGACGCGATGCCGGTGATGACGACGCCACCGACCGTTATCGATGCGAAGGATGCACAGCCGCTCCGTGTGCAGCGAGGCGAGATTTGCTTCGATAAGGTCCATTTCAGTTATCGCCCCGACAAGACGGTGATCGATAATTTGACCTTGACGGTCGGGGCCGGTGAAAAGGTCGGTCTTGTGGGTCTTTCCGGTGCTGGCAAGACAACTCTGGTCAACCTGTTGTTACGGTTTTACGACGTGAATGCCGGTGACATTCTGATTGATGGCCAGAGCATCCGCTCCGTGACGCAAGGTAGCCTCCGCGAAAATATTGGTGTCATCTCACAGGATGTGTCGCTGCTGCACCGGTCGGTTGGCGACAATATTCACTATGGCAAGCCGGACGCCTCGTTCGAGGCGATCGAGGCGGCAGCGCGGGCAGCACAGGCGGAAGGATTTATCGCCGATTTGACCGACAGCGAAGGGCGCCGTGGCTACGAGGCCTTTGTTGGTGACCGGGGCGTCAAGCTTTCGGGTGGCCAGCGCCAGCGTGTGGCCATTGCGCGCGTGCTTTTGAAGGACGCGCCGATCCTCATTCTGGATGAGGCGACGTCTGCGCTCGACAGTGAATCGGAAGCCGCCATTCAGGATAAGCTCGATGTGCTGATGGCGGGCAAAACGGTGATCGCCATCGCCCACCGCCTTTCGACCATCTCGCGGATGAACCGGATCATCGTGCTCGACAAAGGGCAGATCGTGGAGGAGGGCGCACCGGCGGCTCTTCTCGAACAAGGCGGACTTTATGCCCAGCTGTGGCGCAGGCAGACTGGCGGATACATTGCCGACAGGCGCGAGTGATGAGCTTTGGGTTTCATCTTCAAATGACAGTCAAGGGAAGGATGCCGATGAGGGCGCTGATATATTCTTTTTTCATCATGTGTATTGCAGGCCCATCTTCGGCGCGTGATCTGACAGATTTCGAATTGATGACGCTTCATGTGGAGATTGCGGGGTACGAGACGGCGATGAAGCGTCACGATCTGGCAAAAATCAGCGAGACAGTTCCCCCTCGAATCATACATTTCGTCGCCCAACGCGCAGGCGTTCCGGACGCGCAAGTCCGCAGTGTGCTGACGGCGGAATTGCAGACCATCATGGCAACGGTCACATTTCTCAAATTCGAGATGGACGAAAAGAATATCGCTTTCAGGCAGACCCCGACCGGCGTTCCCTATGCCCTGGTCCCCAGCATGACACTCATGGAGATCAAGGGCGTCAAAATGGAAGCGAATTCGGAAACTCTGGCGATCATCGATGGTAAGGACTGGTACCTCTTGCGGGTCGACGACGAAAGCCAGATCTCGGCCTTGCGCCAGGTTTATCCTGATTTTGCCGATGTGACGTTTCCGACCGGGTCGGTGAAGGAGGTCGAGTGAAGGAGCTGGACGCCTGACCCTTCTCTCCTTTGCACCGTATCAGGCGTTGGAACCTCACGGTTTTCTATGGCTGGGAAGGTCGGGGCGTGGGGAGTGGAACGTCGTCGTTTGCGGTTTCGCTTTGCCAGGTGGAGATGGTGCGGACCTGTCCAGGAATCTGGTCGGTCAGGAAGGATTCGTGGCCCGGCAGGCCCATGGGATAAAGCGCTTCGCGTTCCGCTTCGTAAGGAATGCTCTTGTCCGTACACAGGCGAATGCGCATGTCCTGCGGGGCAACATCCGGGCGGTTCTGGATTGCGTCTACCGGGCCGGACGGGGGCAATTGACCGTTAAAGGCCTGCGTCAGGAATTGGGCGGCGCGTTCGTCGCGTTCGCGTTCCGTCGTCGCCCCCATCATCACGACCATGATGCGTTTTCCATTGCGGGTGGCAAGGCCGACATAGTTTCGGCCGGAAGCGCAGAGGAAGCCGGTCTTCATGCCGACGGTGCCGCTGAAACGGGTCAGCAAAGCATTGTTGGATTTGACCTCCTTGCCGTCGATGATGACGGCCGAGCCCTGAAAGAAGCGCGCATAGTCGGGAAATGTCTTGTCGATTTCCATGCCGAGGATCGCAAGGTCGCGGGCTGTCGAATAATTCGTCTTGTTGAACAGGCCGTTGGGGCTGGCAAAATGCGTTCCCGTCATGCCAAGGCGCACGGCCTGCGCGTTCATGCGTTGAACGAAGGCGGCCTCATCGGGTGCGACGGCTTCGGCCAGTGCCACGGCGACATCGTTGGCGGAGGCGGTGAGGGCGGCAAACAGGGCGTCTTCGAGCGTCATGGTCCGCCCAAAGGTCAGGCCCGATTCCAGAAAGGCCTGTTTCGTCGCGTTGCGCGTCATCATGACCGGCGTGGCCAGCGTCACCTGTCCGGATCGCAGGGCTTCAAAAACGACGAGTGCGGTCATGAGCTTGGTGGTGGAGGCCGGATACCAGGGCACGCCGGCATCTTCCTGATAGAGCACCTGGCGTGTTGCCGTATCAACGACCAGCACAGGTGTGGCGCTGGCCACGCTGCTTGCCAACAGGGACGCCGCAAACGCCAGATGGGTCCAAAGCCGTGCGGCTAATATAGTCTTTGTCATCTACCATTCTCCACGGAATGGTATTCTCATGGCATGAGTGGCCTTGCCGGTACAAGGGTTCGATCACGCTCATGGCCGACAAGGTGAACAGATGGTCGCGAGAAGACGGAATCACCACCGCTCGGGCACAGCGGGTCCGCTCTGCCCTCATGGAGCAGAGACGGCCCACGTGACTGGTCACGATGCTTATTTCGTGACGGTGAGGGTGGCGTGCATTCCGGCCTGGTAGTGACCCTTGATGTTGCACAAAAGCACATAGGAGCCTGGCGAGAGCTTGGCTTTCAACGTGCCATTGGCACCGGGTTTCAGATCGGAAACCTCGCCCATGCTTTTCAGCTTCTTCTCATCGATGCGGTTCTTGCCCGCAACGACTTCGAGCTTCTGGTCCGGCGACTTCAGTTTTACCAAGACCATTTCATGGTCTTCCGACATTGCGTCATTGTGAACCAGAAATGTCGTCTCGCCGGCGGTGATGGTCGATTTGTCCAGCATCAACGTCATCGGTCCACCACCTTCACCGCCTTCTGTGACCTTGATGGTGGTCGCGGCAAAGCTTTGCGATGCCATCATGAGAACGGCGGCGGCGGCGAGTGTGTAACGGATGTGTTTCATGGTTATGATCTCTCCTCGTTGATGCACGAAGGAGTAGAACGCCAGGCTGACACGAAGCTGAATGCAATGAGGTCGGTTGCCTGTTGAAAACGCCATAGTGGAAGTCAAAACGAAAAGCCGGACTGGGTCCGGCTTTTCTATCAAATGGCAGCGATGCGGCTTAGGAAGCGCTGGCGCCGCGTGTGCGGGCAAGGCCATCCACGGCGGGCTTGTATTTGGGGTCAAGACGGGCGGCGTGGCCATAGGACTTGGCGGCCTTGTCTTTTTCGCCACGGCGCTCGTAGACCAGCGCCTGGTTCGCCCAGGACTCGGCCAGATTTCCATCGAGCGCAATCGCGTGGTTGAAGTCGGCGAAGGCGTTTTCGTCGTCATTCAGCGCGACATACGAGATGCCGCGACCATTGTAGGGCTCCGGCGAGTTCGGTGACAACGAGATGGCTTTCGAGAAGTCCTCGATGGCCTGTGTGTGCTGGTTGCGCAACTGATAGATCAGGCCGCGATTGTGCCATGCGCGGCCGTCTGTCGTATCCAGATTGATGGCGGCAGAGAAGTCGTTGAAGGCTTCGTTGACGCGGCCCGTCTGGCGATACAGATTACCGCGACCGATCAACGCTACATCATAGCTTGGGTTGATCTGGAGCGCGCTGTTGTAATCCTGAAGCGCTTGGCTCTGCTGGCCGCTGTTGCGGTAGACGAGCGCTCGGTTGGCATAGGCCTGGTAGAATCGCGGATTGAGCTGCAATGCGCGCTCGAAATCGGCGATGGCGCGCTTGGAATCGCCAGCGCGACCGTAAGCTGAGCCACGGACGTTGTAGCCTTCGGGATCTTGCGGATTGGCGTTGATGACGGACGTCAGCGATGTGATGTTTTCAGCCGAGCCCTGCGCGCGATCGAGCTGGAAAACGTCATTCGTTTGCGTGGTGGTGGCGCAGCCGGACAAAGCGGCGACAAGGCCACAGACGATCAGGGAAGAACGAAACCGCATTTTGTCTCTCTGGGATACACCGCTTGAAAACGGATTTCTAAAATCACGGGGATCAACAGCGTTCATGCGATTTGGGTTCCCTCTAGCAAGCCCGTTCCATGGCCATAAACTCAAAGAGCGGCGGCGAAAAAATCGCCCCCGCCCCATAAGCATACAAAAACGTCTAAAAGACGACCTATCAGCGAGCCGGAGCGCGCGGACCAGCAATCAGACCTTCGCGCTGCATGCGCTTGCGTGCCAGCTTGCGAACGCGGCGAACGGCCTCAGCCTTTTCGCGAGCGCGCTTCTGGGAAGGCTTCTCGTAGAAATCACGCATCTTCATTTCGCGGAAAATGCCTTCGCGCTGCATCTTCTTCTTAAGAGCGCGAAGCGCCTGATCAACGTTGTTGTCGCGGACTAGTACCTGCACGTGAATCCCGTTCCTTTGGTTGGTTATTTTGCCGTGTGAATAGTGGCATTCGCAAGCAAACAAAAAATCGTTCGGTTGGCCGTTTGGCCGCGCGATTGGTGAAGGGCAATATCAGATCATTTTTGCGAAGTCCAGCCGTTAACGCAAATGCACCGAGGGAAACGCATGTTTTTAGGGGTCTCATCCGTCAATTGTGGCATTGACCCCTGGTTGCTGGTGAGATTGCCGAGCGTTTTCGAGATGGATCCACCTTGATCAACGATCGTCCAGGTCCATGTCAGATGCCGTGTCATTTGCCGCAGCGCTGACGTGGTGTACCACGATTGTCGTGTAACACGCGTGAAGAGGTTACGGGCTCCTTTCGACATGGCTTTCTTGCAATGTCGATACTGTCTGTCGCGGCGTCGCAAAATGGACATGACTGTGCTTATTGATTTGTCATGTTCTGACTTACGCCGGCAGCTGTGATCCGGTCATCTGAGGAGTGGTTCGTCCATGCGCAAATATTCGGTTTTCGCTGTCGCTCGCGAGGCTTTGCGCGGGCACAAGGGCTGGGATGCGCAGTGGGCTTCCCCCGAACGACGCAAGGAATACGATGTCATCATTATCGGTGGTGGCGGGCATGGACTGGGTGCTGCTTACTATCTGGCCAAGGAGCACGGCATTACCAATATTGCGGTGCTGGAAAAAGGCTGGATCGGCGGCGGCAACAGCGGGCGCAACACCACCATTATCCGCTCCAATTATCTCTATGAAGAGAGCATGGACATCTACGAGCATTCCCTGAAGCTGTGGGAAGGCTTAAGTCAGGATCTCAATTATAATGTGATGTATTCGGCACGCGGCGTGATGATGTTGTCGCATAATGTGCATGACCAGCAGTCTTTCAAGCGCCACATCAATGCTAACCGTCTTTATGGTATAGACAATGAATGGCTGACGCCGGAGCAGGCGAAGGCCTATTGTCCACCGCTCGATATTTCCGCCAATGCGCGTTACGCCATCAACGGCGCGGCCTTGCAGCGTCGGGGCGGCACGGCGCGCCATGATGCCGTGAACTGGGGTTATGCGCGTGCGGCATCCGATCGTGGCGTTCACGTGATCCAGAACTGCGAGGTGACCGCCATCCGGCGCGGGCCTGATGGAGCGGTGACGGGGGTGGAGACCAATCGCGGCTTTATCGGCGCCAAGAAGATCGGCGTTTCGGCGGCGGGGCATTCCTCTGTCGTCATGAAGATGGCGGATGTGCGGGTACCGCTGGCCTCCAATCCGTTGCAGGCGCTGGTGTCGGAGCCGCTCAAGCCGATTTTCCCCTGCGTGGTGATGTCCAACACGGTGCATGCCTATATCTCGCAATCCGACAAGGGAGAGCTGGTGATTGGTGCGGGGACGGACCAATATAATTCCTATTCCCAGACCGGTGGTCTGCAGATCATTACCCACACGCTGGATGCGATTTGCGAGCTGTTCCCGATTTTCCGCCGCGTGAAGATGATGCGCCAATGGGGTGGCATTACCGACAATACGCCGGACCGTTCCGCCATTCAGAGCGTGACGCCGGTGCCGAACCTGTTCCTCAATTGCGGCTGGGGCACGGGCGGGTTCAAGGCGACACCCGGGTCGGCGCATCTGTTTGCGCACCTCATCGCGCGCGGAGAGCCGCACAAGCTGGCGGAAGGCCTCAACCTGGACCGGTTCCGTTCGGGACGGCTAATCGATGAGGCGGCGGCGGCGGCGGTGGCGCATTGAAAAGGGCGGTCGCGCTTCTTGCTGCTGTTTTTGCGGCGAGTGCGGCGAGAGCCGACGGCTTTATGCCGCAGGCCAAGGACGTGCGTATGCAGACGATCCGCAAAGCGCAGGGCGAGACGAATTGGCCTTTTGTGGCCGATGAGGGTTTTCTGTCCTGCGTGCCGGGCGGGGGAGAGCGTCTGGTCTATTTCGTGCCCAAGGGTGCACCCGGCGAGAACGTGTTCGCGATCAACCTAAACACCAATGTCATGGCGATGGCGTTGATCAATATCGGGCGCGGGGATGCATTCCGGCCCTATGCCAATTTTGAAGACCTGATAGGCAGGCTATCTCCCTACATCACCATGGGAAAGCGCCTGTGTGACCAACCCGCCGGAACGGTCGTTCCGGAAAGCTCTCTTTGAGGCAAAACATGCTGCTGATCCGTTGTCCCTATTGTGAAGAAGAGCGTTCCGAGCTGGAGTTCCGCTGGGCTGGGGAGGCGCATATTGCGCGGCCTGAAAATATTTCGGCCATTTCCGACGAGGAATTCGCCGAATATTTCTTCATGCGCGACAATGACAAGGGCATGGTGTTCGAGCGCTGGCGGCACATTCATGGCTGTGGGCGTTTCTTCAATGCGGCGCGCCACTCGGTGACCGACAAAATCCACCTAACCTACAAGGCAGGCGAGCCGAAGCCGGATGAGGCCACCATTCTCGCTGGACATGAAGGAGCAGCCCGATGAGCGGCGCCTATCGCATCAAGGGCGCTGGCCGCCTGACACCGGCGCGCACGGCGCGCTTTACCTTCGACGGCAAAATCTACACGGCGCTTCAGGGTGACACGGTGTCCTCTGCGCTGCTGGCGAATGGTGTGCATCTGATCGGCCGCTCGTTCAAATATCACCGTCCGCGTGGGTTTCTCTCCGCCGGTCCTGAAGAGCCGAATGCGCTGATTGACGTGTCACGCGATAGCAGCCGCAAACAGCCGAATGTGCGCGCCACGGTGCAGGAAGTGTTCGACGGGGCGATCGTGTCTTCGCAGAACCGGTTTCCATCGCTGTCCTTCGATGTCGGTGCCGTCAATGATTTCCTGTCGCCGCTGTTCGTGGCGGGATTTTACTACAAGACCTTCATGTGGCCCAAGGCTGCGTGGGACAAACTCTATGAGCCGATCATCCGCCGTGCCGCTGGGCTGGGCAACGCGCCCAAGGAAGGTGACGCAGACCAATACGCCAGCCGTTATGCCCATTGCGACGTTCTGGTGGCAGGTGGTGGCGTCGCCGGGTTGACGGCGGCACTTGCCGCAGCAAAAACCGGTGCCAAAGTCATGCTGGCAGATGAAAATCGAGAGGTTGGCGGCGCGCTTCGCTTCGATACCGGCACGACCATCGACGGTATCAACGGCTATGAGTGGGCGCAGAAGGTGCTCGCCGAGTTGAAGGCCATGCCGAATGTTGAGGTGCTGACGCGTACCACCGTGTTCGGCTACTACAATCATAATTTCATAGCGCTGGCAGAGCGCGTGACCGACCATCTGGCGACACCGGGACATGCGCCGCGCGAGCGGCTGTGGCAGGTGCGGGCGAAAAAGGTGGTGCTGGCCACGGGTGCTATCGAGCGGCACATGGTGTTTGCCAATAATGACCGGCCGGGCATCATGCTGGCATCGGCGGCGCGCACCTATCTCAACCATTACGGCGTGACGGTGGGTCACACTGTGGGTGTCTATACCGCCCATGACAGCGCCTATGAAACCGCATTCGATCTGAAGCGGGCAGGTGTGACGATTGCCGCTATCGTGGATTGCCGCACCAACCCGGACGCGAAGCTTCTGGACGAGGCGCGGGCGCTGGGTATCGAGGTGCTCGCTGGCCACAGTGTTTACAATACGTTGGGGCGTTTGCGCGTGTCCTCCATCACCGTCGGGCGCAATGGCGGGTCTTCCAAACGCAAGATCAAGGTCGATGCGCTGGTGGTGTCAGCGGGCTGGACGCCGTCTGTGCATCTGTTCTCGCAATCACGTGGCAAGCTGACATATGATGCTGAGAACCAGCGTTTTCTCCCCGATGTGCATGTGCAGGATTGCATCTCCGTCGGTGCCTGTAATGGCACGGATGATCTGGGTGCCCTGATTGCCGAGGCTGCTGCCGCTGGCGGCGGCACGGTGGAGTTTTCCGGCCACAATGCGCATGCCTGGACCGGTGGAATGATTGGCGCTGGCGAAGGGGCGGGCGAAGGCGACAATGTCAAAGCCTTCATCGACTTCCAGCATGATGTCTGCGCCAAGGATATCCGCCTTGCGGTGCGCGAAGGCATGCATTCTATCGAGCATATCAAGCGCTTTACCACCAATGGTATGGCGTCGGACCAGGGCAAGATGTCCAACATGCATGGTCTGGCCATCGCCTCCGAAACGTTGGGTCGTGATCTGCCGAAGGTAGGGCTGACGACATTTCGTGCGCCCTATACGCCTGTCACTTTCGGCACGCTGGTGGGGCATTCCCGCGGCACGCTGTTCGACCCCGCCCGTAAGACGCCGATGCATGCACTGGAAGAGGCGGCAGGTGCCGCCTTCGAAGACGTGGGCAACTGGAAGCGCGCATGGTTCTATCCGCGCGCCGGTGAAGACATGCACCAGGCGGTGAACCGCGAATGCAGGACGGTGCGCGCAGCGGTGGGCGTTTTCGATGCGTCAACACTGGGCAAGATCGAGGTTGTCGGGCCTGATGCGGCCAAGTTCCTCAACCTGCTTTACACCAATGCCTGGGATACGCTGAAACCCGGCCGCTGCCGCTACGGCATCATGACCCGCGAAGACGGTTTCGTTTACGATGACGGCGTGGTGGGACGCTTGGCGGAAGACCGTTTCCATGTGACGACGACAACAGGCGGTGCGCCGCGCGTGTTGCAGCACATGGAAGACTATCTCCAGACGGAATTCCCTGATCTCAACGTCTGGCTGACATCGGCCACCGAACAATGGGCTGTGATTGCCGTGCAGGGGCCCAAGGCGCGTGAGGTGATTGCGCCGCTTGTGGAGGGCATCGATCTTTCGCCTGAAGCCTTCCCGCATATGGCGATTGCCGAGGGTACGATCTGCGGCGTGGCGACACGGCTGTTCCGCGTATCGTTTACGGGCGAACTGGGTTTCGAAATCAACGTGCCCGCGGATTTCGGCCCTACCGTCTGGAAAGAGATTGCGGAGCGCGCGCAAGCCGTCGGCGGTTGCCTCTATGGCACCGAAACCATGCATATTCTGCGGGCCGAAAAGGGCTATATCATCGTCGGTCAGGACACCGACGGCACGATGACCCCTGACGATGCGGGGCTTGGCTGGGCGGTTTCCAGGAAGAAGACGGATTTCGTCGGTATTCGCGGGCTTCAGCGCCCGGATTTGGTGCGCGATGGCCGCAAGCAACTGGTGGGCCTGTTGCCGAAAAATCCGCATGACGTGCCGGAAGAGGGCGGGCAGATCGTGGCCGATCCGAACCAGCCGAAGCCGATGACGATGCTGGGGCACGTCACATCATCCTACTGGTCGGAAAATCTCGGCCGTTCCATCGCCTTCGGGCTGGTGGCCGGGGGCCGGGCGCGGATGGGCGAAACGCTTTACATTCCGCTGGCCGACAAGACGATTGCAGTGGAGGTGACGGACATGGTGTTCTTCGACAAGGAAGGAGGCCGCATCAATGGCTGATCTGGCAAACCGTACACTGGTTCTGGACGGCGCCCGCGCTGGCTCCGCAAATGTCTCCATCAAGGTCGCGGCACCCGCTTACCGGCTGTCGCTGCGGGCCAAGGCGGATGCGGTGACCGAGCTTTCGCAAGCGCTTGATATCAGTCTGCCGCAGACCCCGAAAACCTCCACCACATCAGCCTTGCGGGCTGCGCTCTGGCTCGGGCCGGACGAATGGCTGGTGATCGATCAGGGCGAGAGCAACCTGATGGACGCCTGCGCGACCGTCTCCGCCCCTCATTCCGCCACCGACGTCTCCCACCGCAACGTGGCCATCACCGTTTCGGGGGATGGCGCGGAAGCCACGTTGAACGCGGGCTGCCCGCAGGATCTGTCGCTTGCAGCATTCCCGGTTGGTGCTTGCTCGCGCACGCTGTTCGGCAAGGCCGAAGTTGTGCTTTTGCGCGTGACGGACGATACGTTCCGGGTGGAATGCTGGCGCTCGTTTGCGGAGTATGTGTTCGGATTGCTGGACGAGGGCGCGCGGGATGCTTGAGGCCTAATTGGATGAAGTTTTGGGTTTGTACAGTGCTGCGCCCGCTTTTTGTGCCGCAGCCGCCAATCGCTTGTCTCTGGTCCACAAGACGGCTCTGGTGTCAATCAGCGTCGATGCAAGCAGGTTTGCGTCGGTGTAGCCAATACCCATGCTGAAGAGCGAATGCCGGTCGATCATGACCATGACTTCATCGTGGGTCGCGACGAGTACCTCTTGTTGGGCAGCCAAAAACGTTATCACATCATTGCGGTTGCGAAGACTGCCGAGCCCCAGCTCGCCAATGATGGCGGGGTGACAGAGAAGGTTATCCGCCTCGATGATCTTCCGTAATTCGTCATCATGGTGACGAAAATGATCAATCCAGATGGACGTGTCTACCAGTATCACTTCGTCGTATCGCCCCGGCGGCGGGGGGCTGCCTCCGCGTGAGGCATTGAACTTCCGAGCGCAATGAGGCGCTTGCCGGATTCGATCCGGATCAGCGTCTCCAATGCCTGCCGAACCAGGGCAGCTGTTTCGTTCGTGCCCGTCAGTGATTTTGCCCGATCCAGAAGGGTGTCATCAAGATTGATCGTTGACCGCATATCAGCATCCTGCTCAGAAGTGGCACGGGTTTATGAGATATATCTAGCACCAAATGGTGCAGAAATCCATGCGTCGTTTCACTTTACCCTGAGCCGAATGTTTTTCCAAAGGTTGACACCGCAACCGCTGATTTCAAGCCGCCTTCTGCTGCATCTTCATGAACCCAACCGTTGCCGCCCACAGCGCTACGCCGATCAGCAATAACACGCCCGCAATCGAGTACTGCACCATGTCTCGCCCCGTCCATGGGCCGACGAGGAAGAAGCAGCTGATGGCGCCGATGATCGGCAGGATGGTCGGCGTGCGGAAGTGTTTGTGGGCAACCTTGTCCTTGCGAAGCACGAGAACCGCGATGTTCACGATGGTGAACACGCCGAGCAGAAGCAGCGCGGTGGTGCCGCCGAGTGCCGGGACGCCGCCTGCAAAGGCGATGAGGCCGATGGCGATGATCGAGGTGAAGACAATGGCGACGTAGGGTGTCTGGCGGCCCTTGTGGACTTTGCCCAGCGCTGCGGGCAGCACGCCTTCGCGGCTCATGCCATAGATCAGGCGGCTGGCCATCATCATGTTGATGAGCGCGGAATTGGCGACGGCAAACATGGTGATGATGCCGAAAATGCCGATAGGGAAGTTCGGTGCGCCAGCGGCGACGACCTTCAGCAGTGGTGTTTCACCTTCACCAAGGTCGGACGCCGAGACGAGGGTGATGGCCGATATCGCGACCAGAATGTAGATGATGCCGGTGATTACGAGGCCGCCCAGCAGCACCTTCGGGAAGATGCGCGAGGGCTGCTTGCATTCCTCGGCCATATTGACTGAGTCCTCGAAGCCGACCATGGCGAAGAAGGCGAGCGTCGTGGCCGCAACCACTGACCAGATAACGCCGTGATCTCCCGCAGGCTCGAAGGTCCAGACGCGTGATACATCGCCCTGGCCGTTGCCGATGGCCCAGAAGCCAATGCCGATGATGATGAGAAGGCCGGTCAGTTCAACGATGGTCAGGACAACATTCATCTTCACGCTTTCCCCGACGCCCCGGAAATTGATGAGCGCGATGGCGGCGATGAAGGTGATGGCAACGCCGGTGACACCGAAAGCGCCGAAATCAAAGCCCGTCACCGTCGTGAAGTTGGCGGCGAAGGCGCGCGAGGCGGTGGAGGCGGATGTCACACCCGACGACATGACGGTAAAGGCGACGAGAAATGTGATGAAATGCACGCCGAACGCCTTGTGCGTATACAGTGCGGCACCTGCTGCTTTCGGATATTTCGTCACCAATTCGAGATATGAGCAGGCAGTCAGAAGCGCGACGCCGAAGGCGATGAGGAAAGGCAGCCAGACAACGCCACCGACCTCTGCTGCTACCTGACCGGTCAGCGCATAGATGCCCGTGCCGAGGATATCGCCCACGATGAACAGCAGCAAAAGCCCTGGGCCGATGACGCGTTTGAGTTCGGTTTGCGGCTCAGCGGAGTCGTCGGGTTGAGTCACATTTTGCGCCATTGAATCGTCCCCCATGCAATGTGTTGCATTGAACGCAGAAAGGGGGACTAGGTTCCCGTTTTGGTGAGCAAAACGTTGTGCGCAATGCATGATCGTCGGCGGACTGGAAAGATTGAGGAGCATCGCGTATATATCTTCTGAAGAGGAGGCCGTCCGATGCAGGTTCAGGTCAATCAATATCCACAGCTAAGAACGCTCTGCTGGAACCGTGCCGACGACGTGGTTCTGGACAGCGGAGAGGCATTTTCCCTCTACGAACGGAACTGGCGGTTTGTGGATCAAGACGTGCTGACGACGGAGGAAATGGCTTTGCTGCAAGACCTTATAAAGGAGCACGGGCCATTGCTCGTGGCGGCTTAACAATTGCTTCTGTTTCGCCGTCCGCACCACAATGCAGTCTTGGCGGTTCTTCATGCGTTGAACGGCGCATTGTTCAGGGAGGCTGATTGCTATTTTGGAGGCGGCACTGCAATTGCACTCGAGCTCGATGAATACCGTGAGAGCGTGGATGTCGATTTTCTCTGCTCATCGCAAAAAGGATATCGAAAACTGCGTGAGTCGGTATGGGTTGATGGTTTTACAGCGTTGACCAAGCCTGGTGCCAAAGTTAGCGCGCTGCGTGATCTTCAAAGTGATCAATATGGGATACGCACATTCGTTCAGGCCGGCGATGTCAGGATAAAGTTCGAAATCGTTCGTGAAGCGCGTATCGCGTTATCTGGCGCCATGGACGAGCGCTATGGCATTCCAGTCTTGGCGCGGAGCGACATGTTTGCGGAAAAGCTGCTTGCAAACGCTGACCGTTGGCCTGACCGCGCTGTGCGCAGCCGTGATATTATCGATCTGTCGATGATGATCTCACGCTGGGGTGATATTCCGCCGTCATCTTGGAAAAAAGCCCGTCTTGCCTACGGCGAGACGGTGGATCGCGCCTATGAGAGTGCAGTCGATGCCATTCGTGATGTCAAATGGCTTGGCGACTGTGCACAAGCCATGCAGATGGATGAGGCATTGGTTCCAGAAATTTTGAACGTTCATGGCGGGCCAAAGCCTTCAATCGTTTGACGCTCAGTCTTCCGGCCTGTCTTCCGGGTTGAACTGGCTGATCGTTGTCCACCGCGCCGTCAGTGCCGGTTTCTTTTCGTCTTCGATTTCCACCGTCACGTCATAGGTGTTCATCAGCATTGCGCCGCCGCGGAAGCGGGCTTCTGCGAGCGTGAAGTGGCCGCGGATGCGGGCGCCGCTTTTGACGGGGGCGACGAAGTGGAGTTTTTCGAAGCCGTAATTGATGCCCATGGTCTGTTCGCGGATTTTGGGCAGGGCGCTGTAATTCATGGCCGAAAGCAGCGAGAGCGTCAGGAAACCGTGTGCGATGGTGCCGCCGAAGGGGCTTTCGGCGGCGGCGCGTTCCGGGTCCGTGTGGATGAACTGGTCGTCGAGCGTCGCCTTGGCGAAGGCGTCGATCATCGGCTGATCAACGGTGATCCAGTCCGATACGCCAACCTCGGAGCCGACGAGATCCTTAACGTCAGCCAGAGAAATTTCCTTGGGCATGTTTCCTCGCGAAGACAGGACGTTTGAGCACGGTGACGTGCCGAACTCTACAGCGGCGGGCCTAAAGAACAATGGCCTTTTTGCAATGCAGCATTCAAGGCTTCAGATAGAACACCACCGAACGGGCTGGCAGGTGGGCGGGATTGCCGAAATCCGTGCCGATGGCTTGCCAGCCCTCGCCGGGAAGCGAAAACGGCACGACGGCGCCAGTTCGGTTAAACAGGATGGCCAGCCGGGCCGGTTCATCGGTCGTGGTATCATGGGTTTTGACGATAACGGCGAGCGGGGTGCCTTGCGGGTTTTCCCAGTTCGTTGCGGTCATCGGTTCTCCGGACGGCGACAGCCAGCAGATGTCGTCGGTGTGGGGCGAGAAGAAATGCATCTCGCTGAAAGCACCGAAGCGCTTTCGCAGACTGGACAGGAACGCCGTGTGCTCGATCAGTTCTGGCGAAAGTGCTGACCAATCGACCCAGGTGACCGCGTTGTCCTGACAATAGGCATTGTTGTTGCCCTGCTGGCTGCGTCCACCTTCGTCACCGGCCGTCAGCATGATCGTGCCGCGCGTGGCAAAAAGCGTTGAAAGCATGGATTTGACGTCGTTGATACGGGCCGTAAGGATGGCCTTGTCATCCGTCGCGCCTTCGACGCCATTGTTCCAGGAGTAATTTTCGTTGTGGCCATCGCGGTTGTCTTCGCCGTTGGCCTCGTTGTGTTTGTGGGCATGGGACACGAGATCGAACAGGGTGAAACCATCGTGGGCGGCAAGGAAGTTGACGCTGCGGGTTTCGGTTCTGTCGTGGCGGGAAAAGACGGGCGAGGAGCCAGCCAGCGCATCGGCGAGCGCGCCAGTCGTCGAGGCGTCTCCACGCCAGTACCGGCGCAGGTCGTCGCGGGCGCGATCGTTCCATTCAAGAAAGTTTTCCGGGAAATTGCCGAGCTGGTAACCGCCGGGACCGATGTCCCAGGGTTCTGCAATCATCACGCGGTCGTGCAGCAAGGGATCGGTATGGAGGGCGGCAAGTGTTTCGCTGGTAGCGTCGAAGCCGGTTGACGTCCGGCCAAGAATGGGCGCAAGATCGAACCGGAAGCCATCGATACCGGCATGCGCCACGAAGTGCCTGAGCGTATCAACGATCAGTTGGCGGACCTGGCTGTGGTCGCAGGCGACCGTGTTGCCTGTGCCGGTATCATTGACCAGTGTGCCGGGATCATCGGGTAAATGGCGGTAATAGGTGAGGTTATCCAACCCGCGCAGGGAAAGCGTCGAGCCGAAGTGGTCGCTTTCGCCGGTGTGGTTGAAGACGAGATCGAGGATAACGCCGATGCCATTGTCGTGGAGGGTCGCCACCGTCTCGCGCAGTTCCTTGATGCCGCCGGGGCACAGGCGCGGATCGAGAGCCATGAAGCCGACCGGGTTGTAGCCCCAGCCGTTGGTCAGGCCAAGCGGCGGCAAGTGACGCTCATCGATCCAGGCGGTGATCGGCATGAGTTCGATGGCATCGACGCCGATGTTTTTGAGATGAGCGATGATAGCCGGGTGGGCGAGAGCGGCCACCGTTCCCTTGGTGGCTTCTGGCACATCCGGGTGCAGCATGGTGAAGGGCTTGACGGCGATTTCGTAGATGAGGCCGCCCGGCGAAAACAAGGGTGGCTGGCGCTTGACCGGCTGGTACTGCGAAACGATGGCCTTCGGCATGATCGATGCGGTGTCTGTGCCAAATGTCAACAGGGCTGGATCATGGGTGAACGGTCGGTCGATCTGCGTGGCATAGGGATCGAGCAGGAGTTTCGAGGGGTCGAACCACAGGCCGTGGTCGGGCGCGTAGATGCCATCGGCGCGAAAGCCATACCGGGTGCCGGGGGGTGCGTCCGTGGTGATGTGGTGAATGTCGTTTTCCCCACGCTGCATGGGAATGCGGGTGGTCTGGATGTTGCCGGTGGGGTCGAAGAGGCAAAGGTCTATGTGTGAGGCGTGGCGGGAGTAGACGCAGAATGCCGTTCCGTTTTCCGTGGGGTTGGCGCCGAGGGGAGGGACGGTAGGGTTTGGCATTCAGGGGTCCGTTCGTTAGGGTTGGGTCCGCGTTTAAGGTTTGTGGGTGGGCCTACCCCCCTCTGTCCTGCCGGACATCTCCCCCACAGGTGGGGAGATCGAATCGCCGCACCCTTTCGGCCATATTGACTGTCGAGATTTAAGTGCTGTCGTCGCGCCCAGCCGATCTCCCCACCTGAGGGGGAGATGCCCGGCAGGGCAGAGGGGGTAAGCCCACCCAGTGCCCTGGCAAACTGTCAGGTAATCACCGTCGGAGCATCGCGCCCGGTGTGCTTCTTGATGCCCGCAATCGCATCGGCTGCCGAAATCAGGTCGGCCAGAGCCTCCTGCGTCTCGATATTGTGGCGCGATGCGTCTCCTTCGTAGCGCTCGACGTAGAGGCGGAGCGTTGCGCCCGCCGTGCCGGTGCCCGACAGACGGATGACGATGCGGGAGCCGCCCTCGAAGAGGATGCGAATGCCCTGATTTTTGCTGACCGACTGATCGACCGGATCATTATAAGCGAAATCATCGGCAGCTTTGACCTTCAACGCGCCGTAGGTGGTGCCGGGAAGGGTTGCGAGTTTTTCGCGCAGGATCGAGACCAGCGTGTTGGCGGCATCGCTATCGACCTCTTCATAGTCGTGGCGCGAATAGTAGTTGCGGCCATATTCGGCCCAATGCTTCGTCACGATGTCCTTGACGCTCTCCTTGCGAGCAGCGACGATATTCAGCCAGAACAGCACGGCCCAGAGACCGTCCTTTTCGCGCACATGGTTGGAGCCGGTGCCGAAGCTTTCTTCACCGCAAACGGTGACCTTGCCGGCGTCCAGCAGATTTCCGAAGAACTTCCAGCCCGTCGGCGTCTCGTACATGCCGATACCGAGCTTTTCGGCCACGCGGTCAGCGGCGGCACTTGTCGGCATGGAACGGGCAATGCCGGAAATACCAGCGGCATAGCCGGGCGCCAGCGTGGCGTTGGCAGCGATGATGGCAAGGCTATCGGACGGCGTCACGAACATGCCCTTGCCGACCACCATGTTGCGGTCGCCATCGCCATCCGAGGCCGCGCCGAAATCCGGGCCATCGGCGCTCATCACATCGTCATACATGTCCTTGGCGTGGACGAGGTTGGGGTCGGGATGGTGGCCGCCGAAATCGGGAAGCGGTACGGAATTGCGCACCGATCCCGCGGGCGCACCCAGGCGCTTTTCGATGATCTCGACAGCGTAGGGGCCGGTGACGGCGCTCATGCTGTCGACCACGACTTTGAAGCCACCGGCGATGAGGTTACGGATGGCGGAAAAATCGAACAGCTCTTCCATGAGGGTCGCGTAATCGGCAACGGGATCGATGACCTCAACGGTCATGCCGTCAACGTCGCAGGTGCCGATCGTGTCGAGGTCGATATCGGCTGCGTCGGAGATGCAATAGGTCTCGATGGCCTTGGTGCGGGCGAAAATGGCATCGGTGATCTTTTCGGGAGCCGGGCCACCATTGCCGATATTATACTTGATGCCGAAGTCTTCGTTGGGGCCGCCGGGATTGTGGCTGGCCGACAAAACGATGCCGCCGAACGCCTTGTATTTGCGGATGATGTTGGATGCTGCAGGCGTCGAGAGAATGCCGCCCTGACCGACCAGAACCTTGCCGAAACCGGCTGCGGCTGCCATCTTGACCGTCTTCTGGATGACGTCGCGATTGTAATAGCGGCCATCGCCGCCGATCACCAGCGTCTGCCCCGCAAAGCCTTCCAGGCTGTCGAAGATCGACTGGATGAAGTTTTCCGCATAGTTTTCCTGCGCAAACACAGGCACTTTCTTGCGAAGGCCCGACGTGCCAGGTTTCTGATCCTGAAATGGTTTTGTCTGAACAGTGGTGATCGTCATTTATTGGCCTTTCGAAATGAGCTGGGCATAAAGCTGGGCATAAAGCCCTGCACTTTTTTCCCAGGAAACGTCCGATTTCATGCCCTGCTTCTGCATTTGCGTCCATAATTTTGGTTCGCGGTAGAAGCGCACGGTGCGGCGAATGGCATGCCGCAGCCCGTCGGCGGTGATGGAGGAAAACTGCACGCCGGTCGCGACCTTGGCAGCGATGGCGGCATGGTTGGCATCGATGACCGTATCGTTCAGCCCGCCATTGCGTGCCACGACCGGAATGCAGCCATAGCGCAGGGCGTAAAGCTGGGTCAGGCCGCAGGGCTCGAAACGCGAGGGGATGATGATGGCATCGCAGCCCGCCTGCATGAGGTGAGACAGCGGTTCGTTATAACCGATGGCGACGCCGACGCGGCCCGGATGACGCGAGGCCGCTGCCAGAAGCGCACCTTCCAGCGAGATTTCGCCAGCACCCAGAACGACCAGACGACCGCCCATGGCGACGATGTCATCAACGACTTCGCTGACGAGATCGACGCCCTTTTGCCAGGTCAGCCGCGAGATGACGCAAAACAGTGGCCCGCTGTCCTGATCGATGCGGAAATGGCTGGCAACGGCAAGTTTATTCAGCGCTCGCAGCTTGAGATTGGCGGAGGAATAATTGTGGTTGATCAGGTGGTCGCTTGCCGGGTCCCAGACCTCGGCATCGATGCCGTTGACGATGCCGTGCATGACATGAGCGCGGCTTCTGATAACACCTTCCAGCCCCATGCCGAATTCTGGCGTGAGAATTTCTTCGGCGTAGGACGGGCTGACGGTGGTAATGGCCGTTGCGGTTTGGACGCCACCCTTCAGGAAGCTGATGTCGTTGTAATATTCGATGCTTTCGGTGTTGAAGGCATGCGCGGGCAAGCCCAGCTGGCTGAAGATATTGGCGCCGAACTGGCCCTGGAAGGCAATGTTGTGGATGGTGAGAATGCTCGGAATTTCAGGCGTTTCGGCGTAGCGCATATAGACCGGGGCCATGGCGGCCTGCCAGTCATGGGCGTGCATCAGGTCCGGTTTCCAGCCGGGCAGCTTGCCGATGGCAATCTCCGCCGCCGCATAGGACAGGGCGGCGAATCGCTTCCAGTTGTCGGCGAAATCCTTGCCTGTCGAGTCCAGATAGGGGCCGGCGGGGCGATCGTAATAGGCGGGGGCATCGACAATCAGAAGGTCCAGACCTTCGTGATGTGCCTCCAGAATATCGGCATGTTCGCCAAGCAGGTCAATCTCGGCGATCTTCACGGCATCCGGACATGCAGACTTGACCGCCGGGTAACCCGGAATGAGCGTGCGGGTGGTAACGCCGAATTTCTTGAGCGTGATGGGAAGCGCGCCAGCAACATCGGCGAGCCCCCCTGTCTTGATGAGTGGATAGACTTCGGACGCAACCGAAAGAACATTCATGAGGTCTACAAATCCAGCTTGTCGATCATCGATTGGGTTATCAGGCAGATGCCGCTTTCCGTGCGGCGGAAACGCTTGCCATCCAGTTCCGGGTCCTCGCCCACGATCAGCCCTTCGGGAATGACCACGCCATGGTCAATCACCACTTTGCTGAGTTGCGCGTGGCGACCGATCTTCACACTCGGCAACACGACGGCATCTTCCAGACGCGAATAGGAATTGGCCCTGACGCCTGTGAACAACAGGCTGCGGTTAAGGGACGAGCCTGAGATGATGCAGTCGCCCGCAACAACAGACGAAGTAGCCGAACCACGGCGCTTATCATCATCATGTACGAATTTGGCGGGCGGCAGAATTTCCGCATAGGTCCAGATCGGCCATGACTTGTCGTAGATGTCGAGGTCGGGCACGATGTCTGTCAGGTCGATGTTGGCCTGCCAGTAGGCGTCGATCGTGCCGACGTCGCGCCAGTAGGGGCCGTTTTCGAAATCGGAGCGCACACAGGAAGCCGCAAAACGATGCGCAACCGCTTTGCCGTGACGCACGATATGGGGAATGATGTCCTTGCCGAAATCGCGACTGGAGTTGGGGTCGGCGGCGTCGCGGCGCAGGCACTCCATCAGGAACTTGGTGTGGAAGACGTAGATGCCCATGGAGGCAAGCGCCATATCCTCATTGCCGGGAATGCCCGGAGGGTCGGCGGGCTTTTCGATGAAATCGATGATTTCATCCTTCTCGTTGACGTGCATGACGCCGAAACCGACGGCTTCCATGCGAGGCACTTCCAAGCAACCGATGGTGACGTCTGCACCGGAATCCACATGCTGTTGCAGCATGTATTCATAGTCCATCTTGTAGATGTGGTCGCCGGCCAGAATGACCATGTATTCGGGGCCATAGGGCTCGATGATATCGATGTTCTGATAGACCGCGTCGGCGGTGCCTTCATACCATTGCGTTTCGGATACGCGCTGGGAGGCGGGCAGAATATCGAAGCTCTCGTTACGCTCCGGGCGGAAGAAGTCCCAGCCGCGCTGAAGGTGGCGGATGAGCGAGTGAGCCTTGTACTGTGTGGCGACGCCGATGCGGCGAATGCCGGAATTGAGCGCATTCGACAGCGCGAAATCGATGATGCGGGCCTTGCCGCCGAAATAGACGGCCGGCTTGGCGCGCCGGTCCGTCAACTCCTTCAGGCGGCTGCCGCGGCCGCCAGCAAGCACATAGGCCATCGCATCACGTGCCAGCGGTTGAACTCTTTTCTCACTCATAGCAATCCTCCCGAAAAAATGTCGTCTGTTCCCATAATAGCAAAGCGCCGATTGTGTGTTCGGCGCCTGTTTTATTCAAGCTCGAGCATGATCACGGCGAGCGGCGGCAGTGTCAGTGTCGCGCCGACCTGGCCGCCTGCATCGACCGCCTGCACGCGTCCGCCATTGCCCTTGCCGGTGCCGCCATAGATCTCGGCATCGGTGTTCAGCACTTCGCGCCAGCGACCGGCTGTCGGCAGAGGCACGTAAAAATTCTCCCGGTAGACAGGCGTCAGATTGGAGATAACCGCGACCGGCTTTTCACCCGGTGCGAGGCGCAGCCAGGCCAGAACCGAATTCTCGTGGTCATCGGCAATCAGCCACTGGAAGCCTTCCGGCTCGCAATCGCGCGCATGCAGCGCACCCTTGGAGCGGTACATGAAGTTCAGGTCGCGAACGAGGCGGCGCATGCCCTCATGCATATGATATTGCAGCAGGTTCCAGTCGAGAGAGGTCTTTTCGTTCCACTCGCTCCATTGCGCAAATTCCTGTCCCATGAACAGGAGCTTCTTGCCGGGGTAACCCCACATGAAAGCGTAGTAGGCGCGCAGATTGGCGAATTTCTGCCAGTCGTCGCCTGGCATCTTGGCAATCATCGAGCCCTTGCCGTGCACCACTTCGTCGTGTGAAATCGGCAGCACGAAGTTTTCGCTGAAGGCGTAGAGCAGGCCGAAGCTGAGCTCCTGATGGTGGAACTTGCGGTGCACGGGCTCGCGCTGGAAGTAGCTCAGCGTGTCGTGCATGAAACCCATGTTCCACTTGAAACCGAAGCCCAGCCCGCCCTCATGCACCGGCTGCGACACCTTCGGCCACGAGGTGGATTCCTCGGCAATGGTCATGACACCTGGGTGGTTGCCATAGATAAGCGTGTTCATCTGCTGGAGAAAACGCACGGATTCAAGGTTCTCGCGCCCACCATATTCGTTGGGTACCCACTCGCCTTCCTTGCGGGAATAATCGAGGTAGAGCATCGAGGCGACCGCATCCACGCGCAGACCATCGAGATGGAATTTTTCGGCCCAATAGAGCGCGTTGTTGATGAGGTAGGACATGACCTCGACACGCCCGAAATTGTAGATCGCGGTGTTCCAGTCGGGGTGGAAGCCCTGACGAGGATCGGCATGTTCATACAGGGCCGACCCATCGAACCATTTCAGGCCGTGCTCATCAACCGGGAAGTGGGCGGGAACCCAATCCAGGAGAATGCCGATGCCGACCTTATGCGCGCCGTTGACGAAGCGGGCAAAGCCTTCCGGCTCGCCGAAGCGCGCGGTGGGCGCATATAGGCCGGTTGTCTGGTATCCCCAGGACGGATCGTAGGGATGCTCGGAAATCGGCATGAATTCGATGTGGGTGAAGCCCATGTCGGCGCAGTAGGGAATGAGGCGTGCGGCCAGTTCATCCCATGTCAGAAACGCGCCATTTTCGCCATATTGCCACGATGAGGCGTGAACCTCGTAGATGGTGATGGGCTGGCGGCGCTGGTCGATGCTGGCCCAATGCTTGCGATGCGCATCGTCATCCCATTCCTGCACGAGTTCAGGCGTGGTGATGGAGGCGTTCTTTGGACGCAATTCGGCGCGGCGGGCATAGGGGTCTGCTTTCAGCGGCAGCAATTCGCCGTGTGGGCCGATGATTTCAAACTTGTAGCTACAGCCAGCATAAACATCCGGCGCGAAGATTTCCCAAATGCCGGTGTCCTTGCGGAAGCGCATGACGTGGCGGCGGCCATCCCAATTGTTGAAATCACCCACCACCGACACGCGCCGGGCATTGGGTGCCCAGACGGCGAAATGGAAGCCTTCAACACCTTCGAGCTTGAGCGGATGTGCACCCATCTTGTCGAACAGTCGAAGGTGTGAGCCTTCTCGAACGAGGTAATCGTCCATAGGCCCAAGAACCGGACCGAAACTGTAGGGATCCGTCACCGCCCATTCCGCGTCGTCGCGCAGCGCGCGATAACGAATGGGCTGACGTTTGGACAGGGTAATGGCACCTTCGAAGAAACCGTCGGCGTCGGTGCGGGTCAATTCCCCCGCGACCGAGCCATCGAGCGCCATGACGGTGACTTCTTCCGCACCGGGAATGAAGCAGCGGGCCACAAAGCCGTCCGGCGTCTGGTGGACGCCCAAGACGGCAAAGGGGTTGGAATGCAAACCGCTCTTGATTGCCTCGATCTCAGCCTTAGCGATGGTGCCAGTCTTTTTCTCTTCGGCAGAATTGAGCGGTTTTTTCATCAGGCTCTCCAGATTTCGGACGCATATTGCCGGATCGTCCTGTCGGACGAGAACCAGCCCATGCGTGCCGTATTGCGTACGGTTTTTTCGTACCAGCTTGCCGGTTCGCTCCAGATGGCATCGACGTCACGCTGTGCCTGTGCGTAAGCGTCGAAGTCTGCAGCGACCATAAACCAGTCATTGTTGTAGATGCCGTCCATCAGTCCGGCAAAGCGCGATGGGTCATCTGGCGAAAACACGCCGGATGCGATGGATGACAGGGCTTGCGACAGTTCGGCGGAATTTTCGATGATAGCGCGCGGATTGTGGCCCTCGGAGCGCGCCTCGGACACTTCCTGTGCTGTCTTGCCGAAAATCATGATGTTTTCCGCGCCGACATGCTCCAGCATTTCGACATTGGCACCGTCCAGCGTGCCGATAGTGAGTGCGCCATTCAGACCGAATTTCATATTGCCGGTGCCTGACGCCTCCATGCCAGAGGTCGAAATCTGTTCTGAAAGATCTGCTGCTGGAACCATGATTTCTGCGAGGGACACATTGTAATTCGGAATGAAAACGACTTTCAGAAGCCCGCGAACCGCCGGGTCGTTGTTGATGACACGCGCTATATCGTTTGCCAGTTTGATGATGAGCTTGGCATTGTGATAACTCGGTGCCGCCTTGCCCGCGAAGAACTTAACGCGCGGCACCCAGTCCAGTTCCGGGCGAGAGCGAATTTGATCGTAAAGGGCCACGGCCTCGATCAGGTTCAAAAGCTGACGCTTGTATTCGTGGATGCGCTTGATCTGGATGTCGAACATGGCCGAGGGATCGACACGGATGCCCATGCGTTGCGCCACCAGATTGGCAAGGCGGACCTTGTTCTGACGTTTGATTTCGGCAAACTTTTCACGGAAGCCTGCATCCTCTGCAAAGCGATCGAGCGCCACCAGCTTTTCCGCGTCATCCAGAAATTCGTCACCGATGGACTGGCGAATGAGGCCTGTGAGGCCGGGGTTGCACTGCATCAGCCAGCGGCGCGGGGTGATGCCGTTGGTCTTGTTGTTGATGCGGTCGGGGTAGAGCATGTGAAGGTCGGAAAACACCGTTTCCTTCATCAGTTCCGTGTGCAACGCCGACACGCCGTTGATGGAATGGGAGCCGATGAAGGCGAGGTTGCCCATGCGCACGCGACGTTCGCCACCTTCTTCAATGAGCGAGATGGAGCGGATCTGCTGGTCGACCAGTTTCTTTTCCTTGCGGGCAAAGACCAGCGTCTGCGCGTTGATCGCGTAAATGATCTGCATATGGCGCGGCAACAGGCGCTCCAGCAACGGCACCGGCCAGCTTTCCAGCGCTTCGGGCAGAAGCGTGTGGTTGGTATAGGAGAACGTGCCGCGCGTCAGGGTCCAGGCTTCATCGAATGTCAGTCCGTGGACATCGCACAGAAGGCGCATCATTTCGGCAATGGAAATCGCTGGATGCGTATCGTTGAGCTGGATGGACACCTTGTCCGGCAGGTTGGTGAAATCAGGGTACTGCTGCAAATGGCGGCGCAGGACGTCCTGCAGCGAAGCGGACGAGAAGAAGTATTCCTGTCGCAGGCGCAGTTCCTGGCCCGCCGGATTGGCGTCGGCAGGATAAAGCACGCGGGTCAGGGCTTCCGCCTTGTTGCTTTCCCGGAGCGCACCGATGTGGTCGCCCGCGTTGAAGGCGTCGAGGAGAATCGGGTCGATGGGCTGGGCCGACCACAGACGCAGCGTGTTGACGCGGGTTCCGCGCCAGCCGACCACGGGCGTGTCGAAGGCGGTGGCGATCATGCGCTCGGATGGTTTCCAGACGAAACGCTCCGGGTCTTCGTAGCCGCCGACGGTTTCGACCGAGCCACCAAAACCGATTTCATAGGAGCTTTCGCGACGCTCGAATTCCCAAGGGTTGCCGTGGGCAAGCCACGTCTCGGGCAGTTCCACCTGCCAGCCATCGGCCATCTGCTGGCGGAAAAGGCCGTGGACGTAACGAATGCCATAGCCGTAAGCGGGAATATCGACGGTTGCCATGGATTCCATGAAGCAGGCGGCAAGCCGGCCAAGACCGCCATTGCCCAGCGCTGCATCCGGCTCCAGACCGGCGATGACATCGTAATCGACGCCGAGCGACGTCAGCGCCTCCTTGATTTCGCCCATCAGGCCGAGATTGGAGATGGCATCGCGCATCAGACGGCCGATGAGGAATTCTAGCGACAGATAATAAACGCGTTTGGAATCGGTGGCATAGGCCTTACGAGTGGATTCCATCCATTTGTCGATGACGCGGTCCCGAATGACCAGAATGGTGGCCGTCAGCCAGTCATGCGGTTTTGCAACCTTGACGTCCTTGCCGATGCGGTAGGTCAGTCGTTCGATGATTTCAGAGGCGAGAACGTCCGGTTCCGAGCTGCGCGGCGCGGGGCGAGGAAGATCGTTTGTTTCGAGTTTATTGATCATTGGTCGGTCAGCACCTTGGTGGGAGGATAGTGTCTGATTCTGTCGATCGGCATGGCTGTCATCCCGGCAATTTATGCATCGATAGCAGTCTGTGGCAACAGCCGTTTTGTCGAAAGTATGAATGACTTTAGAGTGTTACGACAAGCATGTGCTTGTTGTATGAAAATAACGAAAAAACCACGCAAACCGGTGTGGTCTGCGTGGTCTGTAAAACGGCGGTTGAGGATTTCAGTTTGTCAGACGACTGATGTTTCCAGAGGCTTTTCTGGCGATATCGCCAAAGGCCGCGACGATTTCTTCCATATTCTCCGGCGCGTAATAGTTGTCGGCGCTGGTGGCGCAGGACTGGAGAAGCGATTTGCCTCTGACGGGCGCCATGAAGGCAACGGTGAAGATCTTGATGTCGTCGGCTTTCGCTTTGACGCAGGTGGCGCGGACCGCCGCATCGACGGATGGGTTCCAGCTTGCGCTGTCCCCCGTCATTTCACCATCGGTCATCAAGACGATGAATCTCTGGAAGGATTTGTTTCCGCTGTCTTTTTGCGCCTTTGCCTCAGCCGGATTTGAGGATTTCAGAGCATCGTAGGCTGCCGTCAGTGCGGCATTCGCATCCGTTCCGCCTGTGGCCGACAGGGCCTGAATATAGGTGTTCGACCTTCTCGTGCCCCAGTTCAGGGCTTGTGGCATTGAACTTTTGTCGTTGTAGGCAATCGCGCCGGTTCGCACGAGGGTGGATTCGGGCGAGCCATTTGTCCGATGCGTTGGATCTGATTTGTTGAGCGTGTCCACCAGATAGCTGACGGCGGTTTTCAAAGACGTCATTTTATTGACGTAACAGGGTCTGCTACTGCTCATCGGACTGGGCCAGTTGAGCTCATCATAGTTCGCACAGGAATACTTGCTTCTATCGACCGTGTTGGTCTTGAACGACATCGATCCCGAGCGGTCCAGCACCAGATACATGGACAGCGGCGCGCCGTTGTTGACGCTGCTTTCCGATGTGCTGGTGGCGCTCAGGGTCATCGACTTTGCCCAGATGAGACCGAGAAGAGGGTTAAGCGGCATCTGGTAGCTGATTGTCGTGGAAATCTGGAAATTGGTGCCCTTGGCGGTATCGGTGCGTTTGGTGACGCTGCTGATATTGGCGTCCAAGGCTTTTTTCTCCACCTCGGACAGGTCCTGCGCAAAGCTTTGTCCTGCAATGAACTTGTTGCCCTGCGCCTTCAACTCATCATCGCTTTTGTCGCCCTCGGATTCGCGAAACATGGTGGCGGCGGACAGTGTTGCGCCATCGGCTGCGTTCTGAAGATCGGATTTGACCTGCATGGCCTTGGTGAGCTCGAGGCCTGCGCCTGCAACGCCCATCAGGAGCGGCAGTGTTATGGCCGTCATCATGGCGAAATTGCCCTGCCTGTCGCCCAGCAGCGCCCGCATCCGTGTCTTCATTCCGGCACCGTTGAACATCATGTCCGCCTGTTCGATCGTGAGATGACATCACATCTACTGCGAGGCGATGGAGATTTTCCTAACGCAATATCGACAAATTGAACGAGTGTTCAAAACGGGACGGATTTCTGTGGTGAAACGAGGCTGTGCGCCATCCCGATACGATGCTGGCACCGTTGTGGGACGGTCAGGCCTTGACGGGGATGACGTCCACGGCCTGTGTGGTCTGCTGGTTGCCGTAGCTTTTCAAGACGCCGATGACAGGAGCGATATCGGCATAGTCGCGTCCGTAACCCACGACGATGTGGTCGTTGCCCGCAACGATGTCGTTGGTGGGGTCCAGTTCGATATAGCCCGTTGCCTCACCGCACCAGACACGCACCCAGGCATGCATGGCGTCGGCACCCTCCAGCCGTTCCTTGCCCGCAGGCGGAATGGTTCGCAGGAAGCCAGAGACATAGCCCGCGGGAATGCCGAGGCTGCGCAGGGCCGAGATCATGATATGCGAGAAGTCCTGGCAGACGCCACGTTTCAGCTTGAAGGCTTCGGCTGGTGTCGTATCCACCGTGGTCGCCTCGCCATCATATTTGAAGTCCTTGTAGATGCGTTTGCACAGCGCCAGCGCAATTTCGCGGATCGTCATGCCCGGCTTTATCGTCTCGCGGGCGTAAGCCGCAATGGCGGCGTTTTCACCGATACGGGGGCTGATGCCTGCCAGATGGTGAGGCGATTGCGCATCGAGCGACCAGACGGTGGCGAGATCGCGCGGGAGCTTTGAAAGCTCGGGCGAAAAATCTGCCGTCAGTGAGGTGCTTTCCACCGAAACGCGGGCTTGCATACGGATGTCCAGCTTGTCATGCGACGCCCGCAGAAAGACCGAGGTCGCGGTTTGCTGGAAGAAATCGTTGAAAACCGTGCGCTCTTCGGGTGCGGGGGAGACGCTGAGCGAACCCGCGATCAGCCTTTGCCTGCCGGGAATGGACAGCGGCATCACGCGGATGATGTGGCGGGCCCCTGACGCCAGCGTATCGTAAATATAGCCCATGTGCAGCGTCAGGTCGTAGAGCATGGGTTATCCAAGATATGTCTGGGCAAGAAGGTCTGAGAGGTGTTCGAGATCCTGCTCCAGCTGGACGAAGATGGCGGGTGACAGGTTTTCCGGGGTCATGACGGCAAGGCCGGAATGAACCCGCATGACCTCGCGGTAAAAAGGCGACATCTGACCATTGACGAAGGCGTTTGGCAGCTGCTCCACCTCGGTGCGGATTTCGTTGAGCTGGAAGAGAATGGAGCGCGGGTTCAGCGGGTCGAGACCGAGCAGGTCCATTACCGTCAGCGCGGCTGTATTCACGTTGTAACGGCGGCGATGGGTCATGACGCTATCGCCGATTTCGAGCAGCATGTCGTAGGACCCATCCGGTGCATCTGGGCCGCTCATGTGGCCGAGCAGACGTGTCAGATGCAGTCCGCGTTCCAGATATCGACCGATGGAGAGGAAGCGCCATCCGGTGAAACGGTACATGTTTTCGTGCACCAGACCGGCAAAGCCTGCCAGTTTGCGCAACAGGACCGTCATGGCGTGGGTGGCGTCGTCGCCGGCTGCGACCTTGCTCTGGAAGCGGCGGGCGGTCTTTGCCAGATCGTTCAGCGCCAGCCATCCATCCGGGGAGAAGCGGTCGCGAATATTGCTGGCGGAATAGATCGCACTGTTGAGGTTGGCGATCAGGCTTGCCGGAACGGATTCGTCGACGTCGATATCGACGGTTTCCAGATAGGCAGTGACGTGGGCCAGAAGCGGTTGCTTCGGATCGGCGGATTCGGCAAAGCGGGCGTGCCAGGCACGCAAAATCCGCAACGCTCCTTCGGCGCGCTCGATATACCGGCCCAGCCAGAACAGATTGTCGGCGGCACGGCTTGGCAGGCTGCCGGGCATGTTGCGGATGAAGTTTTCTTCCGCCGGCAAAAGCGTCGTGCGTTCCACAGGCTTGTCGGAGACGATCCAGACATCGGCGGCACTGCCGCCTGCCTGCATGGCGATGGCGGCCGTATCATTGCTGCGACCGATGCGGGCAAAGCCACCGGGCATGACCTGCCAGCCATCCTGGGTACGGGCTGCAAAAACGCGCAAACTCATGGGGCGCGGGACTAGCTTGCCGTCGACATAAGCGGGTGTGGTAGACAGTGTGACGACTTCCTGTCCGACCAGCTTGTGGCCATCGCTTTCCAGCCAGTCGCCAATGGAATCCTTTGCGGTCTCCCGCAGCGACGAGCCGAGAACCGACTGGCCGTTATCATCGAAGAAGGGCAGGCGGGAGTAGGCCGGGCCGATGACCATGCGCTCGATATTGCGCGCCACGTGCTCACGTTCCGACGGCTGGCCGCACCACCATGTGGCGATGGACGGCATGGCCAGGTCCTCGCCCAGAAGATGGCGGCAGATGGCGGGTAGGAAGGCGAGAAGCGCGCGCGTTTCCAGGATACCGGTTCCCAGCGCATTGACCATGCTCAGCGAACCAGCGCGCAGCGCCTGCACCATGCCGGGGGTGCCGATATGGGAGTTCTGGTCCAGTTCCAGCGGGTCGGTGTAGGACGCATCCAGCCGCCGCCACAAAACGCCGATCGGTTTGAGACCCGCCACGGTGCGGACCATGACGCGGTTGTTGACCACGGTCAGGTCTTCGCCTTCCAGCAGCATGAAGCCAAGATAGCGAGCGATATAGGCGTGTTCGAAATAGGTTTCGCTCGCAGGTCCCGGCGTCAGAACCGCGATGCGGTCGTCTGGATGCTGGCGGTGCGATTGCAACGTATCGCGAAAGGCGCCGAAAAAGGAGGCGAGGCGGTGAACGTGGGATTCGGCGTAGATATCGGAAAAGGCGCGCGTGGTGGCAACGCGGTTTTCCAGCGCAAAACCTGCGCCGGATGGCGCCTGCGTGCGGTCTGCCAGCACCCACCAGTTGCCGTCAGGACCTCGTCCGATTTCGAACGAACAGAAATGCAGGTAGTGGCCATCGGCCGGTTTGACGCCAGCCATCGGGCGCAGATATTCGGGGTTGGAGGCGAGCAGGGACGGTGGGACGTAGCCTTGCTGGACCAGACGGTTTTCGCCGTAGAAATCCGCAACGATCGTTTCCAGCAGATTGGCGCGCTGAATGAGCCCTCGGGAGACCGCCTCCCACTCCTGCTCATCGATCAGAACGGGAATGTGGGAAATCGGCCAGTTGCGCTCTGTATTTCCCTGCGCGCTGTAATCGCGATAGAAGACGCCGGCATCTCGCAGGTAGCGGTCGGTGCGGGCGAAGCGCTCATGCAGCTCGCGCTCCTCCATGCGACCGAGCGCATTGACGAAGTGCCGCCAGACCGGGCGAATATTGCCATTTATATCCAGCATTTCGTCGGCAATTCCGGGCATGGAGCGATATCCCAGCATGGATGCCATGTCGTTTTTACCGCTCGTCCGTTTCATCGCCGGTGCCTTTGCCAAGTCACACTCCCTGTGGGCGTCTCAAATCAAGCGTCAACGGGAACTCTGGCGAAGCCGCTTCCGGCAACAGAGGGTAATTTCCCGCCGTATGTCCCCAAGGTTCGAAACGGGCCAGCCTGCGCGCTTCCGCTTCGTTCCCATTGATCGGGAACGTCTCATAGGTGCGACCGCCCGGATGGGCAACATGATAGATGCAGCCGCCGATCGATCGGTTCGACCATGTATCATATATATCGAAGGTTAGCGGTGTGTTGACCGGAAGCGCCGGGTGGAGACCCTGCGCTGGCTGCCATGCCTTGAAGCGCACACCTGCTACCGAAATACCGGATGTTTCCGTCTGTTTCATCGGTACGGCGCGGCCGTTGCAGGCCACCGTGTAACGGGCCGGATTGGAGGTTTCCAGCCGGACCTGCAAGCGCTCGACCGAGGAATCCACGTACCGCACGGTGCCGCCGATGGCACCCTGTTCGCCCATCACATGCCATGGCTCCAGCGCCTGACGCAGTTCCAGTTTCGATCCCTCATATTCGACCTCGCCGAAGAAGGGGAAGCGGAACTCGAGTTGCGCCGCGAACCATTCCGGTTTCACGTCGAAGCCGTTGTCCTTCAGGTCTGCCAGCACATCCAGGAAATCCGCCCAGATGTAATGCGGCAGCATGAAGCGGTCGGCGAGCGCCGTGCCCCAGCGCACGAAACGGCCACCGGACGGGTTCTTCCAGAAGCGGGCGATGATGGCGCGCACCAGCAATTGCTGGGCCAGCGACATGCGCGCATTCGGCGGCATTTCGAAACCGCGGAATTCGACGAGGCCGAGGCGACCGGTCGGTCCATCCGGTGAAAAAAGCTTGTCGATGCAGATTTCCGAACGGTGGGTGTTGCCGGTGACATCGGTCAAGAGATTGCGGAACAGTCGGTCCACAAGCCACGGCAAGGGCGCGTCACCCTTGCCGGGCATCGGCACCTGCGCCATGGCGATTTCCAGCTCGTACATGCTGTCATGACGGGCTTCATCGATGCGGGGTGCCTGGCTTGTCGGGCCGATGAACAGGCCGGAAAACAGGTAGGACAGCGACGGGTGCCGCTGCCAGTGCAGCACGAGGCTCTTCAACAGATCGGGACGGCGCAGGAACGGGCTGTCATTGGGGTTGGCACCGCCCACCACCACGTGGTTGCCACCACCGGTGCCGGTGTGGCGACCGTCGATCATGAATTTATCCGCACCGAGCCTCGTCTGGCGGGCGTCCTCATAGACTGATGTGGTGATATCGACGCAATCTTTCCAGCTGGCAGCGGGGTGGATGTTGACCTCGATGACACCGGGATCCGGCGCGACGCGGATGACGTTCATGCGCTCGTCATGCGGCGGGGTGTAGCCTTCAATATGGACCGGCAGGCCAAGATCGGTCGCGGCGGCTTCTGCGGCGGCAACGAGATCGAGATAGTCCTCGATCCGCTCCACCGGTGGCATGAAGACGCAGAGCCTGCCGTCCCGTGCCTCGACCGACATGGCGGTGCGGACCTCGCCGTTGATGTCGCTGATGGATTGCTCGATGCGTTCCTGCGTGGCCCCTTCCGAGGCCTGAAACGATGCTTCTGGCAAAGAGCGGGCGGAGGGTGCAACGGTATCTGGCAATGGTCCACGCGGGACAGACGGATCTGCCGGGTGGATATGGGGGTATTTTGATTCCGGAACGTGGGGAAGGGTGCCCAGCGGAATGCGATACCCAACCGGACTATCGCCCGGCACAAGGAAGATGCGGCCGCGCCGGGTCTTCCACTTCTCGCTCATCCAGCGCCTCTCGGATGTCGCCTTGGCATTCCATGCCTGTACCGGCAGGACATAGCCGGTTGGCGTGGTCAGTCCGCGTTCAAAGACGCGGGCGATGCGGTTGCGCTCTTCCGGATCTTTCAGCTTGGAATTCGACGGATCGACATTGTCGGGAAGGTTGCCTTCCTTGATCACCCATTCCGCCGGGTCTTCGTAGGCGGGCAACACCAGTTCCGGTGCGATGCCGATGTTTGTAGCGATATTGGTGAGCAGCTTTTCCGCATCTTCCGAGGTCACGCCGGTCTCTGCGCCCTCGCGCGCCACCAGATCGGGGTTGTGCCAGACGGGCTTGCCGTCCTTGCGCCAATAGAGCGAAAACGTCCAGCGCGGCAGGCTTTCGCCGGGGTACCACTTGCCCTGGCCGTAATGCAGGAAACCGTTGGGAGCGAAGCGCTCGCGCAGCTTGCGGATCAGCACATCGGCCTTTTCCCGCTTGGTCGGGCCCACGGCATCGGTGTTCCACTCGCCCGATTCGAAATCGTCGATGGAGACGAAGGTCGGTTCGCCACCCATGGTGAGGCGCACGTCCTGTTCGTTCAGAACCTTGTCCACCTGTTCGCCCAGCGCATTCAGGCGGTCCCAGCTTTCGTCCGAAAACGGCTTGGTGATGCGCGGATGCTCGGCCACGCGCGTGACCTTCATGTCGAAGGCAAACTCGGTGTTGGCCTCGCCATAATAGCCGCCGGAAATGGGGGCTGCATTGCTGAAGTGCGGGGTTGCGGCCAGCGGCACATGGCTTTCGCCGGTCAGAAGGCCCGATGTCGGATCAAGACCCACCCAGCCAGCGCCCGGCAGATAAACCTCGGCCCAGGCATGAAGATCGGTGAAATCGACCTCCGTTCCCGAGGGACCATCCAGTGCCTTCAGATCCGGTGTCAGTTGAATGAGATAACCGGAGACGAAGCGGGCGGCAAAGCCGAGATGGCGCAGAATCTGGACCAGCAGCCAGCTCGTGTCGCGGCATGAGCCCTTTGCACTGCCCAGCGTTTCCTCAGGCGTCTGCACGCCGGTTTCCATGCGGATGACATAGCCGATTTCGCTTTGCAGGCGGGCGTTGATGCCAACAACCATATCGACGGTCGGCTGTCCTTTCGTCCAGTCGAGCGATTTCAGGTAGTCTGTCAGAAGAGGACCTGAAGGTTCTGGCGTCTGGTAGATCGACAGATCCGCCTGCAGTGTCTCGGGATATTCGAAAGGCCAGTAGGTGGCGCTTTCTTCCACAAAAAAGTCGAAGGGATTGTAGACCGTCATATCCGCGACAAGATCGACCTCGATCCTGAATTCCGTCACCGGGTCCGGAAAGACGTAGCGCGCCAGAAAATTGCCGTAAGGATCCTGTTGAAGATTGACGAAGTGGTTGGCAGGCGTGACTTTCAACGAATGGCTGATGACATGGGTGCGGGAATGCGGCGCAGGCTTCAATCTGATGATCTGAGGTCCGAGGCGAATCGGATTGTCATATTTGTAATGCGTCAGATGATAGATGCTTGCTTTGATTGACATACTTACCCTTGCCCGGTTTTCCCGGTTTGCGCGCGGATCATGCCGCCCCTCTTTGATTGCTGCGACTTTGTGCAATGCACGCACAGAAAGCAAGGAACATTTCCAACCCTTTGCGCATTGCAGCGCCACGGTCTCCATCCGGGTTTCCCGTTGCACATGGACAAGCATGCACGCCATGCTATTGCTGTCACGCTACGCACTTATGGTCGATGCCTGCAGGAGCCTTAGAATTCAAAATTTCATGGAAACGGCAAGGTACTGATGGCGCAAGGTAATCTGTCCACCGAGACGGTCGGCCATCCGACGTTCGATCTGACATTCAAAGCACAACTGGCGATGATGGGCAGCGCGTTTTGGACATCCAAGGTGCGCGGCAGGCTCATCCTGCTGATGTGCGCGCTGCTGACCATCATCCTCGTCACGGCTTACGGGCAGGTCAAGCTGAACGAGTGGAACGCACCGTTCTACAACGCACTCGAACGGCGCGATCTCAACGCATTCCTGCACCAGCTGGAAGTGTTCGCGATGATTGCAGGAGCGCTGCTGCTGCTCAACGTCTTCCAGACATGGCTGAACCAGATGACGGCGCTCAACATGCGCGAAGGTCTGGCAAAGGACATGGTCGACCAATGGTTCAGGCCCGGCCGTGCCGCACGCCTTGCCGGCTTCGGTGCCATCGCCGTCAACCCCGACCAGCGACTGCACGACGATGTGCGCAACCTGGCCGAAAGCAGCACGGCGCTTGCCATCGGGCTCGTCAATGCGACGATCCTGCTGGTCAGCTTCATCGGCGTTCTCTGGGGCTTGTCGGCGGGTTTTGCCATCGAGATCAGTGGCAAGATGGTCGAAATACCAGGTTACATGGTCTGGGCGGCGCTCATTTATGCAGGCTCGGCCTCGCTGCTGAGCAACATCGTCGGCCACCGTCTGGTGCCGTTGAATTCGGAGCGCTATTCGAAAGAGGCGGAGCTGCGCTTCTCGCTGATGCGGGCCAGCGAAAACGTCACCGCGATCACGCTGGCGCGCGGAGAGAAGAACGAGCGTCACCGCATCGGTGAAGACATCAACGCCGTGCTGTTTGTCATCAGGGGGCTGGCCATGGCGCTGACCCATCTGACATGGGTCTCGTCCGGTTACGGATGGCTTGCCATTGTTGCCCCTATTCTTATCGCCGCGCCCGTGTATTTTGCGGGAAATCTCAGCTTCGGCGGATTGATGATGGCAGTGGGTGCCTTCAACCAGGTCAATGTGGCTTTACGCTGGTACATCGATAATTTCGGTCCCATCGCCGCCTGGAAGGCGAACTTGCAGCGCGTCTCTGTGTTCCGCAATGCGCTGATCCAGATGGACAGTATCGAGCGGCACGGCAATACCATCGAGATCGAACCCGATACTGCAGGGCCGATCCGCTGGACGTCCGTCGAAATCTGCCCGGAGGCGGGCGGGCAGGACCTGTCCCGTGTTTTCCGGCTGCGGGAAGCGCCCGTGGAAATCAATATTGGTGACCGGCTGATGGTCAACGGCGATCAGGGCGTCAACCGGCGTCTGTTCTTTGCAGCCGTTGCGGGGCTATGGCCCTGGGGCCAGGGCAAGATTACGATGCCACCGCGCGAGGAAATGCTGTTCATCGCCCAGCATGGCTATCTACCGGCAGCGCCGTTGCGCGAAATCCTGTGCTATCCTCGCAGCCCGCAGAAATTCCAGGAGCAGGATTTTCTGAATGCCATGGAAAAATGCGGCCTTGGCCACATCATTCCGCGCATGGATGAAAACATCCGCTGGGACAAGAAGTTCGATTCCGATGAGCAGGCCTGCGTTCGCGTGGCCAATGCGTTGGTACTGAAGCCACGCTGGCTGTTTATTGACGATCTCCTCGAAGGGCTTGAAACAGAAACGGTCGAACGGCTGGCATCGGTGCTGGCGGGGATGACGGATACGGCCATCGTCTACATCGGCCGTTCGGAGACCATATTGCAGGTGCTGTCCCCGCGTGTGGTCCACCTCGATCTGGTGAAGGTCTGATGCTTACAGCTTCGCAAGCGGCGGGCTGATAGTCAGTGATGTCGTGTCGATGATGTGTACCGTCGGTGCCGCGACACGCATGAGCCGCATCGGCGCGAGCGTCATCAATAAAACCAGCGCGACGACAGCCAGAACGACGACCCGGTCGTCGCGCTTTTGCTTGACGGTATTGCCACTCCAATCATATGCCATAGCGGTCCTCGCGTATATTAGTATGAAAGAATTCAACGCAAGAGTGCCGCATTATAGTTAATAGACTGTTACTGGTCGGTTTAATTCCATGCTGACAGGGCCTTAGGAGAATGCCGAGCGACAGACGTCGCACTACGGATGACAATTAGCGCGTGTAAGTCTGTGCTCCGGTGGAGGCTGGAGGCTCAGCAGGCGTCGTGCGCCTACATGCCTGAGAGTAGCGCCAGCGCCTGTTCGTGAAGGGCTTTACTACTGGCCGCGATGATGCGGCCCGCGGCTTCCGGTCTGCCGCCATCCCAGTTTGTGATGACGCCACCCGCCTGCTCGATGATGGGAATGAGCGCGCCGACATCATAAGGTTTCAAACCGGATTCGATGACGAGATCGGCATGACCGCTCGCCACCAGGGTATAGGCGTAGCAATCGACACCATACCGGAAGAGGCGAACCTTTTCCTCGACGGCGCCGTAGCGTGCGGCTTCTTCAGGCGTGAAAATATGCGGGGACGTGGTGAAAAGGATCGCATCCGAAAGCGTTTCGCACGCGCGGGTCTTGATCTGCCTGTCACCACCGGGGCCGAAATACCACGCCTTCTGCCCGTCGGCAAAATAACGCTCGCCGGTAAAGGGTTGATCCATGATGCCCATGACGGCGCGACCGGAGGATTGAAAGCCGATCAGCGTTCCCCAGACGGGTAGGCCAGAAATGAAGGCGCGGGTGCCGTCGATCGGGTCGATGACCCAGACATGCTCGCGGTCCGTTCCGACATTGCCGTGCTCTTCGCCCAGGATGCCGTGTTTTGGAAAGTGTTGGGTTATCAACGCGCGAATGGCGGTTTCAGCGGCCTGATCGCCCTCTGTTACCGGATCGTAGCCGCCATCCTGCTTGTTGGCGACGGCGATGCCGGTGCGAAAGCGGGGCAGCGTTTCAGCTTTGGCGGCATCGGCAAGACGAAAGAAGAAATCGCGATCTGGCAGCATCAGAACCTCACTATTGCGAACATCATCCGGTCATAGCGTGCTTCTACCGGTCACGTCCACTGATGTGCGACTGTTCAAAAAGCGAGCACGTTTTTTGTGTGGTGGTGCGAATTGCGAGCAATCTGTATCAATTTGAGTAATATATGGGCAAAAATAAAGATGATTGACAATTGAGCACTTTGGGCATAATTTTTCAATCACAGTCTTTGACTGTAAATACCCTCCTTGGGTGTTTCCTCCCTAGACTTGACCGCGCCAAGGCGCGGTTTTTTTTGTCCGCCTCTCAGTGCGAGCCAAAGGATCAATTGTCGTCCGTGATTGGGGCGGCTACTCGGCGGCGAATGCCATGTCGATCGCATATTCGGAAACGAACATGGAAAGCTGGCGCATGAAGGCTTCGAGCGCCGCTTGCAGGGCGGCAAACTCCCGCGTTTTCAGCAGCGTCTTTTCATCCACGTAAAGCGCACGGCTGACCTCGATCTGCAGGGCATGCAGTGAACGGACGGGGCGACCGTAATGCTCGGTGATGAAGCCGCCAGCATAGGGTTTGTTGCAGACAGCGGTAAAACCCAGCTCTTCGAGAAAGTGCAAGGCCGCGCGGGAAATTTCACCGGATGCGCTGGTGCCGAAGCGGTCACCGATAATGACATCGGGACGAATGTTGGAACCCGCAAGTCTGATATTGCCCGGCATGGAATGGCAATCGACCAGCACGGCCATGCCGAAATTGGCGTGGGTGCGCGACACCAGCTTGCGAAGACAGGCGTGGTAGGGCTTGTAGATTCCCTCGATGCGGGCAAGACCTTCGTCCACCGGCAGGCGGTGGGTGTAGATGTCCATGTTCTCGGCGACGATACGCGGCACGGTGCCCAGCCCACCCGCAACCCGCATGGACCCGATATTGGCATAGGAGGGCAGGGCGCCCTCGAACATGCGTGGGTCAAGCTCGTAGGGCTCCCGGTTCACATCCAGATAGGCGCGCGGAAAATTGGCCTTGAGCAGAGGTGCGCCCATATCGACGGCACCGGAAAACAGCTCATCGACGTAGTGATCTTCCGAGCGGCGGATCTCGTAGGCGTTCAGCCTTGATGATTCGAGGAAGGAAACAGGGTAGCAGCGCCCACTGTGGGGCGAGTTGAAAACGAACGGAATGCTGTGAACGGCTGGTTCGTGCACCTCGAAGAGTTCGTACTCGCCCGTGACCCAGTCCATTCCGCCCCGTTTACCATGTCATAATTCTGCCAGAAGCTTCATGTTGCCAGTTAAGGCAGAGCAAGTCCATACTGCGTCACAGTCGCCCGAGTCATGATTCTACCGTTCACGTGATATTTACTGAAGATGCGGTATGATCGGGATAAGGTATTCCAATTAATCCAGAAGCTACGGTCATTTAAATGGTACAGAAAATTCTTCTCGCAGAAGATGACAATGATATGCGCCGCTTTCTCGTGAAGGCGTTGGAGAAAGCCGGATACAAGGTTTCCTCGTTCGATAACGGCGCAAGCGCCTATGACCGGCTTCGTGAAGAGCCCTTCTCGCTTCTCCTGACCGATATCGTCATGCCGGAAATGGACGGTATCGAGCTCGCCCGCCGCGCCACCGAACTGGACCCTGACCTGAAGGTCATGTTCATCACAGGCTTTGCGGCGGTCGCACTGAACGCTGATTCGAAAGCGCCGAAGGATGCGAAGGTGCTTTCCAAGCCTTTTCACCTGCGCGATCTCGTCGATGAAGTGAACAAACTCCTTGTGGCGTAAGGCCTCGCATAAAGCTTTCACAAAACTGAAAAAAAGCAGTTGACGCTTCATCCGGTTTCGTGATTTATGCGCCGCAACGGATGGGCGTATAGCTCAGCGGGAGAGCACTACGTTGACATCGTAGGGGTCACAGGTTCAATCCCTGTTACGCCCACCATCCAGTTTCAGAAGTATAAGGGCCTTGCGAGTGATTGCGAGGCCCTGCACTTGGCGTTCTTCGAGTTTACCGAATTTCACCTGCAAGCGTTATTCCGGTTCATAGACGCTTCATGCCGCGCATTATTTGGCGGGAGATGGCACCAAGCGCGCTGGTGACACGTTGAAGCAGATCGGCGGCGACGTCACCCCGTATATGAGACGCGCTGCTGGTGCTTGGCAACAGCTATGAACATGCCGCTACATAATAACAAGATATCGAAGGCGGGAAAACCCCGTCTGTCCTGTCCGCTGTCAAATGGGCAAATGTCAAGCTGGAATCGACTGGCGAAACAGGACGTAAAGGTGAGGTTCGCAAGATGATGAAGCACCCGCTTACCAATAGTCCTAGTTAACTTTTGCCCTGCCACGCTTATCGCAATTGATCGCGCTATCGAATAGATATACAAAAGAAATTAAATGGAAACTTTTCATCTGCGCATCTTTCAAAGCCAAGTACTTGACCAATGTAGGTTTCTATTGTTTGCTGCCGACGGGGTGAACAAGGGCCTGCAAAACAGTAATGTCGCGTTGGTCTTCTACAATTTGCAAAACATGCTCAACTCAGGAGCAAATATTTCAAAAATGCTCTGGGGCTCGAAAGGCAAAAAATCAGAGGAGCGACAAGCTCTCCGCGCCTCTATCGGCGTCCCGGAAAATTCTGCCCTTCGTGATGTAAACATGCGCAACAACTTTGAGCACATGGATGAAAGGATCGATAGATGGTGGCAGGAATCCAGCAATCATAATTACGCTGATAAAAACATCGGGCCAGAACACTTCATAGGTGGTCTAGCGCCCTACGATATGTTCAGAATGTTCGACCCATCATCAGCCAGTGTTACTTTTTGGGGCGAGAAATTTAACCTCCAAGCTCTCGTGACTGAAGTAGAAAGGATATTGCCAGTCCTCGAAGCCGAAGCGGCAAAGCCTCACTGGGAAAACTAAACGCCCACCTTGTGACGGGCGGGATCATTGATACATGCCTGCCTACAGGCTCACGGACAACTCAATCGTCGTCAAAAAGTTCTTCCGGTGGAGGTGAGGCCTTAATACTTGCCTGAGCCTCTGCGTGATCTAGCCAATAGGATTGACGTCGCGAAGGGTGGTGGCAGGATTCCATAGCGAACCTCCGGCCCCTTCGTTCAGGATATAAAACGAAATCAATGTTGGACCGTTAAGAAGTAATGCACAGGTCGAGCGAACCTAAAAGTCAGAACGCGAGAAGGACATTGTGCCGAAACAGCCCTTTACGAAAGGGGTATTTCTCAGAAATGCAGGACTTTTAGCAATTGGACAAAAGTTCACATCGCAGAGGTCTCAGGTTCAATCCTGTCACGCCACCACCCAATCAAGAAGTAGCAAGGCCTTGCGGGTAATCGCAGCGCCTGTTCTTTTTTTTGGCCCAAAATTTCTCTCGCAATGCACGGTTTCTCACCATCTCCATATATGACCTATGCGTCTAGTGCATGGCGGACGTGAGAGCTTGTGTCTTATCGCGGGGTGAGTTGAGGGCTATATTCCGGTGATCGAAACGACGTTGGAACCGAAGCAAGGTTGCTGGCGTCAGGAAGCCTCACGAAAGGGGATTATCATGAACGTAGCACGCTCTTTCAACAACTGGCGCAAATACCGTCAGACCGTTACCGAACTTGGCCGTATGAGCTCGCGTGAGCTTCAGGACCTCGGTATCAACCGCTCCGACATCCATAGTGTCGCTCGCGCGTCTGTCGGTCGCTAACACCGCCTGTATTCCAGATTTGATGATATCAAACGCCTGCGCATGTCGCGGGCGTTTTTGCGTGTGGCTTATCCCGATCTCTTCGATGCCATCAGCCACAGCAGGTAGGGGCCGCCGATAAGGGAGGCAAAAAGGCCAACCGGGATTTGGTACGGATAGATGACGACCCGGGACAACCAGTCGGCCGCCATCAATAGGCCTGCACCGATGAGGAGGGCGGCAATAAGCTGGTGGTTCGGTTTCTGGAAGCCGATGAGCCGGGAAAGGTGGGGCGCGATGAGACCCGCCAGGCTCAAGGGTCCCACCAGGAACGACGCGATCGCCGTCATCAGGGCGGCCAACATCGCAAGCACCAATCGGGCAGAGACTGTCTTCACACCGAGGCTGCGAGATACGGCGTTGCCGAGCGGTAGAATGGTGAGCCATCGGGTCATGAACAGCACCGGCACTGTCAGCACCACCAACGCGATGATCGCCGTCCAGGCCTCGAAGGCGCCTGCGCGGTTTGTCGATCCGAATAGCCACGTCAGAAGGGTGAAGCTGCGCATATCGCCTTGCGCCAAGACGATGCTGATGATGGCCATGGAAAAGGCGCTGATCGCGATGCCTGCCAAGAGCAGGCGTTCGGCAGCAAGGCCGGACCGTCCGGCGACGGCGATCATGACGAGGAAAGCCGTGAGAGCGCCCACGGCCATGCCTGCCATCATCACCACGGGTGAGGGGAAGCTGACGAGGAAAAGCGTGACCGTCAGGCCAACGCCGCCGCCTGTCGAAACACCCAGCACTTCCGGACTGGCGATGGGGTTTCCGGTCACCCGTTGCATGATGAACCCGGCTGCGCCCAACATGGCGCCAGCACCGCCCGCTGCCATAATGCGTGGCAGCCGGAACGGGAGGAGGTCGGCAAAGGATTTCCCGAAGGCCATGTGCCAGCCTTCAGTGGACTGGCCCAAGCTGATGACGGCGATGAACAGAATGGTGATGGCTGTTGCCAGAACAGCCAGTGCCATCACTGGTTTGCGCAGCGGTCGCAGCGCGGTGGCGGCACTGGCTGTCACCATTGAAAAACCCTGCACGCGGGGCAGGAGCAGCAAAACAAGTGGGCCGCCCAGAAGTGCCGTTGCGGCTCCAGTGGGGGCGATATCAGCAAAACCCGAACCCAGCAATTGCGTCAGGCAATCGGTCAGAAACAGGATGGCCGCGCCTGCAAGCGGTGCGACCGTCATGATCTGTGCCGTGGTGCGCGCACCGCACAGCCGTGCGACGCTGGGCGCCGCCAGGCCCAGAAAGCCGATGATGCCGACGAGCGCTGTGACCGACGCCGAAAGCCAGACAGCCAGCAGCAGGACAGCAAACCGGGTGGCGTGGAGCGCAACGCCCAAGCTTTTGGCGCTGGTGTCATCCAGCGCGAGAAGATTGAGCGGGCGCATCAGCGCCCAGGCTGCGAGAAGCCCCGCGGCGAGTTTCGGTACGAGCGAGATTACACCGCTCCAATCCTCCTGGTTCAGCGCGCCTGCGCCCCAGATGTGGATGGACAGCGCATATTCGCCGCGTGCCAGAATGAGCGCGATGCTGAGAGAGGCCGCGATGAGGCTGACGATCATGCCCGAGATCGCTACTGTGACCGGATCGAGCCCGCGCCGCCAGCTGAGTGCAAGCACGATAGCGATGGCCCCGAAACCGCCGCCGAGCGCGATCAGTTCCCGCGACAATCCGCCCAAAACAGGGACAATGCCGAGGCCCAGAGTGAGAGCCAACTGCGCGCCGGATGCGATTCCCAGCGTCGATGCATCAGCGATCGGGTTGCGCAGCACCCGCTGAAGCAATGCGCCCGACAGACCAAGGGCCGCACCGGCAAGAAGCGCGATGCTGGCACGTGGCAGGAGGCTGTGCCACAACAAAATCGTGTCGAGGGCAGCAGCAGAGGGTGTGTCTGGCGGAACATGCGGGCGCGAGATGACAAGCAGCACGAAGGCGGCGATGCAGGTGATGCCGAGCATGGTGGCGAAGATCGGCCCTGACGTACGTGTTCTCTCTGGCACAATAAGACTAGCCGTTCTGGACATGGGACAATCCTTGCACCAGCATATCGGCAAAGCGGCTTGCGGCGGGTAAAGCGCCGTAGGGGTTGACGGACCCGATTGTCAGCACGCGCCTCTCCCGCACGGCAGGCAGAGCGTTCCAGAACGTGCTTTTGGTCAGCGTTTCCAAGGCGTCTTGCGGGTGCGGCGGTATCAGAATGATGGTAGCATCCGGCATGGAGGCCAGCGTCTCGATGCCAACAGGCGCCGTTGCCGAATAGCTGGTGGCGCTTGTCCACGCATTGGTGAGGCCGATGCGTGTCAGAACCTCGCCGAACATGCTGTCTGCGCCAAAAACGCGAAAATGGCGTGCATCTCCCAGATTGATCAACAAAACAGGCTTGCTGTCGGCGCTGGAAAATGTGGTTTTGTAACGTTCTAGCCTTTCCACGAGATCCCCGACCAAAATCTTGGCCGCCGGTAGCTCGAGCTTCTCGCCGATTTCCAGCGTTGCTTTTTGTGCAAGTTGATAAGGGTTTTTGTCGGCGACGTAGATTGCGTGGCTTTCCACAGGCGCTATTTGTTCGATCAGCGGATCCGCCCAGGCGTAGAAATTCGAGTTGAAGATGATATCGGGACGGGCCGCATAGAGCGCTTCGAAATTCGGTGTGCCGCGCAGGCCGATATCCGACGTTTGGGCCGGCACGTCGGGCTTTACCGCCACCTGGGCAAATTGCCGAAGCTCGGTTGCAGCCACGACATGTGCGCCGATGGCTAATAGTGTTTCCAGAAGAGCCCAGTCAAGCGTTGCAACGCGTGGCACCGCAGGTTGAGCGCCTGCGCGGCTGGTCACAGCAAAGGTGGCAGCCGTTGCGGCAAGCAGGGTCCTGCGGGTCAGGCTTGGCATGTCCGGTGTCTCTCCTTGCCGGTATCGGATGGTTCGATATCCAGACGCCGGGCTTCAATAAACTTGCATTCGTTTATCAACTTTGTGTATGGCGTCAATATCGATGGTCTTTGACCAGAATGTTCCAGCCTTAAACGAAGTCCGTGTGGATATGCCCTATGCCCGACGTGTCGAAAGCCCGCAAATCGCCTGTTCTGTCGCTGACGGATGTGAGCTTTTCCATCGAGGGACGCACGCTTTTGCATCCGTTGACGCTTAAACTGGAGGCGGGCAAATCCATTGCGCTGATCGGCCATAACGGCTCCGGCAAATCGACGCTTTTGAAACTGATCGGGAGACAGCAGAAACAAAGCGGTGGCAGCATCCACTTTGAGGGCAAGCCTCTCGATGATTGGAGCGCACGGGATTTTGCCCGGCGGCTTGCCTATCTGCCGCAGAGAACACCTGCTGCGCCCGGCATGCTGGTTCGTGAACTTGTGGCTCTGGGGCGTTACCCCTGGCACGGCGCGCTGGGGCGGTTCGGAGCGAGTGATCAACAAAAGGTCGACGAGGCCATTGAGTTGACCGGCATTGCGCCCTTTGCCGAGCGCATGGTCGATAGCCTTTCAGGCGGAGAGCGCCAGCGTGTTTGGCTTGCCATGCTGGTTGCGCAGGATGCGTCATGCCTGTTGCTGGATGAGCCGATTTCCGCGCTGGACATCGGCCATCAGCTGGAGGTGTTGTCGTTGACGCATGCGCTGTGTCGCAAGAAGGGCATCACCGTTATCACCGTGCTGCATGACGTGAACATGGCCGCGCGGTTCTGCGACGAGATTGTCGCATTGCGGTCGGGACATTTGATTGCCTGTGGCACGCCGCAGGAGATTATGACGACCGATGCGCTTGCCCGAATCTATGGTGTGCAGATGGATATTCTTCACCAGCCATCCAGCGGACGTCTGGTCGCGCTGGCGCAGTAGGGCACTGCCTAGTTCTGGCCTGCCCGGCGCATGGGCATGCGGTCGATCAGATCAAATAGCGCGACGCTGCCGACAACATCCTCGCTGCGAAGCTTGACGCCACCATCCTTGCCGATCAACACAGCCTTGAAGCTGTTTCCATCGGCGCCAGCTTCGCGGGCCAGCGCTTGCGCGTCGATACCGCCCGTATTTCCGAAGATCGGCGTGACGTTATTCTGGGTGACATGCAGCACGACCATGTCACGATCTGCCAGTTCGGCTTCCTCCGCGCGGATCGTGGTGATCTGCTTTTTGACCTTCGCGTCGTCCGTCTGGCCAAAGACCAGCAGGACCCGGTTTTTCCATGTGAAATGCGACAGGCTATCCATGCTCCACCCTTGTGTGTGCGACGCCAGCAGCAGGGCTGCGGCCAAAACAAGCTTTTTCACGGTCTCATACCTCACTATGAGCACGGGGAACGCAAAATGCACGCTTCTGGTTCTCACACGGTTTGGTGTTCCGCGTTATGAAAGCTCGGCGGCGGAAGGAGAAAGGCTGCTCCGGTCGGTCGCCACTGTCATCTTATTGCCGCGCCATGAGACGGAGGAGCCCAGAAGGCTTTTGATCCAGATGGCAGGCAGGAGAATGTCGCGGATCATCATGGCTGGGACGCTTCGCCATGAGGTGTGCCAGCCCGCGCGTCTGGCGAGGTAGAGCTCCGGCAGGTAAAAGCCCGCGATGACAGCACCTGCGCCCGCGAGAACCAAGGTCATACCGGCTCCAGCGAGGAAGAGCGCTGCAATGGTCAGCAGCAGAGGCGGGACCACACCGACGAAAATTTCTGGCGCGAAGAACAGCGGGAATGTGACGCGCCGCAGCCTGCCCCAGCGGGTTTGTCGAGACCATATCTCGCCGAGGCTGCGTCGCCCGAGCGGCTGCTCGAACGGAGACGAGACGAGATGAACATTCAGGCCGGCTGCCCGCACCAGCTTGGTGGCCGCTGCATCCTCGGCAATTTCAGCTCCCAGCGCCTCGATGCCACCCCGCGCATCGAGAAACGGTTTGTTCCACAGCATCGTCTTGCCCTGCGCGAAACCGTTGCCCAAGGCTTCCGCCGAATACTGATAACGGGCCTGGAACGTGTTGAGAAAGCAGCATTCGACCTCGGCCCACAGGTCTTGCGGCCGTGAGCCGATGGGCGGGGAGCAGACGAGGCCGGTGTCGTTGCGCCACGCCGCCATCAATGTCGTGATGTAGTCTGATGGCATTAACACGTTGGAATCGGCCAGCACCACCCAGTCATGGGCCGCTGCCCGCCAACCCTTGACGCAATTGTTGAGTTTGGGATTGGCGCTGATCCTGTCGTCGCCGATCAGCACTCTTGCGCTGATGTGCGGAAAGGCTGCCAGGTGTGACTGGACCTCTTTGATGACCGGATCGCTCCTGTCCGCCACACAGAAGATGATTTCGTAGTTCGGCCAGTCCAGAGTGAAGGCACGCGAAATCGTCAGCGGTGTGAAATTCTCGATGCCGCGCAGGGGAATGATAAGGGAAACAGGCGGTTTTGATGAGGCAAATACAGTGGGGAGCGGCGTTCGTTTCAACCGGACCGTTGCAAGCGCGATACTTAAAAGATGCACGAAGAGCAGGATGAGCGCGCCAACAACAAGGGCAATGTTCATGCGAGATCAACCTCCGCGCTTCGGTTCACGAGTCAAAACCGGCTTTGTGTTGATACAGCAATTATAACGCGTTCATGACAGGCGCGTGTCACGCGCCCGGTCTTTCCCCATCATACAAGCCTGTCAAACCGCGTGCGCAAGCGGCGGAGCAAACAGTGCTGGAACGGCCAGAGTCTCGAAGCTCGGTTTTGCCAGCAGGTATCCCTGGATGAGACTGACGCCGAGGTCTTTCAGCACCGACATCTCCCCGTAGGTTTCAACGCCTTCGCACAGGGGCGTGATGTTGAGTTCAAACAGCATGTTCAGCGTGTGCTTGACGATGATGCGTCTGGAGATATCGGTGTCGATACCGCGGATGAGGTCCATATCCAGCTTGACAATATCAGGTTGAAAAAGGGTCAGCAGGCCGATGCCCGAATGTCCGGCACCGAAGTCATCAATGGCGGTCTTGAAGCCCATATCCCGATATGTTCGCAAGATGTCGAGCACGTGCTTGGTGTCGAGCTTTTCGTTTTCGGTAAATTCGAAGATGATGCGGTTGAGCGGAAACCCTGTCTTCATCGCCGTCTGCAAGGTCAGGCGGATACAGGCGCGTGGCTCATAGACGGCGTTCGGCATGAAATTGATCGACAGTTTCACGTCGTCTGCAGGATCGTAGAGCTTTGCGGCAAGCTCGATGGCCTTGACTCGGCATTGCTGGTCGAACGCGTAGCGGGTGTCATCACTGACGCGACTTAAAACAGAGCCTGCACCTTCTCCCGTCGGGCCGCGCACCAGCGCCTCATGGGCGAAGACCTTGCCTGTTGTGATGTCGACAATCGGCTGGAAAGCCATGGAAAATGGTACGTCAAATGCTGCGCCGTCGCGGCAACCATTGCACTGTGTGGGCATTGGCAAGCTCTCTCTCTTCGATATTTTCGTCACATTAGAGGATAAGGGATTAAGCCTTTGTTGCCGCCGTGCTGCCCATCACAACTTTTGCGCTATGACAATGCTCTTCGTGTGTCCACCGCTCGCTTTTCGCCTCGAGAGACGGCATGATGATCGCACATGATTTGTCCACGCAGCCGAGACACGAAATGAACGATGCTCCCCAGCAGCCACCCAGGATCAACCGAGGCAGTCTTCAGGAACTGATTGGCGGTTTGAGCGATGGCATCATTCTTGTGGAGCCAAATGGCGATATCGTCTGGGCCAATGTATCGGCCCTTGAGATGCACCGCGTCGACAGCATCGAAGATCTGGGTGCCGATGCCAGGGACTATCGGCGCCGCTTCACGCTGCGCTATCGGAACAACCACCTGCTGGACGAGGGGCAATACCCGCTCGAACGCCTGCTGGCGGGAGAAACGATCGACGATGTGACGGTGGAGATATCACCTGCCGACGATCTCGATCTGGTTTGGGTGCACACCGTGCGCAGCATGATCATTTCCGATGGCACAGACAAGCCGGATGTTCTGGCGCTGATCCTGCGCGACGAGACGCCGCGTTTCGAGGCCGAAGAACGGTTCGAGCGCTCTTTCAACGCCAATCCCGCGCCGGGTCTCATTTGCCGGCTGGATGACCATCGCTTCATTCGCGTCAATGAAGGCTTTCTGGAAATGACGGGATTTTCCAAGGAAGACGTGGTCGGCAAGACGGTCGAGGCGATCGGTCTGTTTTCGAACTGCGACACGGGCGAGGATGCCTTGACCAAGCTGAACGATGGCCGGGTGATCCGCCACCGCGAGGCGCTGGTGCCGTTGCCCGATGGTGGCGACCGGCTGGTGATCGTGGCCGGAGAACCGATCTCTGTGGTCGAGGAGCCGTGCATGCTCTTCACCTTCGCCGATCTCGATGCCAGACGAAAAGCCCAGAACGCCCTGCGCCAAAGCGAGGAGCGCTTTTCCAAATCCTTCAAGCTTTCGCCTGCGCCCGCTGCGGTTTCGCGACTGGACGATTTTGTGTTTACGGAGGTCAACGACGCGTTTCTACAGATTTCCGGTTATGGTGTGACCGAAATTACCGGGCGCACGGCAAGCGATCTTCGGCTGTGGGAGGATGTTGCCGCACGCCGTGCGCTGGAGGAAAAGCTGCGCGACAATATCTTTGTTCGCAACGAAGCCATGCGCATGCGCCAGAAGGACGGTGGTACGGCCGACTGCCTCGTCTCGGCAGAGCGGGTGGAGATCAATGACGAGCAATGCGTCATCTGGGCCCTTCAGGACGTGACCGAGCGACGCCGCAGCGAAGCGCAGCTTGTCGAAGCCATCGAAAGCGTGATGGCCGATACGTCCTGGTTCAGCCGGTCCATCGTCGATCGTCTGGCGACGCTCAAGCACCAGTCGAGTGCTGCCCCCACCGCGCAGCTGATGGAGCTGAGCGACCGCGAGCGTGAAATTCTCGGCCTCATCTGCAACGGCCAGACCGATGCCGAGATGAGCGACACGCTGCATCTGTCCAAGAACACGATCCGCAATCACATTGCCTCGCTCTACGGCAAGATCGGCGTCAACCGCCGCGCGGCGGCGGTCATCTGGGCACGCGAACGCGGTTTTACCGGCACGAGTGACAGCAAAAACGGGACAGGCGCCAAGGCCAAAACCGGAAAATAATCAAAAAACGGGCAAGACTCCGTAAAAAAGGTCATTTTCTACCAATTCGAATAGTATTTTTCGCTCTGCAAAACCTTGTCGGGCGGCTGTATCTCCTATGGCATGACGTTGGCTCCATCGCGGGCTCCCCACCGACGTCAGACCGTTAAAAACACAGTTTTAGGAAGGATACATCATGGATAAGAACCGTATCGAAGGTGCCGCCAAGGAACTGAAGGGCACAATCAAGGAAGCTGCCGGCAAACTGACCGGCAACAAGAAGCTGGAAGCCGAAGGCCGTGGCGAAAAGATCGCCGGCGATGTGCAGAGCACAGTCGGCAAGGGTGTGGACGCTGTCAAAGGCGCGTTCAAGTAAACGTCGACCCAGAGCCGGGCTCGCCAAACGGCGTGCCTGATCAACGGAGGCAAACCCACCATGTTTTTCCCCGTCTTCTCCCCGTCATCGGAGACATCGTCCGGCCAGTGTGCAACCAGTGCCGCGATCAAATCGTTACTGGCCTACGCACACGGTCTTGAAGACTGCCGGATCGACGTGGAGGTTTCTTCGGGCGTCGTCACGCTCACCGGCAGCGCCACGTGCGTGGCGGCCGTGGACAAGGCGATCGGGATTGCCGCCGACATTTCGTCCGGGCCCGTCTTTGCCGACATCGATGTGCGAGAAACGTGCCTGACCCCACCCAAGCAGCCAGTCCGTGGCCCGAAGAGGGATCAACGGACATCTGGCAAAATTCTTCAGATGAAAAGAGACATCACATGAAAAAGACACTGATCCTCGCGCTTGCAGGCGCAATGGCCATGACCTCCGCCGCTTCTGCCGCCAGCAACCAGCACTCAAGAAAGCCTGTTGAAAAGGTTGTCAGCCAACCTAAGGAGCGTCTGGGCACGCTGTCTTGCGAAGTGGCAGGCGGCATCGGTCTTCTGGTCGGCTCCAGCCGCGCGGTCGATTGCCAGTTCAAGCAGCGCGCCGGCAAGGTGGAGCGCTACACCGGCACCATCGGCAAGCTCGGTCTTGACGTGGGCGTTACCGGCAAGTCCTACATCAGCTGGGTCGTGGTCAACACGGAGCCAACGACGATCGGTCAGGGCAGCCTTGCAGGCACCTATGTCGGCGCATCCGCCCGCGCGTCTCTGGGTATCGGTCTCGGTGCCAACGCGCTGGTCGGTGGCAACGCCAAGAACTTCGGCCTCCAGCCACTCAGCGCTGAATCCGGCATGGGCGTCAATGTTGCAGCTGGCGTCTCGCGCCTGCAGCTGCGCGCCGTTCGCTAAGACCTGATCTGAACGACGGACGCCCCTTTTCGTGATGGAAGGGGGCGTCTTTTCGTGTTGTGTGAAGGGGATATCATTCCCGCCTCTTGGCGTCTTCCGAAGGCTGCTTTAAGACAGACCTGAAGGCGAGCGAGGGGAATGAACAGTGCAGGCAGCGGTTGAGGCGTTCATTGCGCGTTGGCAAGGGCAGGAAGGCGGACAGGAGCGAGCGAATTATGCGCTGTTTCTGACCGAGATGTGCAGCCTGCTGGACCTGCCGCAGCCCGACCCGGCCTCCGCCTCGCCCGACACCAATGATTATGTGTTCGAGCGCGTGGTGAAGGAAACGACCCGCGACGGCGCTGTTAATTCCAAGCGGATCGATCTTTACAAGCGCAACTGCTTCGTGCTGGAAGCCAAGCAGAGCCGCCTTTCCGGTGACAAGAAGCTGGCAGACACTCCGACGCTGCCGGGGCTGGAAAGCGCGCCACGCGGACGCCGCGCCAGCGCCAACCGCGCCTGGGACGTGTTGATGATGAATGCCCGTGCACAGGCGGAAAACTATGTGCGCCTGTTGCCCGCAGCCCATGAGCCACCGCCCTTTGTGCTGGTCTGCGATGTGGGCCACTGCATTGAAATCTATGCGAATTTTCGCCGTGACGGTAAAGCCTACGACCAGTTCCCGGACCGCCGCTCGTTCCGCATCTATCTGGAAGATCTGCGCGACGAGACGGTGCGGGCGCGGCTGAAAGCCATCTGGACCAATCCCGTTTCGCTCGACCCCTCGCTGCATGCGGCAAAGGTCACGCGCGATATTGCCACCCGCATCGCCAAGGTCAGTCAGGCGCTGGAAAAATCCGGCTATGCGGCGGAAGAGGTGGCCATGTTCCTCATGCGCATGCTGTTCACCATGTTTGCCGAGGACGTGCAGCTTCTGCCGAAGGATTGCTTCAAGGACCTGTTGAAGGACTGCGCGCAAAAGCCGGAGATTTTTCCCGGCATGATGGAAGACCTGTGGAAGGCGATGGATGAGGGCGGCTTTACCGCCACCATCCGCCAGAAGGTGAAAAAATTCAACGGCGAGTTCTTCAAGAACCGCAAGGCGCTGAAGCTTGCCAAGGAAGAAATCGGCGAGCTGGTGGCGGCTGCCAACCACGACTGGAAAGACGTGGAACCGGCCATTTTCGGTACGTTTCTGGAACAGGCGCTGGACCCCACGGACCGGCGCAAGCTGGGCGCGCATTACACGCCGCGCGCCTATGTGGAGCGGCTGGTCATCGCCACCGTGATCGACCCCTTGCGGGCAGAGTGGGACAATGCCCGCTCCACCGCCGACCGGCAGAAGGCCGAGGGCAAGGCGGATGCGGCCATCAAGACCGTGCAGGCGTTTCATGACACGCTGTGCGAAACCCGCGTGCTGGACCCGGCCTGCGGCACCGGCAACTTCCTGTACGTCTCGCTGGAGCTGATGAAGCGTCTGGAAGGCGAGGTGCTGGAGGCGCTGGTCAACCTTGGCGGACAGGAAGGGCTGGCGCTGGAAACCCACACGGTCGATCCGCACCAGTTTCTCGGCATCGAGGTCAACCCGCGCGCCGCCGCCATTGCCGAGCTGGTGCTGTGGATCGGCCATCTGCAATGGCACTTCCGCAACCGGGGCGTCGCCCCGTCAGAGCCTATTCTGAAGGCGTTCAAGAATATCCAGAACATGGATGCGGTGCTGAAATGGGATGGTTACCCCATGCCCAAGGTGGTGGATGGCAAGGAAGCCTACCCCAACCCGCGCCGCCCGGACTGGCCAAAGGCCGATTATATCGTCGGCAACCCGCCTTTCGTGGGCGGCAAGGATATTCGCGCCCGCATGGGCAGCGCCTATGCCGAGGCGCTGTGGAAGGCGCATAAACACATGAACGAAAGCGCCGATTTCGTCATGTATTGGTGGGATCGGTCAGCTGAAATTCTGCTGAAACCCAAGAGCGCCCTCAAACGGTTCGGGTTCGTCACCACCAATTCCATCAGCCAGGTGTTTCAGCGCCGGGTGATGGAGGCGCATCTCAACGCCAAGAAACCGCTCTCGCTCATCATGACCATTCCCGACCACCCATGGACCAAGGTCACCCGCGACAGCGCCGCCGTGCGCATCGCCATGACGGTGGCGCAGGCGGGCAAGCATGAGGGGCGGTTGATGGAGGTAACCTCGGAAGAGGGGGTCGAGACGGACAGCCCGGTGATCTTGTTTGAGGAGCGCCAAGGGAAGATCAATTCGGATTTGACGGTTGGAGTGGATGTGACGATCGCAGAGAAACTTCGGGGAAATGAGGGAATTTGTTCTCCCGGCGTCAAACTGCATGGCGCAGGATTCATAGTGACGCCTCAAGAAGCTGAGATGCTCGGTCTTGGTACGAAGGCAGGACTGGACGCACACATCCGCCATTACCGTAACGGAAAAGATCTTACTGCGCGCGCTCGTGATGTGATGGTGATCGACAATTACCCTATGTCGCAAGAGGAGTTGAGATCACGGTTCCCGGCCGTTTATCAGCATGTCGCGACCAAGGTGAAGCCTGAGCGAGAAGGCAACAACATGGAGTTTCGCCGTGTCAATTGGCACTGGTTTGGGGCGACACATGAAATGTATCGAGCATTCGCGAAGGGACTAGCTAGACTAGTAGTTACACCAGAGACCGCCAAGTATCGCGTCTTTCAATTTCTTGATGCCTCGATCTTACCAGACAATAAGTTGGTCGCCATCGGCTCGCAGGATGGCTCTACGCTGGGTGTTCTGTCCTCAAGATTACATGTGATATGGGCCATGAGAACTGGCGGTTGGCTTGGTGTTGGCAACGACTCTGTCTATGTCAAATCCCGCTGCTTCGACCCCTTCCCATTCCCCGACGCTACCGACATCCAGAAAGTCACTATCGGCGCGATTGCCGAGGAACTGGATGCGCATCGCAAGCGGGTTCTGGACGAGCATCCGCATCTGACGCTGACGGGGCTTTACAATGTGCTGGAGCGGTTGAAGGCGGGGGCGAGGCCGGATGAGTTGAACGAGAAGGAGCGGCGCATTTTTGATGATGGGCTGGTGCTGATCATCAAGGAGTTGCATGAGCGGCTGGATGCGGCGGTGGCGGATGCCTACGGCTGGCCTGTCGATCTGGCGGAAGAAGAGGTGCTCGCGCGGCTGGTGGCGCTCAACAAGGAGCGGGCCAAGGAAGAGAAACGCGGTCTGGTGCGCTGGCTGCGGTCGGATTATCAGATCCCCCGCTTCGGCTCCGACAAGGAAAAGGCCGAGCAGATCGAGGCTGATTTTGGCGAGGCGGCGGTGGCCAAACCCGGGCCAAAGCCGAGTTTTCCGACCGACGAGCGAGACCAGACGCCCGCCGTTCTGCACCAGCTTATGGACGCGGAAGGACCTGTCGATGCTGCCACAATTGCCAGCAGCTTCAAGCAGGGTCGCAAGTGTTTGGGGGCCGTGCAAGCGGTGCTGAACGCCCTGTCTCGCATGGGGTTAGTGTCGACGGTGGATGGGAAGCGCTTCGCGTGGCGGCGGGTGGCTTAGACCGTTGCTCCCTTGAACGGGGAAACGCGCTGAGGCTTTAGGTCTCGATTTTCTCGACCACCAAGGTTCGGCCATGGGCGGAGGCGATGCGAACGCGGGTGCCGGCGGGCAGGTCATCGCCTTGCACCGGCCACCAGGTATCATCCAGCCGGATGCGGCCACGCGCTTCGGCAATGGGTTCCTGCAAGGTCGCGGTTCGGCCGATAAGGCTGGCTTCACGCTGGTTGAGGAAGGGCTCGTCGGTCTTGGCGTGATCGCGGCCGTAATAGCGGCGACCCAGAATGGCGAAAGCAACCGACAGCACGGCAAACAGTAGCAGCTGGACGTGCCAGCTCCATAGTGCCGTATCCCACAGCGCCAGCGAGATGGCGCCGATGACGAGGGCGGCGGCACCGATCCAGATCAGGAACACGCCGGGGGCGACGAGTTCTGCGGCCAGAAGGATGGCTGCGAGGATCCACCAGCTCCACGGCCCCAGATCGATGACGAGCCTTGCGATCATCTCATCTCTCCGAGGACGGGCCGAACGGATTGTTGGGTATGGTCACGCTGATGGTATTGGCTGTCGGGCGGCTGGAAGACGGCGGAACGGAGCTGCGCTGGCGTGCCGGGGCCGGTGTTTCGGGTGCAGCGGCGGCGTCACTGTTCTTGCCGAACACGTCCTTGGCGATGGCACCGATGCCGCCGAGCGAGCCGATCAGCGACGACGCCTCCATCGGCATCAGCACGATCTTGGAGTTCTTCGCGGTGCCGATGGCGGCCATGGCCTCGGTGTATTTCTGGGCGATGAAGTAGTTGATGGCGTGGATATCACCGGCCGCGATGGCTTCAGACACCATGCGGGTGGCGTTGGCTTCCGCTTCGGCCAGACGTTCACGCGCTTCGGCATCGCGGAAGGCGGCTTCGCGCTGGCCCTCGGCCTCGAGAATGGCAGATTGCTTGGCACCTTCGGCGCGCAGGATCTGCGCGTTCCGGGCGCCCTCAGCTTCCAGAACCTGGGCGCGCTTTTCGCGCTCGGCCTTCATCTGGCGGGCCATGGAATCCACCAGATCCTTCGGTGGCGCGATATCCTTGATCTCGATGCGGGTGACCTTGATGCCCCAGGGGCCGACGGCTTCATCGACCACGCGCAGCAGGCGATCATTGATGGCATCGCGGTTGGACAGGAGCTCGTCCAGATCCATTGAGCCCATAACCGAGCGAATGTTGGTCATGGTCAGGTTCTGGATGGCAAATTGCAGATTGGTAATCTGGTAGGCGGCCTGTGCCGCATTTAGAACCTGATAGAAGGCGACGGCATCTGCCGAAACGCTGGCATTGTCCTTGGTGATGACCTCCTGGGTCGGAATGTCCAGCACCTGTTCCATAACGTTCAGCCTTGCGCCGACGCGTTCGATATAGGGCGTGAGGATGTTGAGGCCGGGCTCCATGGTGCGCGTGTAGCGCCCGAAACGTTCCACCGTGTAGCGATACCCCTGCGGAACCGTCTTGATGCCGGCAAACAGCGTCAGAATGACGAGCCCCACGACGACGATCACGACAATATCGAAACCACCCAGATCAAACATCCCCATCTCCCTCATATGCTGGCAGGTGTCAGAGCAACTCCAGCAAAAGTGTATCGCGGTTTTGCGTCCGGAGTTGCGTTAAGACAAAAGACCGCAGGCTGCGGTTACACCCAGCCCTGCAACTCCCTGCGTACAACCTTTTCGAGAACCCGCATACCCTCTGAACTGTCGTTCAGGCAAGGGATATGGGAAAATTTCTCGCCGCCGTTGTGGTGAAAAATCTCGCCTGCTTCGCCTGCGATTTCTTCAAGGGTTTCCAGACAGTCCGACACAAAGCCCGGATTCATCACCGCGATGCGCTTGACGCCCTCCTTGGCCAGCCGCTCCACCGTCTTGTCGGTATAGGGCTGCAACCATTCTTCCGGTCCGAAGCGGGACTGGAAGGTGATCATGAAACGGTCCTTGTCGAGCCCCAGCTTTTCACGCAGAAGACGACCGGTTTTCATGCACTGGCAATGATAGGGATCGCCTTTCTTGAAGTAGGATTGTGGAATGCCGTGGAAGGAGGCAATGATCTTTTCCGGCTCCCAATCCAGCGTCGCCAGATGCGTTTTCACGGAGTTGGCGAGCGCATCGATATAGGTGTCGTCGTCATGATAGGGCGGCACGGTGCGCAGCGCAGGCTGCCAGCGCTGCTTCATCAGATACTCGAAGGCCTTGTCGTTGACGGTCGCCGTGGTTGCTGCCGCAAACTGCGGATAGAGCGGAAACAGCAGGATTTTTTCACATCCTTGCGCCTTCAGCGCGTCCATGCGTTCGGCAATGCTCGGTTTGCCATAGCGCATGCCCCAATCCACCACCACGTTGGGCAGGTCGGTCAGCATTTTGGCCAGCGCCTCGCCCTGGTTGCGGGTGTAGGTGCGCAGGTAGCTTTCGTTCAGGTCGTGGTTCCAGATTTCCTCATAAGCCTTGCCGACCTTTTGCGGGCGCTTGTTCAGCACGATGCCGTAGAGAATGGGGTACCAGAACAGTCGCGACCACTCGATCACACGCTTGTCGCTGAGGAATTCCGCCAGATACCGGCGCATCGACCTGTAGTCGGTGCCATCGGGCGTGCCGAGATTGACGAGGAGGACACCGACCTTGCCGAAGGCGACCTTCGGGTGGTCTGGCGGGAAATGCGCTGTTTGAAGCGTGGAGTTGTCTGCGATCATGAAATCGTCCTGAACCTGCATTGTTTGCCAAGCCATACGGCTTGATCTGCACCATGGATCATCTTGTAGAGTATCGGTGCGGCAATCTGAATTGAATTCTGCCGGTCGCGACGTGACATTTCAACGCGTAACAGTCTTGGCGCTTTTCCGTGTTGAGTGGACGGAAATGAAAAAAGCCGGCCCGCACCACGGACCGGCTCTCTCGTATGTGTCTGATATCAGTTGGCGGGAACGTTCAGCTCTTCACCGACCTCGATATGGTTCGGACGCTTCAGCGCATTGGCTTCGGCGATCTTCTTCCACTCGGCCCCGTTGCCGTATGTCTCGGTAGCGATTTTCCAAAGGGAGTCACCGCGGGCGACCACGTATTTCGCTGCGTTCGCCGATGTCGTGGTTGCCGGTGCAGCAGGTGCTGCGGCGGCTGGAGTCGTTGCTGTCGCTGGTGCCTGCGCTGTGGTTGCCGGAGCAGGAGTGGCAGGCTTTGCTTCCTTTGGAGGTGCTACATAGTCAGCGGGTGTGACATCCGTCACGCGGCCATCGGTGTAAGGCTTGTAAGGGCTGTGCGAACCGATGTAGGTGGCAACGGCGTCTTCAAGGCTTGGTCCGAAGTCGTAAGCGTTAATGGCCTTGGTCGCAAAGGTCTTGAAGCCGTCGCCGCCGGTGCGGGTGTAATTGTTGGTCACCACGCCATAGGTTTTTTCAGGGTCGAGCTTGACGAAGGTGTCGCCTTCCTTGACCTCGACGGAGACAATGCGGCTCCCTGCTGGCTTGGAGCGGTCGAACGCGTATTTCAGGCCAGCCGTCTGCACGAAGCGGCCAGCGCCTTCCTCGATCTGGCTTGCGCCATTTTCAAGGGCTGCGACGAGATCGACGCCCTTGATCTGGAAGGTCGCGATGGAGTTCTGGAACGGCAGAACCGTCAGCACTTCGCCCATGGTGACGGGACCGGCATCGATGGAGGCACGCAAACCGCCGCCATTCTGGATGGCGATGGTGATGCCCTGATCCTTGACGCGGTCGAGCAGCGCATCCGACACAAGGTTGCCCATGGAGCATTCCTTGACGCGGCAGACTTCGCGCGCGCCTTCGATGGCGGCTTCGCTTGTGCCGATTTCCTTTTGCTTCATCTCTTCCAGCGGAGCGGCGAGTTCTGCCACGCGCTTGGTGAAGGCTTCGTCCGGGGTGACCGATGCGTCGAGCAGCTTGGGCGCGCCGCTGGTGGATTTGACCACGCCGTTGTCGTCGAAGGTGACCGAGAGGTCGCCGAGATATTTGGAATAGGCATAGGCTGTTACGATCGGCACGTCGACGCCGGAAGGGTCCTTGACGAGCGTGGGGTAGGGACCGGCAGCCTTCGGATCGGTGCTCGAAAGCAGCGTGTGGCTGTGACCACCGACGATGACGTCGATACCATCGACCGAGCGCGCGATTTCCTGATCCTTGACATAGCCGACATGGGACAGAAGAACGATCTTGTTGACCCCCTGATCCTGGATGTCCTTGACGGCACCCTTGAGATATTCGATCTCGTCTTCAAACGTCACCTTGTCGCCGGGCGATGAGGTTTCGTTGGTGTCCTTGGCCAGCACGGACACGACGGCGACCTTCTGTCCGCCCATGTCCTTGATGATGTAGCCCTTGAACTTGTCTTTCAGCTCGGAGCCATCGGCAATCTTGGTGTTGCCGGAAATGATGGGGAATTTCACCGCATTGATAAGCTTGAGCAGTTCTGCCGGGCCGTCATCGAATTCGTGGTTGCCGATGGCCATGGCATCGAAGCCGATGCCGTTCATGAACTCTGCCACGGGGCCGCTTTTATACTGGGTGTAGAACAGCGAGCCCTGGAACTGATCACCGGCATCGAGCACGAGAACATTCGCATTGGCACCCAGTTCGGCGCGGCGGGCGTCGATGGCGCTTTTGACGCGGGCGATGCCGCCGAAACATTCTTTCTTGTCAGCTTCCGCCGTGGAGCAGGTGGAGTCGAACTTGTTGATCGCTTCGATGCGCGAATGCAGATCGTTGATGTGGAGAATATTGAGTTGGTAATCGGCCAGAGCCGCACCGGCGGAAAGCGCAACGACCGAGGCGGTCATCAGGCCAAATCTCAAAATTCTGTTCATCGTCGTTTCTCTCCTGTTGTAAGCGAAAAGCTGAAAGGCTCGTCCCGGCCATCATAGCTAGTATGAAAGTGTGTCAGTCATTCAACGATGATGTTTTCATCTCGCAGCATCTGCCGCAAGTAGAATTATGACAGGTTTGCGCAAATAAAAACGCGCGCTGCACGCGCGCGTTGAAAGGAACGCCCTAGAGAGACTTGACGTCGGGATCAGCCCTGACGCGTCAGCGTGAACTGGCTGTTGCTGTCGGTCGTGCAGTTCAGCTGCGAACGGGAAATCATTGCGCAGTTGACGCGGGACTGGGTGTTGCGCACAAGCGATGTCATGTTGATCTCGTAAAGTGTCGGAGACAACGTCACATAAGTACCAGATGCCAGAAGCGTGTTGCTATCCGTCGAGCGGGTTGAGAAAGCGCCCGCCTGGAATGTCGAAACTATACCGTTCTTGTCAACCCAGCGACCGTCCACGGCCGGACCCTGCGGCATGGCGGATGCCATAGGGCGCGGGGATGGCGCATTGGGAGCGCATGAAGAGGCGGCAAATGCGGCCAGAAGCAAGGCTGCGCCTGTCTTGAAATTCATCTCTTTCGTCTCCTGCGATTCTTCCCGATCTACTTTGAAAGACCATGGATGGAAGTTTAATCTAATGCAAGCGAACGACGAGCGCTATGCACCGGTTCCCAGTACGTCTGACAAAAGCAGAGGCGTTGCAAACTGGCACCAGTGCTCGCCAGATGCTAGCCCCGCACCAGAATATTGCGGAACTGCCACGGGTCGCTGGTATCGATATCGTCAGGAAACAGGCCCGGTCTGCCATCGATCGGCGTCCACCCGGTGTAATGTCCTTCGACAGGGCCAAGGTAGCGCTTCTGGATGCCAAGGCAGCGGCGATAGTCGATCTCGTCGGCTTCCACGATCCCGGCTTGCGGGTTTTCCAGCGCCCAGACCATGCCGGACAGAACGGCCGAGGAAACCTGAAGGCCTGTGGCGTTCTGGTTTGGGGCAAGTTGACGCGCCTCTTCCAATGTCAGGCGCGAGCCATACCAATAGGCGTTCTTTTCGTGGCCGTAGAGCAAAACGCCCAGTTCGTCTGCACCATCTGCCAGTTCGTCTTCGGTCAGAACATGCTGAACCGGCTGGGCCGTGCCGCCATTGCCGAACATTTCATAGAGCGAGAGCACCGCATCATTGCAGGGGTGATAGGCGTAGTGGCAGGTCGGTCGGAAATCGACATGGCCGCGCTTGTCGCGCACGGTGAAGTAGTCAGAAATTGAAATCGCTTCATTGTGAGTGACCAGCAGGCCATATTGGGGGCCAAGCGTTGGGCACCATGTGCGCACGCGGGTGGTCGCGCCGGGCTGATCGAGAAAGATGGCGGCCTTGCTGCCTTTCTTTTGTTTCCTTGCGTTTTTCGGCATCCACTTCTCGTGACTGCCCCAGCCCAGTTCCGCTGGCTGCATGCCTTCGGCAATGAAACCTTCGACCGACCATGTGTTCCAGAAGGTGTTGAAGGGCTTCGGTTCCTTTGCGCGTTGCGTATCGCGCTCGGCAATGTGGACGCCCTTGACGCCGAGCGTCTGCATCAGCAGCGCCCAGCCTTCGCGGTCGTCGGCTACCGGTTCTTCGAATTCGAGGCCGGTGTCGTTTGCCAGATTGACCAGCGCCTGTTTGACGAACCACGACACCATGCCGGGGTTGGCACCGCAAGTGGAAACGGCCGTCGTGCCGCCGGGGCGCTTGGCTTTTTCCTTCAACATGGTTTCGCGCAGCGCATAATTCGTGCGCGCTGAATTGTCTGCGTCGGTGTCGAAGTAGAAGCCCGGCCACGGCTCGACCACCGTGTCGATATAGAGCATGCCGTATTTGCGGCAGAGTTTCATCAGATCGACGGAGGAGGCATCGACGGACAGGTTGACGCAAAAGCCCTGGCCTTCGACGTTCTTGATCAGCGGCTTCAAGACATCCTTGTAGTTGTCTTTGCTCAGGTGCGATCGGATGTGGCGGATGTTGCGGCTTTGCAGATACTCGGCAATGTCTTCTCTCGGATCGATGACGACGAGACGCGACATGTCAAATTTGAAATGCCGTTCGATCAACGGAAGCGTGCCGCGTCCGATCGAGCCGAAACCGATCATGATGATGGGACCGGTTATTTCGCCATAGATCGGGTATTCAACGTCCGTCATTCTGTCATTTCCTGTTTGAAGACAAGGCTTAAGCTAGATGATTAGTCCCCAACAATAAAGGGTAGCCGGATGACGGGCGTATGAAGCTTGGTCAAAAGGTAAATCGATATCTGTGCCCAACTCATAAAATCATCCATACAGCTTAGGACTACGCTTTGGGGTGGCACAGGGTATAATAACCTCTGGAAACCCGGCACGACCTTCAGGAGAGCGATATCGTGAGGCAAGAGACTGCCAACCTGGATGGTCTTATCGAGCGTGTCATTGCCTTGCAGGACATGACGCCCGTCTTCATCGCGCTTTTCGACACTGAAGACCGGCTGCGTCACGCCAACCGCGCATTCCGGGAAGCCTTCAATCTGGCCAGCGATGCATTCCCGCCATGGGCCAATATCCTGCGCGATAATTATCATGACCGTAAAGGCCTGATCATAACCACCGCGGATTTCGAGGCGTGGTTACTGTCAGCGCAATCGCGTCGGGGCAAGCTGCCGTTTCGGGGGCTGGAGCTGGACCTGCATGACGGTCGCTGGATCTGGATGACCGAAACGGTTCAGGACGATGGCTGGATGCTGTGCGTGGGCAGCGACATCACCGCGCTCAAGCAAAACCAGCGCAGCCTGCGCCAGGATCGCGACATCGCCATGCGGGCCGCGCAGACGGATGAACTGACTGGAACCGCCAATCGCCGCTTCGTCTTTGCCAAGCTCGATGTCCAGATGGAAAAAGTCCAGAACGGGACGGAATGCCCGTTCGGGCTTTGTGTCATGGATATCGATTTCTTCAAGGTCATCAATGACCGTTTCGGCCATCAGGGCGGCGACACCGTGCTGCGGGACTTCGTCAAGATCGTTCATTCCACCATCCGTCGGTCCGATTGTTTCGGGCGCGTGGGCGGCGAGGAGTTCATGCTGATCATGCCGCGTACCCCCCTGCCGGATTGCGTCGGCATCGTGGAACGATTGCTGGACAAGGTCGCGAGATCCTGTCCATTTCCCGGTGCCGCCGATTTTTCCTACAGCTGTTCGGCGGGGCTATCGCTTTACCGAGCCGGAGAGACGGGTGCCGATCTCTATCAGCGCGTGGATCGTGCGCTGTATGCGGCAAAGCAAAAGGGTCGTGCCCGGGTTGAGTGGGTTCTGGAGTAACGCGTCGATTGCGTCAAACCAACTCTGCCGCAACCAGCCCATGCAGCGAATTGCCAACGAACAGCTTTCGTCCGTTCAGATCCTGTGGTCTCAACGCCTGTCCGCGTGCCCGGCGATCACGGATGAGGTCGGCGCGAAGGACGCCGGGTAAAATGCCACTGTCAAGCGGTGGGGTCAGCAACTGGCCTTCGGCAGCCTCGACAAAAATGCTTGTGGTTGATCCTTCGCAGATTTCGCCGCGTTCATTCAGCAGCAGGACCTCGTCGGCCTCACTTGTCGAGAATTCAGCACGTGCGGCGTCATAGGGTTCGCGGCGCGAGGATTTGTGGCGGTAGAAGGTATCGCTGGAATCCAGCCGTGTCTTTTCCGCGATCTTCACGCGCCAGACGGCATTGAAAGGTAGTGGCACAAAGGGCTCAGCGGCAATGTCGAGTTCGCCTTTGTAGGTCATGACCACCCGCACGGTCATCGGTTCGCTGCCGCCCACGACTGCGTTCAGCGCTTTGACCGTATCGACGGGTGCACGAAAACCCAGCGCATCGGCCGAGCGTAGCAGACGACGCGTATGCTGCTCCAGTCGCTGGAAACCGGTTGTCGGTTCCCAGCGCAGCGTTTCCCGCAAGGTCAGGTCGGCCGGTTTGCGTTTCATGATTGTCGTCCGTCATGCTGTTTACGTAAGGTAAGGCATATGAACCGGCGAAGCTTGCCCGAAATGGGAGCCTCGCCGGATTTCTCCTCGCCTCAGTCCAGTGCCTCCAGCTCATCGATCAGGCCTTCGATCATCGACAGGCCCTTGTTCCAGAAGGACGGATCGGTCGCATCGAGACCGAAGGGCTTGAGCAGCTCCGAATGATGTTTGGTTCCGCCTGCTTTCAGCAGCTCGAAATATTTGTCCTGAAAGCCGCTGTCGGCATTCTGGTAAACGGCGTAGAGCGAGTTGACGAGGCAATCGCCGAAGGCATAGGCGTAGACATAGAAGGGTGAATGGATGAAGTGGGGCACATACGTCCACCAGTTCTCATAGCCTTCCGAAATCCTGATCGCCGGTCCAAGGCTTGTCCGCTGGACTGAAAGCCATAGCTCGCCAATCTGGTCTGCCGTGAGTTCTCCGTCCTTGCGGGCGGTGTGCACCTTGCGCTCGAATTCGTAAAAGGCGATCTGGCGCACGACCGTGTTGATCATGTCTTCGACCTTACGGGCCAGCAGCGCCTTGCGTTCGCGTTTGTCCTTCGTGCCATCCAGCAGTTTGCGGAAGGTCAGCATTTCTCCGAAGACGGACGCCGTTTCGGCCAATGTCAGTGGCGTGGCGCACATCAGCGCACCCTGTCCACCGGCCAGCACCTGATGCACGCCATGGCCCAGTTCGTGGGCAAGCGTCATCACGTCACGCGGTTTACCGAGGTAATTGACCAGAACATAAGGATGCGCCGAGGGCACGGTGGGATGGGCGAAGGCGCCCGGTGCCTTGCCGGGGCGGGCGGGTGCGTCGATCCATTCCTCATCGAAGAAGCGGCGGGCGATATCGGCCATCTCAGGTGCAAAATCGCCATAGGCCGAGAGCACCATGTCCTTTGCGTCGTCCCACGGGATGACGGCGTTCGACGTATCGGGGAGCGGCGCGTTGCGGTCCCAATAGTTCATCTGCTCCATCCCCAGCCACTTGGCCTTCATCTTGTAATAGCGGTGCGACAGGCGCGGGTAGGCCTGTGTCACGGCCTGTGCCAGCGCAGCCACCACCTCGCGCTCGACGCGGTTGGCCAGATGGCGGCTGTCGGCAATGTCTTCGAATTTGCGCCAGCGGTCGGAGATTTCCTTATCCTTGGCGAGTGTGTTGGTGATCAGCGTGAAGACGCGCAGATTGTCCTTGAAGGTGGCGCTGAGTGCCTGCGCGGCCTTTTTGCGGGTTTCCGTGTCCGGCTCCTGCAACAGATTGAGCGTTTCTTCCAGTGCAAGGTTTTTGCCGTCAACGTCAAAGCGCAGCTCCGACATGGTCTCGTCAAACAGCCGGTTGAAGGCGGCGGCGCTGGTCATGGACTTTTCAAGGAACAGCTGCTCCAGACTGTCATCCAGCTGGTGCGGCTTATCCTTGCGAAGGTCGACGAGCCAGGGCTTGTAATGACCGGTCAGCGGATCGTTGGCGATGGCCGCGTCGATCGTCGCGTCGTCGATGCGGTTGAGTTCCAGCGCGAAAAACAACAGGTTCGACGACATCTCGGTCAGCTTCGACTGTGCATCACCGTAAATCTTGCCGTTTGCCGGATTGGAGGTGTCGGAAAAATAGGTAAGGCCTGCGAAGGAGCCGATGCGGCCAAGAAGATCGTCCAGCGCTTCATACTCCTTCAGCGCGGCGCCAAGTCCGTCATCGCCCGAAAGCCTGGCGGCTGCTTCCAGTTTGCCCTTCCATTTCGCCTCGAATGCCTTGGCATCTTTTGCCGCCTTTTCCAGCGCGCCCCTGTATTCGGACGAATCGGCGGAAGGGTAGAGATCGGACAGCTTCCATGTCGGGAGGTCACCGAGGGCTGCGGTGCCTGCTTCCGCCGGCGAAAAGGCGGGCAGGGAGATCGATGTCTTCAAGGTCATGTCGGGCGTTCCTCTTTATCTCTTCGCCAAAGCATATGGGGGCTCTGTTTCCCGTGGCAATGCATAAAATGCAAGCAAATCTCAAAACTGGATGTTCAAGCCTTCCGTGCCACATTCGGTTCAAAGGGTCTGCATGAAGCAGGTCCATAAACCGGAAACCGGAGCCTGACATGACAGCGCAAGTACTCGTTATCGATGACGATCCTGTTCAGCGCCGCCTTTTGAGACAAGCGGTGGAGCGTTATGGACACCATCCCATTCTTGCCGAAAACGGCCGGGTTGGACTGGAGCTGTTGAAACAACACAGCGGCGATATCAGCGTGATCGTTCTTGACCTGATGATGCCGGAGATGGACGGTCTTTCTTTCCTGAAAGCGGTCGGTGAGCTGGGCACGGACGTGCCTGTCATCGTGCAGACAGGGCAGGGCGGCATCGATACTGTGGTGCAGGCCATGCGCGCCGGTGCTTTCGATTTCGTCGTCAAGCCTGTCTCGCCTGAGCGTATCGGCTCGGCGATCGCCAACGCACTCAAGCTCGATCAACGCGAAGCAAAGGCCCGCACGGGCAAGCGCTCGCGCAACCACACCGTCAATTTCAACGACATCGCTTCTGCAAGCCCTGCCATGCTGCGCGTGATCGAACTTGCCCAGCGTGCCGCGCAATCCAATATTCCAGTCGTGCTGGAGGGCGAATCCGGTGTCGGCAAGGAGATGATCGCGCGCGCGGTCCAATCCGGCAGCGACCGGGCGGGTAAGCCTTTCATTACCGTCAATTGCGGCGCCATTCCGCACAATCTCGTCGAGAGCATTCTCTTTGGCCATGAAAAGGGTGCCTTTACCGGTGCCACCGAAAAGCACATGGGCAAATTCATGGAAGCCGATGGCGGCACGCTGTTTCTGGATGAGATCGGCGATCTGCCGCTTGAGGTGCAGGTCAAGCTGTTGCGCGCCGTGCAGCAGGGCGAAATCGAGACCATTGGTTCGGCACGAGTCCAGAAGGTCAATGTGCGGCTGATTTCGGCCACGAACAAGGATCTGATCGAAGAGGTCAAGGAAGGCCGTTTCCGCGAGGATCTTTATTATCGCCTCAACGTCTTTCCTATCACCATTCCCGCATTGCGTCGCCGCAAGGAAGACATTCCCTATCTGGCCCGCGTGTTTGCCGAGCGCTTCTCGATCGAACAGAAACTGCCGCATTCCCTCGGTGTCAGTGCCGGTGCGCTGGCCTTGCTGACGGCCTACGACTGGCCGGGCAATATCCGCCAGCTGGAAAATGCCGTTTTCCGTGCCGTCGTTCTGGCCCAAGGCGATGAATTAACGGAAGCGGATTTTCCGCAAATCGCACTTCAAGTCCCGGAATTTGCCGGCGACGTCGCCGACCACGACACGCCGCATCGCCCGACCGAGCGCTCGCTGCTGGTGGCACCTGCTGTGGAAAACAGAAGCAGTGCCGCAGACATCATGTCGGTGATGGAAGCCATGGCCACGGATGACGAGCGATCTGCAGCCGTGTTCCCCGGTGGCAGCCTGATTGCCTCGACGGATGACAGCGGCGATGTTCGCAAGATCGCCGATATCGAAGAGGAGCTGATTCGGTTTGCGCTGCGGTTCTATCGTGGTCAGATGAGCCAGGTTGCGCGCAAACTCGGGATTGGTCGCTCCACGCTCTACCGGAAGTTGAAGGATTATGGCATTGATCCTGATGATCCGCTGCGGGATGCCGCTTGATGCGGCAGACGAGGCCTAACCGAGCAAATGCGATTTTTGTTAACGCCTGAGCAAGGATATTCGCTTACGGTCTGTAAACCTCTTGTTAGTGGAGCGTTCACTATATAGAGGAAGGTTGCACATGTGTGGCAAATTTGCCATTGTGTCACCGTAATTCAGGTTCATTAGGACAATGTGACGAATTGTCTGCCAGGCGGGGATCAAATTGCCTTATCTGTATCGGAATAGCGCGCTGACCGCCAAGGTTGCGCGCGGCTTGATCAAAGATATATGCACGAAGCTATCGGCACGCGTTGTGACTTGCGCGTGCCTGTTGATGGCCGGTCTACCCGCTATTGGTGTTTCGGCGACAGAAGCTGCTGCCGAAACCCGCAGTCTGAAGCTTTATTATATCCACACCAAAGAAAAAGCCGTCATCACATTCAAGCGAAATGGCAAGTACGACCAGAAGGGTCTGCAGGAGCTGAACCGCTTTCTGCGTGACTGGCGCCGCAATCAACCGACCAAGATGGATCCGCGCCTGTTCGATCTGGTGTGGGAAGTCTATCGCCGTTCCGGTGCCAACGAATATATCAACGTGGTGTCCGCTTTCCGTTCGCCTGAGACCAATGGGATGCTGCGCTCGCGCACCAAGGGTGTTGCCAAGAGCAGCCAGCATACACTCGGCAAGGCCATGGATTTCTATATTCCCGGCGTGAAGCTGGGTCGCCTGCGCGAAATCGCCATGCAGATGCAGATCGGTGGCGTTGGCTTTTATCCGACGTCCGGGTCTCCCTTTGTCCATCTTGATGTCGGCAACGTGCGTGCATGGCCACGCATGAGCCGCCAGGAACTGGTGCGGATTTTCCCCAAGGGCAACACCATTCACCTCCCATCCGACGGCAAGCCCCTGCCAGGTTACGACCAGGCGCTGGCCGATTATCGCAAACGTGTGAGCTCCTCTTCGATCCAGGTTGCCAGCACGGCTGGCGATGGCCCGGCTTCTTCCTCATCGGGTGGCAAACGCAAGACCTTGCTCGCCGCCCTGTTTGGTGGCGGTGATGAGGACGAAGATGCTGAAGGCATTGCAACGCCCGCGCCGACTGCTCGGTCGGCGGCACCCGTTGCTGCTCCTGTAGCGCAAGACGCTGAAGAAGAAGTCGCACCGCCAACGGCTGTGGCTGTTGCCTCTGCTCCCCCGCTACCTGGTGGCGTCAATGCCCCGTTGCCGACTGCCCGTCCAACTTTCCGCAATCAGGAAGGTGCTACCGGACTTGCGACAGCGCTCTACTCTCCAGCGCGTAACGCCGCGCAGGACGCACTTCAGGCGGCAACGACACCAACTCCCATGGCAGCCCCTGCCGAACAGCAGTTCGCCGATCTCGCGCAATATTCCATTCCTGTGCCGACCCTGCTCGGGCCTCGCCGCATGAAGGGTGACGCCGATGGCACAGTCATGGCGGCGCTGGGCTCCGAAAACATGCCGGGCGATGCGCTTGCAGCTCATGTTCCCGTTCCTGCCAACCGTCCAGCTGTTGCGGAAGCCCTGCTTGCCAACGCCAATTCCGAGACGGATGGCCAGGAAGACGAGGCGGAGCAATCATCGCTTTCGCCTGTCGTCGTCGCGGCTCTCGAGCAAAGCGGACAGGATGCTCGTTCGGCCATGATTGCAACGGCAATGCCAAGCGCTGCGCAGTTTCCGGCTTCCCTCACAAGTACCAAGCCGGCTCAAAAGCCTGTCCAGATGGCGAAAGCTGCGCCTGCTTCGACGTCGCAGGACTATGGCGACGAGTTTGACGTGAAGCCAAAGGCCAATACCGGCGGTCTGACTGCTGGCCTTCCTACAAAGGGCGGTCGTCCGAACAAGAAGGATGCTGCCGTCGCCGAAGAGGCGATGGTGAGCGGTGGTCGTTTGACACAGGAAGCCATTTCGGACTGGGCTCTGAGCCAGGACAAGGGCGTGACCGGTCGATCGGTCAAGGCGCCGCGCGTCGTCAACAACCGCATGCTCAGCCACGATATGTCGGCCTCTGCAGCGACGGCCAGCTTCCGCCCCGGTGCAGCAGCGATCGATTCAAGTCGCTTCAGCACCCCTGTGAAGATGCCATAAGGCAGCTGTCGTAACATAAAGATCAGAAGTGCCGCCCGGTGATCTCCTTGGAGACGACCGGGCGGTTTTCGTTTTGGCTGTTTAGGCCGCTTGCTTGCAGCTCTCTTCGAATTTCATTAGAGATTGGCAATAGATCTGCCGATAGTCGTGTTATCGCAATGTCGGGGCAAGATTCGTTGGGTAGACGATTACCATCTGACCAGTAATCGATGGTGTCGCGCGCTCATGACCATAATAGCCAACCTTGCTCCCAAGCAGATTGCCCAACTGTCTACGTCCACGATTGCTGGGCTCAGCAGTGCCGATCTTGGTCAACTCAATTCTGCGCAAATCAAAGCTTTTACATCCAATCAGGTCGGTGCGCTGACGACCACCGTGGTGGCGTCACTTTCCACACAGGCCGTGAGTGCGTTTGCGCCCAAAGCGATCACCGGACTGACCCTGTCGCAGGTCTCCGCGCTTGGAACGACGCAGGTGTCGGGCTTATCGACTGCGCAGATCAATGCGCTGTACGCCAGCCAACTCGACGGGTTTTCCGCACCGCTGATCGAAGCCCTCAACACCGCGCAGGTTTCGGCGCTGAGCAGTCAGCAGGTCGCTGTCCTGTCCGCCGACGACCTCAACAGCTTCACGTCGGAAGAAATCGCCTCCTTAAAGAAGTCCTCCATTCCCGGAATAAAGACATCGGCGCTTGCCGGTCTTGCCACTGACAAGATCACCGCGCTGACCACTGTGCAGGTGGCGGCACTGACATCGGCGCAAATGAAAGCACTGACCTCCGAGCAACTCACGGCGCTGACGGCGGAGCAGTTTTCGGCATTGACCGCAACGCAGATCGCCGGTTTGTCCACGGCGGTGATGAGCACGCTGAACAGCGATAAGCTCGCGGCCCTCAGCACCAAGCAGATTTCTGCCTTGACCACCGGCCAGTTCGAAGCCTTGAGTTCAACGAGCCTCATCGCGCTGAACGAAGGTCAGGTCTCAGGCCTGGGTTCACAGCAGATTTCGACGCTGTCTTCCACCGAGCTCAACAGCTTTACCCCTGCAGAGATCGCGTCGATCAAGAAGGCATCCATTCCCGGTTTATCGACGGTTGCCCTTGCGGGTCTGACCACCGACAGGATCGCAGCCCTGACGTTGACGCAGGTGGCAGCCCTGTCATCGACGCAGATGAAGGCGCTCACATCCGTGCAGCTCTCGGCGTTGACAGCGGACCAGTTCTCCGCGCTGACCACGAAACAGATTGCAGGGCTTTCAACCGAAGTACTCGCCAATCTCAGCAGCGAACGGCTCAGTGCGCTCTCCACAAAGCAGATTACCGCGTTGACCACCGTGCAGTTCGAGGCGTTGAACTCCACCAGCCTTGCCGGGCTCGATGCGCAGCAGGTTGTCGGGTTGGACGCGAAACAGGTCGCAACGCTGTCTGCGGATGAGCTTAACAGTTTCACGGGTGAGGAAATTGCGGCCATCAAGAAGGCAGCGATTGCCGGATTGACCCCTGTTGCCTTGGCTGGACTGTCTACCGACAAGATACCATCGCTGACGACGGCCCAGCTTTCGAGCCTCTCCGCCGAGCAGATGCAGGCGCTCTCGTCGGCGCAGCTATCGGCGCTGACGCAGGACCAGATGAGCGCGTTAGCGGCAAAACAGATCGGCGGCCTTTCGACGGCAGTCATTGCCAGTCTGGACGAGGACGTTTTCGCGGCGTTCAATACAAAGCAGATCGCAGCGCTAACGGCTGCCCAGTTCGAGGCATTAACAAGCTCAAGCATCGAAGCTCTTCAGGAAACCCAGGTGGCGGGGCTGAATTCCAAGCAGGTCGCGACCCTGTCCGCCGCAGAGCTGAATAGTTTCAGCGCCGAAGACATCGCGTCGATCAAGAAAGTCGCCATTGTCGGGTTGACGACCTCGGCGATTGCAGGCCTTTCGACTGATCTCATTCAGGCCTTGACGACGGGTCAGATCGCCGCGCTGTCTACCACGCAGATGAAAGCGCTGACATCCGATCAGTTGGCGGCACTGACACCCGAGCAGTTTGCGGGTCTGACGCCGCGTCAGATCTCCGGATTTTCGACAGCTGCCATCAGCCAGCTGGGCGGCGACAAGTTGGCAGCTATGGGTTCCAAACAGATCGCAGCGCTGACGGCAGCACAGTTTGCCGCTTTGAGTTCGCAAAGTATCGAAGCGCTCACGGATGTGCAGGTTGCGGCGTTGAATGCCCAGCAGGTTGCGACACTGGATGCGAGCGAGCTGAACAGTTTCGAAACGTCCGAAATCGCATCGATCAAGAAATCCGCGCTCGCGGGACTGTCGGTTGCTGCCTTGGGCGGGATGGATGAGGATAAGATCGAATCGTTCACGACGACGCAAATTCAGGCCATGAGCGCCGCACAGGTCAACATCGTGATTGCCGCCTACAAGGACAATTGAAGGCTCAATCCCGCAAGACGAAAAAGGCGCGGTCGAAACACCGCGCCTTTTTCTTTTCAATCCATTTCTGCTTTTCAGATCAGACGCCGCTCTGGCCGTCGGAACCGATATAGGCGATGCGCACCATGTTGGTGGCTCCGGGTGTTCCCAGGGGAACACCGGCCGAAATGATGATGCGGTTGCCGGGTTGGCCGAAGCCTTCGTCCACGACGATGCGGCAGGCGCGGTTGACCATGTCATCCTGGTCGCTGGCGTCGCCCGTGACGACGCAGTGCAGGCCCCAGACGACGGAGAGGCGTCGTGCGGTCTGAACGATCGGCGACAGGGCAATGATTGGAACCTGGGGACGTTCACGCGCGGCGCGCAGACCTGTCGTGCCTGACGACGTGTAGGTCACGATTGCGGTAAGGCCAAGCGTTTCGGCAATCTGGCGGGCGGCCAGCGAAATGGCGTCTGCGCCCGTCGCTTCCGGCTGCGGGCGCTGCGCGTAGATGATGTTGGAATAATATGGGTCCTGCTCCACGGTGCTGGCGATGGATGCCATGGTGGAGACCGCTTCGACAGGGTAATCGCCTGAGGCTGATTCGGCAGACAGCATGATCGCGTCGGCGCCTTCGAACACGGCGGTTGCCACGTCTGAGACTTCGGCGCGTGTCGGAACAGCAGCCGAAATCATCGATTCCAGCATCTGTGTTGCAACGACAACCGGCTTACCGGCCTTGCGACAAGCGCGTGTCAGCTGCTTCTGGATGCCGGGGACGGCTTCCAGCGGCATCTCGACCCCGAGGTCGCCACGCGCGACCATCAGTGCGTCGGAAAGCGCGATGATTTCTTCGATGCGCTCGACAGCCTGCGGCTTTTCGATCTTGGACATGAGCCCGACGCGGTCACCGGCAATCTTGCGCACTTCCACGAGATCTTCAGGGCGTTGCACGAAGGAGAGAGCAACCCAATCGACTTCGTTTGTCTCGAGCACGGCATCGAGATCGACGCGGTCCTTATCGGTCAGAACGCCGACACCGAGCAGGGTGTCCGGCAGGCTGATACCCTTGCGATCGGAAATCTTGGTGCCAGAAATGACGGTCGTCACGATGCTCTTGCCGTCGCATTTTTCAGCGCGCAGGTGCAGCTTGCCATCATCGATCAACAGGCGGTCGCCCGGTTTCACGGCTTCGAGAATTTCAGGATGCGGCAGGAAAACGCGGCTCTTGTCGCCGGGGGCTTCATTGTTGTCGAGCGTAAAGGTCTGGCCTGCCACGAGATCGACCTTCGTGTCAGCAAATTTGCCGACGCGCAGCTTTGGGCCTTGAAGATCGGCCAGAATGCCGATGGGGCGACCAACACGGCTTTCGACCGAGCGAATGCGCTGGATCAGCGTGCGCATCACATCGTGGCTGGCGTGGCTCATATTAATGCGGAAGAGATCGGCACCGGCCAGATGGAGCTTCTCGATCATTGCTTCATCGGAGGATGCTGGGCCGAGAGTTGCAAGGATTTTGACTTTGCGATTACGCTTCATCAGTTCTGACTTTCCTGTGTACCTGGCGTGTCGGAAAGCTGGACCATCCAGCTTCCCTGTCTGCCCGTATCGTATTCCTTGAAACCCATTCGCTGGAAACTACGGGCGTAGCAATCATCCACACCGGTGATCTTGAACTCGTTTTCCGCGACGCACATGTTGACGTCGCCCGTCCATCTGCCGCCACGGGCAGCGTCTTCGGCGTAGAGATAATAGTAGCGCGACTGCAACTCGCCTTCGATCAGCGTGGCACATGTGGAGGCGGGCACCTGCCACCAGCCTTCGCTGATCCAGCCTTCCTGCGCGCGGTAGCCGATAGCTACGCCGACCAGGTTCTGTGTGCTGTTGCAGACACGGAAATCCGCCAATGCCGGCTCTGCGAGAAGAAGCGGTGTTGAGAAGAGGGTGGCAGCGCAGAAAAAGCGGATCGCGCGCCGGAATTTTCGAAGCTTAGCGGAGAATGTCTGTGTCACGGCTTCCATCCGGATTCCATGGTTATAAAATGAGAACACTTCTTGGCGCGGACGCCCAAGAAAGTCAACGCAAGTTCAATCGATTGTATCTGTATGGAATGGATGCGGGGGTACTGCGGATGGCTTTCAGGCCGTTCAAACTTGCGCGTGGCACCGAGCCATGGCATCAAGCGTCTCTCCCTCATCATCGCCAGAAATCCAGAGATGCCCGACTTCCAGCCATATGAAATCATAGAAGGCGATTATGACAAAGGCATGGTTCTCCTTGCCGATCACGCCACCAACCTTCTGCCGCCGGAATACGGTCGTCTGGGGCTTGCCGCAGAGGCGTTTCAACGCCATATCGCGTTCGACATCGGCATTGAAGGCCTGACACGTGATCTTGCGGCACGGCTGGGTGTGCCCGCAGTCATGAGCCGTTTTTCGCGTCTGTTGATCGATCCCAATCGCGGTGAGGACGACCCGACGCTGATCATGAAGATTTCCGATGGCGCGATCATTCCAGGCAATCACCCTATCACGCAGGATGAATGGGACGTGCGGTTGAACGCCTATCACCGCCCCTATCACCGTGCTGTGGGCTCTGTTCTGGAGAAGGTCGCCGAGCAATCGGGAAAAGCGCCTCTGGTCTTTTCCCTGCATTCCTACACGCCGTTCTGGAAGGACGTCGCCCGCCCGTGGCATGCAGCCGTGCTTTGGGACACGGACGATCGGGCCGTCACGCCGCTGATCGCGCATTTGCGGGCGCCGGGCGATATTCTGGTGGGAGACAATGAGCCCTATGACGGTGCGCTGAAGGGTGACACCATGTATCGCCACTGCATGGTCAAGGGCATTCCTCACGCCCTTTTAGAGGTGCGGCAGGACTTGATCGGTGATGATGCCGGAATTGCCGAATGGGCCGCGCGGCTTGCTCCCATTTTTGCCGCAATGAATGATGATCTGACCTTGCACGACTACAAGCAGTTCGCATCGCGGACCGGACCTTACTGACAGGAGAGTGCTGTGAGCGACGTTGACGATACCCGAAACACCGAACTGGAAGCAGCGGCGTTTCGCAGGCTGCTCAAGCACTTGCGAGACCGCAGCGACGTGCAGAACATCGACCTGATGAACCTTGCCGGTTTTTGCCGCAACTGCCTGTCCAACTGGTATGCGGATGCGGCAAAGGACGCTGGTCTGGAGATCAGCAAGGATGCCGCCCGCGAGATCGTCTACGGCATGCCGTATGACGACTGGAAAAAGCTGCATCAGGGCGAAGCCAGCGATGCCCAGAAAGTCGCATTCGAGCAAAACAAGCCGCAGGAATAAAGGGCTTGGACCTGAAACGGCTTGACGTAGCGGCCTGAGACAGGCAGGTCACCAACCTGAAAAATTCGCTGCCACCGCAGCCAGGAGGCCTCCGCCTCGACCACTTTCGAATCACGCGGTTCTCTGTGCAGGGCCCCACGCAAAGGATGACACAATGGACGAAACAGCCACAACCGAAACCGTAGCCGCCGCCGAACTGCGTCAGTTCATCGAGCGCATTGAGCGCCTTGAAGAAGAGAAAGCTGCGATCTCGGGTGATATCAAGGATGTCATGGGCGAAGCAAAGGGCCGTGGCTACGACACCAAGGCCATCCGCACCATCATCCGTCTGCGCAAGAAAGATGCCAACGAGCGCATCGAGGAAGAAACGATTCTACAGACCTATATGGCTGCACTGGGTATGGAATAATCAATATTTGCGAGACGGCACTGTGCTCGTGGCCAGTGCCGTTTTCTATTCTGCGGGTGCGAAAAATGCGTCGATCGCTGCCAGCGCCTGGCTGCGGTAGACATCGCGCTCCAGAAAAAGTTCGTGCCGCGCGCCTGTCACCGGTATGAGTTGCGCCGCGCGGAAGTTGCGCGATAGCTCTTCCTGCCCTGCATAGGGCGAGATCGTATCGCGCATGGGTGCCAGAAGCAGTGTCGGCACCGTGATCTTCGTGAGATGATCCTGGCGCGTCACCCAGGGCATCGTTTTCAGCACTTCGAAAAGCCAGCGTGCCGTCGGAGCGCCGACGAAGAGTTCGGGGTGCTCGATTCCGATCGCAGCGTTGCGGGCAAAGCGGACGGGATCTGACGTGAGCGGATTGTCGTCGAATGAGCGTTCGCGCTGGTCTTTTCCCAATTGCACGCCGCCCAGCCCGATCAGGCTGAGGCTCGTGGCAACCAAACGAATGAACCAAGGGGGCATGGACTGTCCGCTCAGCGATATGAACGGTGCGCTGAGTGCCATGCGCTCGATGCGGTTTGACAGCGATGGCGCGATGGAAAGAGCTGCTAGTCCGCCGGTGGAATGCGCCAGCATGAAGAAGGGCAGGCGCGTATCGGGCAGCACCACATGCTCCAGAAACAGCGCGATATCCTTGCCGTAATCGGAAAAGCGCCGCACATATCCGGCATGGGCCTTCTTCAGCATTCGATCCGAGCCGCCCTGTCCGCGGGTGTCGAAGGTCGCGACCCAAAACCCTTTGGCGGTCAGATCGTTGATCGTCTCGAAATATTTCTCGATGCACTCGTTGCGACCATGCAAAAGAACGATTGTGCCACGCGCCACAGACTGGCTGGAGCGAAAGATCGCATAGCGCAACTTCTTGTTTTTATGACCGGTGAAATAGCCTGCGATGTGGTTTTCGGGCACGGGGTTGCCCTTGGTGGCGTGCAGGATGGCTTCGGTCATGATGGTGGTTCCGACTTGGCACTGAGGTGTTTCAGAACGGGATAAGAGGCGCGCCGCTGCGCGTCAAAGGAAAAGGTGCGCGCCAAAAGAAAAATGCCGGAACCGTCGGTCTTAGCAGTCGCGGTTCCGGCTGAGATGACAGAAGAAGAAGGGACGTTATCCTTCTGCCGCCGGAGATTGCCTCCGATGTCACGATCTCTAGCGCGTTGAAGCTGAACGCTTCGGGAACCACTCGTTCAGATGCGGTTCACAACAATTCCGTGGTTTCCCATCTCTTGAACTTGCCCGAAAGCTTTCCCATCTCTTGATCACGGTCGCCAGAACGGGGCCGTATCCGTCTCTTCACCGCCCAATCGGGGTGAAGACCGCAACCGCAAACAGTCGCTCACAGGAGGACACCATGCGTCACGTTGATTTTTCCCCGCTTTACCGCTCCACAGTCGGTTTCGACCGCCTTTTCTCCATGCTCGATGGTCTTGGCCAGCCGGAACAGGCGCAAGCCTACCCGCCCTATAACATAGAGCGCACCGGCGAGAACACGTACCGGATCACCATGGCCGTGGCCGGGTTCGATGAAAACGAACTCAGCATCGAATCGCGCGCCAATGTGCTCACCGTCAAGGCTGAAAAGGCTGATGAGACCAAGGACAGCGAAGGCGAATTCCTCTATCGCGGCATTGCCAAACGCGCCTTCGAGCGTCGCTTCCAGCTTGCCGATCACGTTGAGGTCCAGAACGCTTCCATGAAGAACGGTTTGTTGCACATCGATCTGTTCCGAAACATTCCCGAAGCCATGAAACCACGTCGCATCGCGATTGTTTCAGACGTTACGGACGAGCCAAGGCAGATCGAAGCACAGGTTACACCTGCCCAGGTCAACTAAACCTGTTGCATAGGTTCTGACGAAACGGCCCTCATTGCAGGGCCGTTTTTGTTTGTTCTGGCGCAAGCACGACCTCGGCGGTTTTTTGCTGTCCGATTTGCTGGGCCTTGCGGGCGTAGCGTTGAGCGATCACCGCGCAGGCCATCAACTGGATCTGGTGAAACAGCATCAAGGGCAAAACGATTGCGCCGATGCTCTGGCCCGCAAAGATCGCGCCTGCCATGGGCACGCCGCTCGCCAGGCTCTTCTTGGAACCGCAGAAGGTGATGGTGATCTCGTCTTCCTTCTTGAAGCCCAGCAGGCGACTGCCGAACATGGTGATGCACAGGACGAGAGCCAGCAGAGCAATGTCGATGCCGATGACGACGCCGATGTCTCGCAAGGTGAACTGGTGCCAGATGCCTTCGATGACGGCTTCGCTGAAGGCGAGATAAACGACCATCAGGATCGATCCCCGGTCGACAGGGGCCAGCAGCGTCTTGCGGGCTCTGATCCAGTCGCCAATCCACGGCTGCAGGATTTGGCCCAAAATGAAGGGTGCCAGCAATTGCAGGAAAATCTGGCCGAAAGCCCCGAGCGAGAAGCCGCCGCCATGGCCGCCCACTGTAAATAGAAAGCCGACGAGCAGCGGCGTCAAGAACATGCCGAATATATTCGATGCGGACGCCGCACAGATGGCCGCTGGAACGTTCCCGCCCGCCATGGAGGTGAAGGCGATGGAGGACTGCACGGTTGACGGCAGCACGCAGAGGAACAGGACGCCCATATAAAGCGGAGCGGGGAGGATACTTTGCGGAATGTAGCCCAACCCCACGCCGATCAATGGAAACAGGCCGAAGCTCACGAGCAGAATCACGATGTGCAGACGCCAGTGCAAGACACCGGCAATCACCACATCGCGCGACAATCTCGCGCCGTGAAGAAAGAAAAGAAAAGCGATCGCGCATTTCGTGACGATGCCGAAATACTCTGCTGCTTGTCCGCTGACGGGAAGGAGGGAGGCGATAATGACGGTGGCGACCAGCATCATGGTGAAGCGGTCGGGCAGGAAGCGGCTCATGATAGCGTGCTTTCGTGTTTCCGGTTTTTCGTTGAATTGGTCCGCACTATCACTCATCATGAAAGCAGATGCAAAAACTAACAGTTATCGTAATGTGAGATAACAATGCTCAATCTTCAGCACCTTGCCAGCTTTGTAACACTGGAACAGACCATGAGTTTCACCCATGCCGCCGAACGGTTGGGCATTGGTCAATCGACGCTCAGTCAGCATATTCAGCGGCTGGAGGCGTTTCTCGGCCAACGTCTGATCGCGCGTGACACTCACCGGGTCCGCCTGACGCCCGAGGGCGAGGCGCTGCTGGGGTACGCGCGCAACATGCTCGATATCAACAACAAGGTTGCTGCTCTCTTCGGGGAAAGCAAGCTGCGTGGCCGCCTGCGCCTCGGCGTCTCCGAAGATTTTGTCGCCAGCCGCCTGACGGTCATTCTGGAGGAGTTCACGCGGCTTTATCCGCTGGTCGATCTGGAATTGACGGTGGCGCTGAGCGGCGCTCTCTACGAAATGCAGGATAATGGTGAGCTGGATGTGGTGCTCGCCAAGCGGCGGCTGGGTGATCAGCTCGGCCACTTCCTGTACCGGGAACCGCTGGTTTGGTTGGCGAAAGACCCGGATGCCGTGTTGTCGCGCGAAAACGCTCTGCCGCTGATCGCTTTTCCAGCGCCCAGCATTACCCGCAAGGCAGCGCAGGAAGCGCTCGACCGCGCCGGTGTCGCCTGGCGCATCGTCTGCACCTGCGCCAGTCTTAGCGGCCTGGCGGCTGCCACTCGCGCCGGTATGGGGGTTCTCGTCCAGCCCCGTAGTATGGCGCCATCGGGATTGCGGGAACTGCCAAAGGGTGCGCTACCCGCATTGGAAGACGTGGAATTCGTGCTTCAACCGCGAAAAGGAGCAGATGCGGAACTGGTTGAGGCCTTATCCAAGCTGGTCATGGCGAAAGGTATGGTGCAGGGGAGTTTTGTTTGAGTTTCCGTTCGTCATTCCAGCCTTGTTTGCTGAAATGACGAACGTTGCCAAGCCCATTGACATTATCCTCGGCCTGTCCCGAGGATCCGATCCCGTTGCCAAAACCGAAAGTGGATAGATCCTCGGGTCAAGCCCGAGGATGACGTATGGAGCGTGGGTGTCCGCCCATCGGCCACCAAATCGGCGTCAAGCCGCGCCACAAATCCGCAGGAAATCGTCTACGTCGTTTTCCAGCGTTGCAAAGCTTGTGACGAGGCGGATGAGTTGTTCGTTGTCGCCAACGGGTTCCGGCATATCGTGCGGGACGGGCCAGTCGTAGAAGCTGGCACCGGCTTCTTTGGCAGCCTTCGCCTTGTCCTTGTTTAGCACCACGAAAAGCTCATTGGATTGGGTGGGCCAAGCCAGCCGTGCGCTGTTGGAGGCGGACAGTCCTTCGCGCAGACGCGTTGCCATGGCGTTGGCGTGGGTGGCGAGTTCCAGCCACAGACCGTCCGTGAAATAAGCGTCGAATTGGGCAGCCATGAAACGGGTCTTCGAGAAAAGCTGGGCGGAGCGCTTCCGGATGAAGGGCAGGTCTTCTGCCGTTTTGGGGTCCATGTAAACAATGGCTTCCGCGCACCAGCAGCCATTCTTGGTGGCGCCAAAGGACAGGATGTCCACGCCGCGCTTCCATGTCATCTCGGCCGGCGTCGTGTCCAGCGCGATCAGCGCGTTGCCGAACCGTGCGCCGTCCATATGAAGCGGCACGCCAGCATTTTTGGCGATCTTTGAAATGGCATCAATTTCATCAAGCTCGTAGACCGTGCCCTGTTCCGTTGCCTGTGTGACCGTGACCAGCATGGGCTGGCCCTGATGGATGGAGCCGGGTGGAAAGCGGCCAATGGCGGCTTCCAGGTTCTTCGGCAGCATCTTGCCATTGGGGCCAGCGACCGGCATCAGGCGCGAGGCATTGGAAAAGTAGACCGGCGCGCCGCACTCGTCCTCAATGACGTGTGCTTCGGAATGGCAAAACGCGATGCCGCCGGGGCGGGCGACACTGGCCATGGCAAGAGAATTAGCGGCAGTTCCAGTGCCAACGAAGAAGACGGCGACCTCACGCTCGAAAATTTCGTTGAAGCGCTTTTCGATGGCGCGGTCCAGTTCGCTGGTGCCGTAGGCTGCGGCGAAACGGGTGGATTCCTTCATCAGCCGCTCATTGATGGCGGGGTGGGCGCCTGCCCAATTGTCGGAAGCAAAAAACATGGGTCTGCACTTTCGATGAGTTGATGATGTCGGGAGTGGCTGGTCTGCCAAACGATTGTCGTTTTATGGTCTTATCCTTGGGAACGCAAATCGGACAATGAAAGCAACGATTTCGCTTCGTTGTCGGAAGAAAATTGCGCCAGGAATCTCGGGCGAGACATTTACCGTCATTTCGTCTGTTTATAAAATGTTGGCATGGACTTGCAGAGTCCGAGTGTTTCTGTCAAAATCTCACCAGAATTAAGACAGTATTGCTGTCCTAAATTGACAGGCGGACGCAAGGCCACTATCGGAAACGGTGAGGTGGCTGAGCTTCCGCCTCTTCGCGTGAAGCCATGCAACCTGTTGCAGGAGGGACGAAAAATGACAATCAAGCTGGAAGGCGAAAACGCCACTGCTACCTTGACCAATGACTGTCCGACGGACGTGCGGCCGAAAGCTGGCGCGCGCGCGACGATTGGTGGTCTGCCTCCCAAGCAGGGTCTTTACGATCCGCGCAACGAGCATGATGCCTGCGGCGTCGGCTTCGTGGCGCATATGAAGGGCCAGAAGTCGCACCAGATCGTCAAGGATGGCCTGTTCATTCTCGAAAACCTGACCCATCGTGGTGCCGTCGGCGCCGACCCGTTGATGGGTGATGGCGCGGGCATTCTGGTGCAAATCCCCGACAAGTTCTTCCGCGAGGAAATGGCGCTTCAGGGCGTGACATTGCCGAAGGCTGGCGAATACGCCGTTGGCCACATCTTCATGTCGCGCGACGCAGCTCAGATCGAGCACTACAAGAAGGTCATCATCGATGTCGTCGCCGATGCGGGACAGCAGTTCCTCGGCTTCCGCGATGTGCCTGTCGATAACTCCTCCCTGTCGGAGGCGCCCGAGATTGCCGCGACAGAGCCGCACCACGTGCAGGTCTTCATCGGCGCTGGCCGTGATGCCGCCACCAATGCCGATTTCGAGCGTCAGCTGTTTCTGATCCGCAAGGTCATTTCTAACACCATCTACGATGCGGGTGGCGGCAAGGAAGCACAGGATTTCTACCCCGTTTCGCTGTCTTCCTCGACCATCGTCTACAAGGGCATGTTCCTGGCCTATCAGGTCGGTGCCTATTACAAGGACTTGGCTGACCCGCGCTTTGAAAGTGCGGTTGCCCTCGTTCACCAGCGTTTCTCGACCAACACCTTCCCATCGTGGAAGCTGGCGCACCCGTACCGCATGGTTGCCCATAATGGTGAAATCAACACGCTGCGCGGCAACGTCAACTGGATGGCGGCGCGTCAGGCCTCTGTCGCATCGCCGCTGTTTGGTGAGGACATCTCCAAGCTCTGGCCGATTTCCTATGAGGGCCAGTCCGACACGGCCTGCTTCGACAACGCGCTCGAATTCCTCGTGCGTGGCGGTTACTCCATGGCACATGCCGTGATGATGCTGATCCCGGAAGCGTGGGCGGGCAACCAGTCCATGTCGCCGGAACGCAAGGCATTCTACGAATACCACGCAGCGCTGATGGAGCCATGGGATGGCCCTGCAGCCGTCGCCTTCACCGATGGTAAGCAGATCGGCGCGACGCTCGACCGCAACGGTCTGCGTCCCGCCCGCTATCTCGTGACCGATGACGACCGCATCATCATGGCATCCGAAGCGGGTACATTGCCGGTGCCGGAAGAGCGCATCATCAAGAAGTGGCGTTTGCAGCCCGGCAAGATGCTGCTGATCGATATGGAAAAGGGCGCGATCATCTCCGATGAGGACGTGAAGCGTGAACTTGCGACCAAGCACCCTTACCGGACGTGGCTGGATCGCACCCAGCTGATCCTCGAAGACCTGAAGCCTGTCGAGCCGCGCGCCTTGCGTCGTGACGTCTCGCTTCTGGATCGTCAGCAGGCATTCGGCTACACCAGCGAAGACACCAAGCTTCTGATGTCGCCCATGGCGACGACCGGTCAGGAAGCCATCGGCTCGATGGGCACGGATACGCCGATTTCGGCCATGTCGTCGAAGTCGAAGCTTCTCTATACATACTTCAAGCAGAACTTTGCGCAGGTCACCAACCCGCCCATCGACCCGATCCGCGAAGAGCTGGTGATGAGCCTCGTCTCCTTCATCGGTCCACGTCCGAACATCCTCGACCATGAAGGTGCGGCCCGCGCCAAACGTCTGGAAGTGCGCCAGCCTATCCTGACCAATGGCGATCTGGAAAAGATCCGCTCCATTGGTCACACGGAAGACCGCTTCGACACAAAGACGCTGGACTTTACCTATGCCGTCGAGCGTGGTGCCGAAGGCATGCCTGAGATGCTCGACCGCCTGTGCGAGCGTGCGGAATCGGCTGTTCGTGGCGGCTACAACATCATCGTTCTCTCCGATCGTCAGCTGGGACCGGATCGCATCGCCATTCCTGCGTTGCTGGCAACGGCTGCCGTCCATCACCACCTGATCCGCAAGGGTCTGCGCACCTCTGTTGGTCTCGTTGTCGAAACCGGCGAGCCGCGCGAAATCCACCATTTCTGCCTGCTGGCCGGTTATGGTGCCGAAGCGATCAACCCGTATCTTGCTTTCGATACGTTGCTGGACATGCACAAGCACAATGCCTTTCCAAAGGAAGTGTCTGATGATGAAGTGGTGTACCGCTACATCAAGGCTGTCGGTAAGGGCATCCTGAAGGTCATGTCCAAGATGGGTATTTCCACCTATCAGTCCTATTGCGGTGCGCAGATTTTCGACGCGATCGGCCTGTCATCGGAGTTCATCGAGCAGTATTTCTCCGGCACTGCCACGCAAATTGAAGGCGTTGGCTTGACGGAGATCGCTGAGGAAACCGTATCGCGTCACACCGACGCCTTCGGCAAGGACCCGATCCTCGCCAGCACACTGGATATCGGTGGCGAATATGCCTACCGCATACGCGGCGAGAGCCATGCCTGGAGCCCGGATGCGGTTGCCACCCTGCAGCACGCCGTGCGCGGCAACAGCCAGGAGCGTTACCGCGAGTTTGCCGAAATGGTGAACGACACCAATCTGCGCATGAACACCATTCGCGGTCTGTTCAAGGTGAAGTCTGCAGAGGCGCTGGGCCGCAAGCCTATTGCCATTGATGAGGTCGAGCCTGCCGTCGATATCGTCAAGCGTTTCTCCACCGGCGCCATGTCCTTCGGCTCCATCAGCCGCGAAGCGCATACCACACTGGCCATTGCGATGAACCGCATCGGCGGCAAGTCGAACACAGGTGAGGGTGGTGAAGAGTCCGACCGCTATCTGCCATTGCTCAATGGCAATCCGAACCCCGAACGCTCTGCCATCAAGCAGATCGCATCCGGCCGCTTCGGTGTGACGACGGAATATCTTGTCAATGCCGATATGCTCCAGATCAAGGTCGCGCAGGGTGCCAAGCCCGGCGAAGGCGGTCAGTTGCCCGGCCACAAGGTGGATGCGACAGTTGCCAAGACCCGCCATTCCACCCCGGGCGTTGGCCTTATTTCGCCGCCGCCGCATCACGACATCTACTCCATCGAAGATCTGGCGCAGCTGATCTACGATCTGAAGAACGTCAACCCGGAAGCCGATGTTTCCGTCAAGCTGGTGTCTGAAGTCGGCGTCGGCACGGTTGCCGCCGGTGTTGCCAAGGCACGCGCAGACCATATCACCGTCTCCGGTTTTGATGGCGGCACGGGTGCGTCGCCGCTCACCTCGCTCAAGCATGCCGGTTCCCCATGGGAAATCGGCCTTGCCGAGACCCAGCAGACGCTGGTCATGAACGGCTTGCGTTCGCGTATCGCTTTGCAGGTGGATGGCGGCTTGAAGACGGGTCGTGACGTCATCATCGGCGCTCTCCTAGGCGCAGATGAGTTCGGCTTTGCGACGGCTCCGCTGATTGCTGCCGGTTGCATCATGATGCGCAAGTGCCATCTGAATACCTGCCCCGTGGGCGTCGCGACGCAGGACCCGGTCCTGCGCAAGCGCTTCAAGGGCGCGCCTGAACACGTCATCAACTACTTCTTCTTCGTTGCCGAAGAAGTGCGCGAAATTCTCGCCTCGCTGGGCGTGTCCAAGCTGGACGAGATCATCGGCGCTTCGGAACTGCTCGAAAAGGATGAGATGCTGGCCCACTGGAAGGCCAAGGGGCTCGATTTCAGCCGCATCTTCCACAAGGTCGAAGCACCCAAGGAAGCGACCTACTGGACGCAGCGTCAGAAGCACCCGATCGACGATATTCTCGACCGCAAGCTGATCGAGAAGTCGATGCCGTCGCTTGAAAACCGCGAGCCTGTGGTTTTTGAAGTGCCGATCAAGAATGTGGACCGCTCGGCCGGTGCCATGCTTTCCGGTGCGCTTGCCAAGCGTTGGGGCCATAAGGGTCTCAAGGACGATACGATCCACGTGCTGTTGCGCGGGACGGCAGGCCAGTCGTTTGGTGCCTTCCTTGCCCGTGGCATTACGTTCGATCTGGTGGGTGACGGCAACGACTATGTCGGCAAGGGTCTGTCGGGTGGCCGCATCATCGTGCGTCCGCCGGAAAACTCCCGCATCGCTGCGGAAAACTCGATCATCGTCGGCAACACCGTTCTCTACGGCGCCATCACGGGCGAGTGCTATTTCCGAGGCGTGGCAGGTGAACGCTTCGCTGTGCGCAACTCCGGCGCCATCGCCGTTGTCGAAGGTGTGGGTGACCATGGCTGCGAATATATGACGGGTGGCATCGTGGTGGTGCTGGGTGAAACCGGGCGCAACTTCGCGGCTGGCATGTCCGGTGGCGTGGCCTATGTGCTTGACGAAAAGGGTGACTTCGCCAAGCGCTGCAACATGGCCATGGTCGAGCTGGAGCCGGTTCCGGAAGAAGACGACATGCTGGAAAAGCTGCACCACCACGGCGGCGACCTCATGCACAAGGGACGTGTTGACGTTTCCGAAGACATGACACGCCACGATGAAGAGCGCCTCTACCAGATGATCTCCAACCACTTCCATTACACCAACTCCAACCGCGCCAAGGACATCCTCGACCGCTGGAGCGAGTTCCGCCCGAAATTCCGCAAGGTCATGCCGGTCGAATACCGCCGTGCGCTTGAGGATATGGAACGGATGAAAATGGGCGTGGCTGCGGAGTAGTCCGACGCGTAAAGACACACCACCGACTGATCTTGCTCCTGATCACGGTCGCCGTTCCCACGGCGACCTTTTGGACGGGCAGCGAGATCAGACTTGAGTTTATCGTACTGAGAGCAGCCGTGGGCGGCGCTTAGACGTACTGGGGCCCGACGGGTGCCCTGCTTTGATGTGAGGATATAACATGGGCAAGGTTACAGGTTTTCTGGAGATCGACCGTCAGGTTGGCAAGTATCAGCCGGCGTCGGACCGTATTCGCCATTTCCGGGAATTCACCATTCCCATGTCGGACCCGGAAGTGCAGAAGCAGGCCGCGCGCTGCATGGACTGTGGCATTCCCTATTGCCACGGCCCAACCGGTTGCCCCGTTCACAACCAGATCCCCGACTGGAACGATCTGGTCTATAACAACAACTGGGAAGAGGCGATCCGCAACCTCCACTCCACCAACAACTTCCCGGAATTCACCGGCCGTGTCTGTCCGGCGCCGTGCGAGGAAGCCTGCACGCTGAACCTCGAAGACGCGCCGGTGGCGATCAAGACCGTCGAGCAGGCGATTGCCGACAAGGCCTATGAGCTTGGCTTCATCGTACCGAAGCCTGCGACCATTCACACCGGCAAGAAGGTCGCGATCATCGGCTCCGGTCCTTCAGGGCTCGCTGCTGCCCAGCAGCTCGGTCGCGCCGGTCATGACGTGCATGTCTACGAGCGCGAATCCAAGGCGGGCGGCTTGCTGCGCTATGGTATTCCCGACTTCAAGATGGAGAAGAACTTCATCGACCGCCGCGTCGAGCAGATCAAGGGCGAGGGCGTGACCTTCCATTACGGCGTCAATGTCGGCGTTGACGTGACCGTTGAAACGCTGATAGCGGATCACGATGCCGTGCTTTATTGCGGTGGCTCGGAGACCCCGCGTCCAGCCGGTATCGGCGGCACAGAATTTCACGGCGTACACGATGCCATGCCCTATCTGGTGCAGCAGAACCGCCGCGTCGGTCGCGAAAACATCGACAGCATCGGCTGGCCTTCCGATCCGATCCTCGCCGGTGGCAAGCATGTCGTCGTTGTTGGCGGTGGCGATACGGCGTCGGACTGCGTCGGCACGGCGTTCCGTCAGGGTGCGGTCAAAGTCACCCAGCTCGATATCCGTCCGATGCCGCCGGAAAAGGAAGACAAGCTCGCTGTCTGGCCCTATTGGGCGACCAAGATGCGCACGTCTTCTTCGCAGGCCGAAGGTGCAGCGCGCGAATTTCAGGTCGCTACGCTTGAATTCGTCGGTGATGAAGATGGTGTCCTGACCGGCGTGAAATGCTGCCAGGTGGATGACGCCCGCAAGCCGATTGCCGGGACCGAATTCATCATCAAGGCAGACCTCGCGTTCATCGCCATCGGCTTCTCCGGCCCGTTCACAGACAGCGTCCTCAAGGAACTGGACGGCAAGCTGACGCTGAACACCGACCGCCGTGGTTCCACCAACGTTGTTGCGAATGACAAGGACTACAAGACTTCGGTCGACAAGCTCTGGGTCGCCGGCGACGTCCGCCGCGGCCAGTCCCTCGTCGTCTGGGCCATCCGCGAAGGCCGTCAGGCCGCCCGTGCGATTGATGAGGCGCTGATGGGCGAGACGCTGTTGCCGAGCTGAGGCGGGATCGGTCTAAATATATAGCCTCCGAGGGTTTTGCCTTCGGAGGCTTTTTTTGTTGGTGAGCCATAATCGAGAGATTATTGGTGCGGGGTGAGGCATGGCAGTTCAGCCGCATAAGACCACCGTTTTCTTCGTCTGAAGGAAGGCTCTCAAACGAATCAGCGTTCCGGCCATGCCCATGCTGGAGGCTCGACGTTTGCGACAATCGTTTCGCCATTTTCCTTTTCCAATCCCAGCATCTGCGCACCATGATCGGCAAGGGCATCGACAAGCGCTTTGGCATGACTGACGACGATGACCTGACTGTATGCGCTGGCGGCGGCAATCATTCGTGCGAGCGGTTCAAGCAGACTTGGATGCAGGCTGCCCTCCGGCTCATTTAGGACCATTAACTCCGGTGGTCGCGGCGTATGGAGCACGGTGGCCAGCGCAATATACCGTAAGGTGCCGTCCGAAAGTTCCGATGCATCAAGAGGGCGGTGAAGCCCGCTTTGGCGCATCGAAAGGCGAAACAAGCCATTCGCTGCATCGATCTCAACAGACGATCCAGGGAAGGCATCCTCGATTGTTGCGTCGAAAGCTGGTCCATTGCCGATCTCGCGCACCGTCTGAACGGCTGGAGCCAGATCGGAGCCATCGGATGCCAGTGCGACCGTGCGCGTACCGATGCGGGGAATGCGCGATGGAGCATCACGGTCAGTGCGGAAGTGATCGTAGAAGCGCCATGCTTTCATGCGCTCACGCAGAAGGAGCAATTCAACCGCGTTGGTCGGATCGGCCGCACGCATCATCATCGTTTCGAAGGATGCGAGATCGGTCACGACAGGGCGCAGGCGACCGCTCGAATCCTGCACCAGAACCGATGCGTTGCCGCGTCTTGCGATGGTGTTGTGCCGTGACAGCCTCTCTCCGGCCCACACGGCTTCTGCTTTCACAACCGGATCGTCGCCAAAGAGTGAAGCATCCTCTCGGCTAGCGCCGGGTCCGGGGATGGGAAGACCCAAGTCGATTGCGTAGCCATAGTCATCCGACGCGAAACCGAGGCGAAGCGAAACCGGTCCACGTCCGATGTTTCCCTGCATCGGGGATCGTCCTGAGCGCATGGCGGTCGAATAGCCTGAGCCGCCGGCCCACATCGTCGACCGTAGACCTCCCTCGGCAGCGAGTGAAGCAATCGCCTGACCCTGCGCAACATCCGCGAGGAGATGCAGTGCGCGGTAAAGGCTCGACTTCCCGCTTCCATTCGCACCCGTAACCACGTTCAACCTTTCGAGCGGGAGCACGAGACTGCGAAGTGAACGGTAGCCGGATACGGCAAGAGTTATAAGTGCCATGAAGGATGTGTAGCACAGGCAAAGCCTTGTTGCACGGGAGAACGATCGAGTTGCTTCTTCTTTGGAAACAAACGGTTACGCCAACAGAAGAGTTTAGCCATTTATTTTGCCCACGACAATTCAACGGCGAAAGCTCATCGACTTGGCACTGACGTCACCGCCTACTTCGCCGCCGTTTCCCCTGGCGCTGGCAGGCGATAATCATCTACGCGGCCCAGCGGTGCTGCGTCCATCAAGCCTTGTTTTGTGAGCCTTTCCCGAGGGGAAGGCACGACTGAGAATTTGGCTGCGGGTTTGTCGCCCAAGAGCACGTCGCCGCCATCGAGGTCTGGGTCGGTCAGGCTGATGGGCTGGGTGCGGACCTGTTGGGCGTCGATGCCCAGGGCTGGTAGCGAGGTGAGGGCTGGCAGGTTGCTGCCGTCGAGTGTCGTGAGGTCAGGACTTGCGCCATCCAGATGGCGCCGCACGAATTTCTCGACGTAGAAGGCGAGCTTCTGCTTGCCGGCCTGCGTCATGCCGATGCCATCGGCTTCGCGCAGACGCGCCTGCTGGCCGTTGACGTCATAGCCGGTGGTCACGAATTTTCCGTTTTCGTCCACGAAGCCATCCCAGACGTCCACGAACTCTCCGCCCGCCTTTTCGATGTGGCTGCGATAAAGGCGGTTGAAGCCGACGAAATCTGCGGTGAGCGATGGCGACTGGAACGCAGGCAGGCCGACCCAGAGAACCGGCACCTGCTGGCGTTTGGCAAGGGTGATCAGCGCATCGATGCGACGCTCATATTCCTTAAACCACAGATCGGTGCCGTATTTCTCTTTCGTGCCGTTGATCTCCATCTGTTGGCGGTCGTTGGAGCCGATCATGATGACGACGGTGGCGGGCTTTGTCTCCGTCAGGAATTGCGGCAGGTTGCCAAACCAGTCATAATAATCCGTGCGCACGAGGCCGGAGGAGCCGTTCGAGCGCACATCGATCGTGATCGCGGGCGAACTCTGGAAGGTGGATACCAGCGCTTCACCCATGTTGCCCGCCAGAAAGTCGCCGATGACGAGAACACGGCGGGCATTTTCAAGCTTGGCCACGGGTGCTGGCTTTTCGGTGCGCATCTGCACCACGGATGGCGTCTTGCGCGGGGCAGAGGGGCGGGTGACTGCGCGGTTGTCGCGCGGTGGCGCGCGTCGCATCCGCTGCTGGTTGGGGTCGGGCGCATACATGCGGTCGTTGCGCCTGTTGGGAGAACCGAACATCATTTCAAACAGAGTGCGGCGTTCACGCATTTCCTGCGCGTCGGCCTTATGCGATGTGACGGGCAGGGATATGACAAGCGCGATCAACACAGCGATGGTCCGCCGCGTCATGCCTGCAAAACGGCCCGCTTTCTTTTTCACCACAGATGAACCTCCCGGACGGGTCCGATTGTTTTTGTTATTCTGGGTCCGCCACAGGCGGGTGTCAATTGCGCAGGGCGCGCAGCAACAGGCGGGAAGGTTCGCCGTCGTTTTCCATGCCCATGCGTTTCTGGATCGCGCTGATGGCAGCTTTCGAGCCGGAGCCGAAGTTGCCGTCCACCTCGCCGTCATAATAGCCGAGTTCTTTCATGCGCGACTGCAATTCGAACTTTTCCTTGACGTCGAGCGTGTTGTCCGGACGCGGCCAGCGCTGCTGCATGCCGCCTGTGCCGGCAATCTCGTCTGCGAGAAGGCCAACGGCAAGCGCATAGCTGTCGGACGCATTGTATCTTTTGATGGTGAAAAAGTTTTTCGTCATCAGGAAGCCGGGGCCGTTGTCGCCACCCTGCATTTTCAGCATGGCGCGGTCTGCGCCGCGCGGAAAGCCCTTGCCGCTGGGGCGGGCAAAGCCGAGCTTCTGCCATTCGGCCATGCTCTTGGTCTGGCCTTCATACCGTGCGCCACCGTTGGGTACGACGGCCTCATAGCCCCAGGTCCGGCCCGGTTCCCAGCCGTTCTTGGCGAGAAGGTTTGCAGCCGTTGCCAGCGCGTCGGGAATGGAGTGCCAGATATCCCGCTTGCCATTGCCGTCAGCATCGACGGCATACAGCAGATAGCTGGTGGGGATGAACTGCGTGTGGCCCATGGCACCGGCCCAGGAGCCGGTCAGTTGTTTTGGCGTCACGTCGCCGTTCTGCAGGATTTTCAGCGCCGCAATCAACTGGTTGCGGGCAAATTTGCCCCGCTTGGGATCGGAATAGGCGAGCGTCGCCAGGGCCTGTGTGATGTTGTGGAGCCGTTCGGGCTTTTCCAGAACCGCGCCGTAGTTTGATTCCATCGACCAGATGGCCAGAATGATGTGCTTGTCCACCTTGAAATTGCGCTCGATCCAATTGAGCGTCGTGGCATGCTTCATCTTCATTTCGCGGCCGATGCGCACCGTATAGGGATTGACGCGGCTATCGACGTAATCCCAGATCTTGGTGGTGAATTCCGGCTGGAAGGTTGCCTTGCGCAGGGCATCCGGGTCGGGCTCGGTCACGCCTGCGAACGCTTTCTGATAGGTCGATTTGGTGATACCTTGCTTGGCAGCGGTGGCATAGAACTGGTTGATCCACTGGCGGAAGCCTGCGTCGGCATTGGCGGTTGCAGGCGCAAGCGCTATTGCAATACCTGCAAATGCGATGCAGCCAAATTTGCAAATTTGGGAGCGGATGGGGGAAAGGGTCAGCTTTTTCATCGGCAGTCTTTCGTTTCTCTCGAATTTCATATCGATTGCGAGATACGCATCGGGCTTAACGATGTCATAGCAACTCAAGGTCAACAAATTCTTTACCATTAACCAAAGGTAACGTCACCTTTACAAAAGTTTGCCACTTTCTTGATAACAAAGTCGTGCGTGCTTAATGACAGTGATGAAATCTCTTAGGAGGGATGTGTGGTAGAACAGAAAAAAATTCGGAAAGCAGTTTTCCCGGTGGCCGGTCTTGGGACGCGTTTCCTGCCTGCAACAAAGGCTGTTCCGAAGGAAATGCTGACCGTGGTCGACAAGCCGGTCATCCAGTATGTGGTGGATGAAGCTGCCGAAGCGGGCATCGAGCACTTCGTGTTCGTGACCGGTCGCGGCAAGGGCGTGATCGAGGACTACTTCGACATCCAGTTCGAACTGGAGCAGATGCTCCGCGAACGCAACAAGAATGCCGAGCTGACACTTCTTGCCGACATTCTGCCCAAGGCAGGGACCGCAAGCTTCACCCGTCAGCAGGTGCCGCTGGGTCTCGGCCATGCGGTCTGGTGCGCCCGCGATATCGTCGGCGACGAGCCCTTTGCGGTTCTTTTGCCCGACATGATCATGCATTCGCAGAAAAGCTGCCTGAAGGGCATGGTCGATCTGTACGACCAGACCGGCGGCAACGTGATTGCGGTTCAGGAATGCGAACCTGATCAGGCGCATAAATACGGCATCGTCGGTGTCGGCGAAACCGTCGGTGAAGGCTTTAAGATCACCGAAATGGTCGAAAAGCCTGCCAAGGGAACGGCTCCGTCTAACTACTACATCAACGGTCGCTACATCCTGCAGCCCGAGATTTTCAACATTCTCGAGAATCAGGAACGCGGTGCAGGCAATGAGATCCAGTTGACGGACGGCATGCTGGCTCTTGCCAAGAGCCAGGAATTTGCCGGTTATCGTTTCAACGGCGAAACATTCGATTGCGGTGCCAAGGATGGCTTCATTCTCGCAAACCTTGCTTTCGCACTGGAACGCGCCGACATTCGCGCATCCATCGAAGAACCTTTGAAGGCAATGGTCAGCAAGCTGAAGTAAGCTTTCTGGCTTCAAATGAAAAATCCCGGCCTCTGTGCCGGGATTTTTTTGTGGCTAACGCTTCAACGTCAGGCCTGCACCGATGCGCCATGTGCTGTTATCGGTCACTGGCGTCGTCTCGTAGCTGATGTCGGTGGTGAAATCGAGATAGCGATTGATGCTCCAGGTCAGTCCCGCACCGATGAGATATTCGGTTTCGTCTCGCAGAGACGATGTCTGATAGTTTCTGCGTTCCAAACCTGCGGTCAACCGCGCCACGAGATCGCGGCGCAACTGCTGCGTCAGCCCGGCGATGAGTTCGCGCGAAACCCAGCCGCCCTGCGCGCCGCCTGCAAAATCCTCGATTGTCGTTCGCAGACCAAGGCTGACATCCGTGCCGCGTTGCGGCGACCAGACGAGGTTGCCATCCAGCGACATGGCATTGACCGCCGACAGTCGGCTGTCGTCATATTCCTTGCGCAGATAGCCGATGGCCGCCTCACCGCGCAGCTTTTCACCCAGATCGATCTGCGTGCCGACCTTTGCTCCATAGCTTTGCGAAGAGCGCTCATAGCCTGTGTTGTCGCGGGTCTGGTCGTAATTTGTCAGCCCCGCAGTTGCTTCCAGAAACGGAACCAGTGCAGGTGACAGCTCATAACCCACGCGAGCGCGAAGTCCTGCACCGTAGCGGTCACGGTCGCTCAGGCTGATGGCCTGGCCGTTGACGCCCTTGGCGTCCGTATAGAGGGTACGCGAGAGATCGAGAGCAGCGAGCGCTTTCAAGATTCCGACATTGCGCTCAACCGACGCGCCAGCGGTAAAGACATGCTCGCCGCCCTGCACGGAGGCGCCGGAGACGGCGTTGGGATCGTTGGTGTCTTCACGGCTGAAGGCGTAACCTGCGGTCAGATTGGCCTGTGTGCCATCGCCCAAATCAAGGCGCAAGTCGGCACCAAGATTTGCGCTCGGCTCTTGCCCGGCACTGCCTCCCCCCAGATTGCGCTGGTATGCCCCGTCGCCGGTGATCGTCAATGCGTGACGCGACCAGTCACTGGTCAGCGTGCCGCGAATGCCTGTCGTCAGATAATTGCGGCTGCTCGATCCACCGGGGAACGTCTTGTTCTCATGGTTTATCGACTGGCTGATGGACGGGCGCAGCGTCATCGTACCGATACGGATGCCCGGTGCCTGGCCGTCATCGGCCTGGATGTTCTGGCCACCATCGACCGTCGGCTCATACGGGTTTTGCGGCTCCTCATAAACCACGGTCGCTTCATCCGGCGGCTCGGAAATGGTCTCGCCGGGCGTAGACGATGGACGAAGGCTGCCAGTTGTCACAGTGTCGGCGGCAGTAGCCGTTCGCGCATCGTCACGCGCCGCACTGTCCGGATCTACGACGGAGAGATTGTTCTGGCCGATGTTGGGGTCGGCGCTGGTCAGCGTTCGCAACGATGTCGCGGCGGCAGGCTGAGACGAGGAGGACTGGGAAAAAGCCGGATAGACCGGGCACAATAGGGTGCACGCCAGCAGCGTTGCAGCTGCTTTCCGCCACGTCACCTGACGTTTTGCGGTGTTCTCATGAACCATACGTGCTCTTACCCATCCAGTTTGAATTCTCAGCCAATCGCAGATACTGCATCTCGATTCCGTCCGCTCTGCCGAAGAATAGGATAAGCCTATGGTTTTCTTGGCAGAATACATGTTTGGAAATGCGTCGTTGAACCGCCATGGTGCCCGTGCCGGGTTATTTTATGGTTAACAGTCTGTGAAAATCGATGACCTGATAAAACGGCGTGGTCATCGATATTGGCCGATAGACATGATTTCTCGAAAGGAGTATCAGTCGCGCCATGATTACGAGAGCTGTCACACTGGTGGAAAATAACGCCGTCGAATCGGCTTTGAGAACCATTTCGATTGAAAAGGGTGGTTTGTCGGCGCTGGAAGACGCCTTGCAAGGGCCCTTGGGCGACGAGTTCTGCCGCGCCATCGACGTTATTGGTAAATCGGGCGGCCGCCTCATTATTACGGGCGTTGGCAAGAGCGGCCATATCGGCTCCAAGCTTGCCGCTACTTTTGCCTCCACCGGAACACCTGCTTTTTTCGTTCATGCGGCTGAAGCCAACCACGGCGATCTGGGCATGATCGGCAGTCATGATGTGGTAATGGCTATTTCCAAAGGCGGAGAGAGTGCGGAACTCCGTAGCATCATCAATTACACGAGGCGATTTTCCATTCCGCTGGTCGCATTGACCTGCGCAAAGCAGGGCTCGCTTGCGAAAGCGTCCGATATCGTGCTTCTCATTCCCGATGAACAGGAAGCCTGCCCGCATGGCCTGGCACCGACGACGTCGACGATGATGCAGCTGGCGCTGGGCGATGCCCTCGCTGTCGCCCTTCTGGAGGCACGCAGCTTTACGGCTGGTGATTTTCGCGTGTTCCATCCGGGTGGAAAACTTGGAGCATCACTCACGCTTGTTGGCGACATCATGCATACGGGCGAGCGTCTGCCGCTCGTCTCCAAGGGGACATCCATGCCCGAAGCTGTCAGCATTCTGGCGCGCAAGCATTTCGGCTGTGTGGCGGTGCTGGATCACGATGGCCGCTTGTGCGGGATTGTGACCGAAGGCGACATGGCGCGTAATCTCACGCGCAACCTGTCAGAACTCAGCGTCGATGAGGTGATGACGACATCGCCGAAGGTAGTGACGAAAAACGTTCTGGCGACGGCTGCTCTCGCCACGCTTGAGAAGCATCATATCGGCGCTCTCATCGTTGTTGATGACGACAACCGTCCCATCGGTCTGGTACACTTCCACGACCTGCTGCGCATCGGCGTCGCATAAGCGTCTCCGAAAAGATCCTTAACTGCGCGTTCCCGCCAATTTCTCCGTAAGGTCGGTGGCTTCCTTCTGCGCGTCCTTGTCTGCCGGGTAGAGCGCCAGATATTGCTCCCAAACCTTCAGCGCCAGCTCATTGCGTTCGTTGCTCTCAAGAATATTGGCAAGGCTGGCGAGCGCCGGGAAATAGCGTGGTTCTTTTTCCAGCGTGCTGTTCAGGTCAGACATGGCCTTGCGTGTATCGCCATCGGAATAATGGACAAGAGCGCGGCGGTACCAGGCCTGTGCGAAGTCGGGTTCAAGATAGATCGCCTGATCCAGAAAATCGTAAGCTGCTGCCTTGCGCTTCTTTTCCGCGGCTTCTTGCGACCACGTCATCAGAAGGTTGATGGTCGCGCTGCCGGAATCCGTCCATTCGCTGACAATTTCGTTGGCGATGACGCGGGCTTTCTGGGCGTCGCGCTCTTTTTTCAAGCTGGAGAACAGATTGTCGATGGAGGTTTTTGGCGCTGCTTCTGGTGCAACCGCTGTCTGTTGCGTGGGCGCGCTGCTTGCCAGCTCGGCAGCCCGTGCTGCGGAAACATGGGCGGAGGGCAGGGGGCTGAGGGTCAAAAACCCGAGGGCGACTGCGAGAAAGGTCTGAAAACGAAATTGGCGCATGCGGTTAACGTAATCCGCCTGCGCCAATTATGGAATTAAATTCTGCAGTCTATCAACAATGTGATCCGTCTCGACCGGACGGGCACGCGTGAAGAGGGTAATCAGCCCTGACGAGCCTTGAAACGTGGGTTCATCTTGTTGATGATGTAGACGCGGCCCTTGCGGCGAACCAGACGGTTATCGCGGTGACGGGCCTTAAGCGCTTTAAGCGAGTTCTTGATTTTCATTTTTCTGGTCCGCAGTTTGGCGTGACGCTTCTTGCCACGCATGTATAAACAATCAAAAACGCGCTACGAGGGCGCGCTTTTTTCGGTTGGCAGGCAAATACCCCGTCAGTCCCAGCCTGTCAACACGCTAAGGCGTATTTTGCCGGGAAAGACTTGGTTTTCCGGGGTTCGTCAGCTGTGTGACATGGCCCATCTTGCGGCCTGCGCGTGCTTCGGTCTTGCCGTAAAGGTGCACGAGGCAATCGTTTTTCGCCAGCCAATGCGGCACCGCGCTGATGTCGTCGCCGATCAGATTTGTCATCACGCAGTCTGAATGGCGCTGCGTCGAGCCGGGGGCAAGACCTGCCACGGCGCGAATGTGCTGCTCGAATTGGGAGACCACACAAGCAGCCTCCGTCCAGTGGCCGGTGTTGTGCACGCGCGGGGCCATCTCGTTTGCCACCAGTGAACCATCCGGCAATACGAAGAATTCGATACCGACCACGCCGATGTAGTCGAGAGCGGCCAGCAGCTTTTCTGCCGATTCCACCGCAACGGTTCTCGCGGCGTCGGAAAGCTGCGCCGGAACTGTCGAGGTGTGGAGAATGCCGCTCAGGTGCACGTTTTCTGCCGGATCGTAACAGGTGACCGTGCCATCCCGAAAGCGGGCTGCGATGATCGAGATTTCGCGCTCGAAGGGTACAAAGCTTTCCAGAATCAGCGGAACGCCGCCCAGTGCGTTGAACGCACCGGCCAGGTCTTCGCCGCCCTTGAATACGCGCTGGCCCTTGCCGTCATAGCCCATTCGGCGGGTCTTCAGGACGCCCTTGCCTGCGAAATCAGACAGCGCGGCTTCAAGGCTCGCCTGATCGTCCACCTGGGCGAAGTCGGCTGTGGGAATACCGCAATCATTGAGGAAGCGTTTTTCCGTCAATCGGTCCTGCGAGGCGCTGAGTGCTTCCGCTGGCGGATAGACGGGAACGGAGGCCGCCAACGTCTGGGCTGCGACGACGGGGACGTTTTCGAACTCGTAAGTCACGACGTCGCAGACATTTGCCAGTTCGGCCAGCGCTTTTTCGTCATCATAGGCAGCGACGATCTGGCGGTTACAGACTTGCGCTGCCGGACAGTCGGCCTGTGGCTCGAGTACGATGGTGCGGAAGTTGAGCCGGGCCGCAGCCATGGCCAGCATGCGTGCAAGCTGACCGCCACCGATGATGCCGATGGTTCCTGATTTGCCGGTCACGTCCAGGCTCATTGCGGGGTGTCCATGGGGTATTCCGCAATCGCGGCCGTCTGGCGCGCGCGGTATTCATCCAGCCGGTCAGCCAGATCCTCGTCGGACAGCGCCAGAACGGATGCTGCCAGAAGGGCTGCGTTGATGGCACCGGCCCGGCCGATGGCGAGCGTGCCGACGGGAATGCCTGCGGGCATCTGGACGATGGAATAGAGGCTGTCCTGACCCGACATGGTTTTCGATTGAACGGGAACACCGAACACCGGAAGCGGGGTCAGGGCTGCTGTCATCCCTGGCAGGTGGGCTGCACCACCGGCACCGGCAATGATGACCTTGAAACCTTCCTCGCGCGCGCCGCTGGCGAAGCTGAACATGCGCTCGGGCGTGCGGTGGGCGGAAATGATGCGGGCTTCATATTCCACATCCAGCGCATCCAGCGTATCGGCTGCGTTTTTCATGGTTTCCCAGTCGGACTGGCTTCCCATGATGATGGCGACGGGCGGTGTCTCTGTGCTCAACGGTCTCTCCGTATCAGGCGATGATGTCGGGGATAATATGGTCTTCGATCTGGGTCATCTTGTCCTTGATGACCAGCTTTTTCTTTTTCATGCGCTGGATCCGCAATGCCTCGCAATTGGTCTGGATCATGGCATTGATCGCGGCATCATAGTCTTCATGCTCCTGGCGAAGTCGCGCAAGCACCAGCCGAACGTCGGCTTGATCCTGATCGGGCATCTCTTGTGGTCCCCATATGATACAGCCGGACCGCCATCCGGCCATTTTGTTTTCAGCTTTCGTGCCTGTACCATTAAATGACGGTAACGGGAAGTTTCCCGTGTCAGCATTTTGCCCCGATATTGCCTTGATTTCTCCTTCGACAACAGCTGCCTTCCGTGTCACATTGGTGTCGTAAACCTGAAACTCCAGCGATGGAGCGCTGGAGGTAGGTTCAACAAGGAAGGACGTGCCGCATGACCATTCAGGCTCATATAGCATCGCTGGAAAAGAAACACGGTGCTCTTGAGGAGGAGCTCGAAACCGTTCTCGCTTCCCCCTCTTCGGATGATAAGCAGATTGTGGATCTAAAACGCAAGAAACTGCGCCTGAAGGACGAAATGCAGAGGCTGCAAGCCTCCACCAAGCATTGATCAAATCATATCTTTGTTGCCTGACGTCAGTATAGTTTACGTCGCAGCCTGAAAGCCCGGCTCTGATTGCTCTCGCGATCAGGGCCTTTTGTTTGTGTAACCGTCTCGCTTCTAAAAAGGCAGCCCGTCCCACAGAAGCTTCAACGCTGCCAGGAACGCCATGCTGTACATCAGCGGATAAAAAATCGCGGGCTTCATGTATTTCACGATTTTTGCCCCCGCGAAGGTTGCGGCCATGGCAACGGGCAACAGTATGGCTGAGGTGGTAAGGTTGTTAACATCCAGTGCACCAAGGGCAAAATAGGGTATGAGCTTGATTGCGTTCATGATCGCAAAGAAGCGAACGCTCATCCCGGTGTAGACTTTCGGGTCCAGTTTCAACGGCAGCACATAAATCTGGAAGGGCGGGCCACCGGCATGTGCAACGAAGCTGGCGTAGCCTGAAAGGCTGGACCAGATGGTCGCTTTCACGGGGCTCTGGGCGTTGGCCGGCGCTTCCTGCCCGCCGCGGGCGGTGCGATAAGCCTCGAAGAAATAGCGGATCACGAAGATGATGGTGACGCTTGCCACTACAAGGCGCATCGCATCGGCCGAAATCATGCTGGACATCGCCCATCCGAGCGTAATTCCTGCAATCGCCCCAGGCAGCATGAGCAGCAGGGTCTGGCGGTGATTGTATTTGCGCCAAGCCATCAGTGCGACCAAATCCATGACCACGAGGATCGGCAAAAAGATCGCGGCGGCCTGAACCGGCGGCACGGCCAGCGCCATCAAAGGCACACCCATCAATGCCAAAGCGCCGCCCAGCCCGCCCTTGGAAAGGCCGACGAGGATGACTGCCGGGATGGCGACGAGGAAAAAATGGAAATCGGTCAGCATGGATGGACGGTTGATCCTTTCGTCAGTCCGGTTTATCGGAAGTATCTCATGAAAACGAGTGCAGATAACGCAGGAAGCGTCCCGTCTGCGGAAAATGGAAAAACCGATGACTGCACCCAAAGACCGCTGCCGACTCGTTCTGATCGTTCCTGCGCACGACGACGCCGATCACCAAGCCAGGACCTTGGAGGATGCATTGCGCGGCGGCGACGTGGCCTCCGTCATCATTCCGCAATACGGTCTCGATGATGCGACCTTCCAGAAGCTCGCCGAAACTTTGGTGCCGATCGTTCAGGAAGCGGGTGCCGCAGCGCTTGTGGCGGGCGATAGCCGGACGGCCAGTCGCGTCAAGGCCGATGGTCTGCACGTCAATGGCGGTGCTGAAGCCCTGTCCGAAGCCGTCGAGAGTTTTTCGCCAAAGCTCATCGTTGGCGGCGGTAATGCCGATGACCGTCACAAGGCGCTGGAGCAGGGTGAAAGCAACCCGGATTACATGTTCTTCGGCAAGCTGGACGGCGATATCAAGCCGGAAGCGCATCCGAAAAATGTGGCGCTGGGCGAATGGTGGGCCTCGATGATCGAAATCCCGGCCGTCGTCATGGGCGGTTCGGATGTCGCTTCGGTGGTTGCCGTTGCCGAAAGCGGCGTCGAATTTGTGGCGCTGCGCAACGCGGTTTTTGGCCATGCTGGCGGTGTGGCTCAGGCCGTTGCCGAAGCGAATGCGTTGCTTGACGAAAAAGCGCCACGGTTTGGCGGTTGATACAGGCGATGATCGCTCGTTTCCTTCGTTTGCAACCGTCTGTTTTGGCTCTCGCGCTGGCTTGCGCCTCCATCTCGCATGGCGTTTTTGCGCAAGATCCGACCACGGCCCCGGCCCAGCCACAGGCCGATTTATTGCCGGGTGTCGGAGCCAACGCGCCGCAGCCTGACGTGACGCCGACGGATGGGGATACGGATTTTGGGCCTGCCAAGGCCGGTGCGCCCGAGATTCTGTCGCGTCCATCCGATCCGAATGCCGATCCGATCCGCAAGGGCCGCGTCGGTACGAGCGACCAGAAGGATCTGCAGCCGTCCGAAGGTGTGAACGTTTACCAGCGTATGGGCGCCGATCTTCCGGCACTTCCGCCGGAAAAGAAATTTCTGGGCAAGGTCGATGAAGCCTTTGGTCACTATCAGCGCGGCGAATATGTTCAGGCACTGTCGAAAGCGCTGACCCGCGCCCAGGCGGGCGACGCGGCGGCGCAGACGCTGGTTGCCGAAATGATGTCCCGTGGGTTCGGTATTGCGCGCGACGAAAAGACCGCTGCCTTCTGGTACGAGCAGGCTGCCAAGGGTGGCGATGCGGTCGCCATGTTCAAATATGCCCTGCTGCTGATAGACGGCAAAATCGTCAAGCACGACAAGACCCTGGCCGACGATTACATGCGCCGCGCTGCACAAGCGGGAAATGGCGAGGCCGAATTCAACTGGGCGCAAATCCTTGTGTCGCAGACGCCCGGGGCCAATGGCTTGCAGGCTGCCCTCCCATTTTATGAAAGATCCGCTGAAAAAGGCATAGCCGACGCGCAATATGCCGTTTCGCAAATCTATTGGAACCTCAAGGACATCCCGGCTGCCAAAAAAGCGAAAGCCCGTGACTGGCTGACGCGTGCGGCAAAAGCCGGCTTCGATACCGCACAGGTTGATCTCGGCGTCTGGTTGATCAACGGCGTGGGCGGCGAGCGCAATTTGGAAGAAGGCTTCCGCTGGCTCTATGGCGCGGCCCAACGCGGCAATGTCGTTGCCCAGAACAAGGTCGCCCATCTCTACATTCAGGCACTTGGGACCAAGCCCAATCCGGTCGAAGCTGCGAAATGGTATGTGCTGTCACGCCGCGCGGGCCTCAAAGACGCAAGTCTGGAGGATTTCTATCTCGGCATCGAAGAGGACCAGCAGAGACAAGCGATCGACGCCGCGAACCGTTTCCGTCCGAGTTGAGTTCCTATCGTCTTTCGGCTTTTTACCTTGAATTCCAGCGCGTTTTGTGGTCTTGAACCGCAAACTTTCAATCAGAAACCGCATTTGCGTGCCTGCCGGAAATTTCGGCTAGCAGGTTCAGCCACCTTTCAGGAACATCGTCATGGCCCGTTCAGCCCTTCTCAACGTCATGGTTCAGGCCGCCCTCAAGGCTGGAAAATCGTTGTCGCGTGACTTCGGTGAAGTGCAGAACCTGCAGGTCTCAGTCAAAGGCCCTGGCGATTTCGTCTCGCAGGCCGATCTCAAGGCTGAGAAGATCGTCCATGACGAGTTGATGAAGGCCCGCCCGACCTACGACTTTCTTGGCGAAGAAGGCGGCGAGGAAAAGGGTTCCGACGGCGCCCATCGCTGGATCGTCGACCCCCTGGACGGAACCACCAACTTTCTGCACGGCATCCCACAGTTTGCCGTCTCCATCGCGCTGGAGCGCAACGGCGAAATTGTTGCCGGCGTGATCTTCAACCCTGCGACAGACGAGCTTTACACCGCCGAGCGTGGCAGCGGCGCGTTTCTTAACGATCGCCGCATTCGTGTCGCCGCACGCAAGCAGATTACCGATTGTGTCGTCAGTTGCGGCGTTCCGCATCTGGGTCGTGGCAATCACGGCAAGTTTCTCGTTGAGCTTCGTCACGCCATGGGTGAGGTCGCTGGCATCCGCCGCTTCGGTGCGGCTTCGCTGGATCTCGCTTATGTTGCGGCTGGTCGTCTTGACGGTTTTTGGGAGGCGGAGCTGGCGCCTTGGGACATGGCCGCTGGTCTCGTTCTGATTCGTGAAGCTGGCGGCTTCGTCAGCGACATGAAGGGCGGACAGGACATTCTCGGGACAGGGAGCGTCGTTGCCGGAAACGAATATATCCAAAAAGCGCTGAGCGAAGTCATCAACCGTCCGATACCAGGGCGTTAATGCTGTCATGTCATCATTCGGGCCTTGAGCCGGAATTCAGCACTGTTACGTTGACTGTGCAAAGTAATGTTGTGCGATCAAGGGGTTGATCGCACCTGTCCGGCATAAGATGCGGGATGACGCAAACGGTCCTCCCCACGGCCCTGTTATCAAGACATCTTGCAAAAACCCTTTGGCCTCCGGCTTTTCACTTCAATTCGTCGTAATTTTCCACTAGCTTCCCGTCATAACAGCGATGACGCGATGCCGAACCGCTTTCAGGCGCGTTTACGCGGACGTCGCGGCAGGTCCAGAGGGAATGAGCATTATGGCGGATACGGAACGGCTCGATGTCGGCGTCGAGAGGTCGGTCACGAAAGAATATCATCATAAGCTGTCGAGCCCCACGCCGTTTTTGTGGACGATGGTCCTCTTCCTCATCATCGTCGCCTTCCTCGCTGCAATCCTCTTTCGGCAGGCGCAAACCGCGTTCATGACCAATCCAGGCCTGAACGGCTTCATTCTCGGCGTTCTGGTTATTGGCATCATTCTGGTGTTCACCCAGATTCTTTCGCTTCGCCCCGAGGTGAGCTGGTTCAACCGGTTTCAGGCGGCTGGCACCGTGGACAAGGCTGGACGAGCGCCAAAGCTGCTGGCTCCCATGCGCTCGGTTCTCGACAGGCGCGCCGAGGTTCGCCTGTCCACCGTCACCCAACGTTCGCTGCTGGATTCGATCGCCACGCGTCTGGACGAATCGCGCGACACATCGCGCTATCTCATCGGTCTCTTGGTCTTTCTCGGTCTGCTCGGCACCTTCTGGGGTTTGATCGGCACCATCGCTGCCATTAGCGACGTCATTCAGGGGCTCGACCCCACAGCGGGTGATACCAACGACATTCTCTCCTCTTTGAAATCGGGTCTGACCGCGCCCCTTTCCGGCATGGGTACGGCGTTCTCGTCCTCGCTGCTGGGTCTGTCCGGCTCGCTCATTCTCGGCTTTCTCGATCTTCAGGCCGGGCGTGCCCAGAACCGGTTTTACACCGAGTTGGAAAACTGGCTGTCGTCCGTGACCGATCCTGGCAATGACGTTGTCGGCGAGGGCCGGCCTGCCGCTTACGGTGCCGTCGGCACCGAACGTTCGCTCGCTGCCATGACCAGCCTTGCCGAGGGTATTCAGGGTCTTGTCAAGAACATGCGCGGTGAACAGCAGATGCTGCGTGACTGGATCGAAGCGCAGCAGGAGGAATCGAAATCCCTGCGCCGTACGCTGGACAGGCTGTCGGCCCGCATCGACGCCGAGCAGAAAAACACCGGCCGCTCCACCCGCCACGATAACGGGAGCGATTGATCATGGCGCTTGGGCGCAATCGCCGTCGCGATCGCAGTGTCGATTATTGGCCGGGCTTCGTTGACGCCCTGTCGACGCTGCTCATGGCCGTCATGTTCCTGCTTACGGTCTTCGTGCTGGCACAATTCATTCTCTCGCGGGAAATTTCCGGCAAGGATGAGGTGCTGAACCGGCTCAACAACCAGATTTCCGAACTCACCGAGTTGCTGGCACTCGAAAAGGGCAGCAAGCAGGACATCGAAGATACGCTGGCCAATCTGCAATCGACATTAGCCGTATCGGAAAGCGAACGCTCGCGGCTGCAATCCTTGCTGGATTCCGGCGCGGGCAACAGTTCCGCCGCCAATGCCCGCGTTGGCCAATTGTCTGGTGAGCTTGAGGACGCACGACAGTCCGGCGCACGTGCCTCGGCGCAGATCGATCTTCTCAACCAGCAGATCGCAGCGCTTCGCGCGCAGATCGCGTCGGTCGAATCCGCCTTGCAGGCGTCCGAAGCAAAAGACACCTCCTCACAGGTCAAGATTGCCGATCTCGGTCGCCGCCTGAATGTGGCGCTTGCGCAGCGCGTGCAGGAACTCAACCGCTATCGCTCGGATTTCTTCGGACGTCTGCGGGAAATCCTCTCGGATCGGGAAAACATCCGTATCGTCGGTGACCGCTTTGTCTTCCAGTCGGAAGTGCTGTTTCCGTCCGGTGGCAATGATCTCAACCCGGACGGTCAGACCGAGATGGCCAAGCTTGCGACTGCCATCATTGATCTCGCAAAGGAAATTCCGCCCGAAATCAATTGGGTGCTGCGCGTGGACGGTCATACCGACAACGTCCAGCTTTCGGGCAATGGCCGTTTCCGAGACAATTGGGAACTCTCGTCAGCACGCGCGACCTCGGTGGTCAAATACCTCGTTTCCAAAGGCGTTCCGGCCAATCGCCTCGTTGCTGCCGGTTTTGGCGAATACCAGCCGCTGGCCGAGGGCGATACACCGGAAGCCCGTTCTCAGAACCGCAGGATCGAGCTGAAACTGACGGAGCGGTGAGGTAGAGGTGCAGCCGCGGGACTGGCTGCCATCTCGGCATAGGTTCGGCGGATAGGGTCGCTTTGCCCTCCAGCAAGGGGATGTACCCTGCCTCTCGTTGCCCAGGTCACGATCACTTTGATTCTTCAACCGGATGCCCTCTCACCCTCACCCGTTGCATCCTTTTGACGTTTGCGTAAAAGTAAATCGATTCTGTCCGGGAGGGGTTGATGGAGCGATTTGACGTTATTGTTGTGGGCGCCGGGCTTGCCGGTCTGGTGGCCGCGATCGAGGCAGCAGAGCGTGGGCTGCGGGTTTGCCTGCTGGATCAGGAAGGCGAGCAGAACCTGGGAGGGCAAGCGTTCTGGTCACTCGGAGGGTTGTTCTTCGTCGACAGCCCGGAGCAGCGTTTCATGCGTATCAGAGACAGTCTCGATCTCGCCCGTCAGGACTGGCTGGGTTCGGCAGCGTTTGACCGGCCTGAAGACCATTGGCCGCGCCTTTGGGCTGAGGCCTATCTGAATTTTGCCGCGGGTGAAAAGCGTGCATGGCTGCATGGGCTTGGCATGCGCTGGTTTCCGGTCGTCGGTTGGGCAGAGCGTGGCGGATCGCACGCCCACGGTCACGGCAATTCCGTGCCGCGCTTTCATGTCACCTGGGGCACCGGCCCCGGCGTCTTGGAGCCCTTCGTGACGAAAGCAAAAGCCCTAGAGGCCGACGGCAAAATTGTCTTCAGATTCCGCCATCAGGTGGATGCGCTTGAAAATACCAATGGTGTGGTCACTGGCATATCCGGGACTGTTCTGGACCATGATCCGGTACGGCGCGGCGAAACCAGCAACCGCGACAGGATTGGCACCTTCCGTGTTGATGCCTCGGCTGTGGTGGTCACATCGGGTGGCATCGGCGGCAATCATGATCTGGTTCGGCAGAACTGGCCGGTGGAGCGGCTGGGCCAACCGCCAGCGGAGATGGTCTGTGGTGTGCCAGCCCATGTGGACGGGCGCATGATCGGCATTACCGAGGCGGCGGGCGGCAAGGTCATCAACCGTGATCGTATGTGGCATTATACCGAGGGCGTGAAAAACCACGACCCGATCTGGCCCAATCATGGCATTCGTATTCTCCCCGGCCCATCGTCCTTCTGGTGCGATGCACGCGGTGATCGCCTGCCTGCCCCTGCCATGCCTGGCTTCGACACGCTGGGAACGCTTAAAATCCTGCGCGAACGGAACAGCGATTACAGCTGGTTCATTCTGACAAAGGCGATCATCAAGAAGGAATTCGCACTATCGGGTTCCGAGCAAAACCCTGACCTGACAGACAAGAATATCCGCTTGCTGCTGAAACGTCTGGGCAAGGAGCCGCCGGGCCCGGTCAAGGCCTTCATGGAGCGTGGCGAAGATTTCGCCGTTCGCGAAACGCTTGAGGATCTTGTGGACGCGATGAACGCCATGACCGGTGAGCGAGCGTTGGATGCCGGTCATATCCGCACTCAGATAGAAGCGCGGGACCGGGAGCTCACCAATGGTTTCAGCAAGGATGCGCAGATCACAGCGATACGCGGTGCGCGCAATTATCTCGGCGACAAGCTGATGCGCACGGCAAAGCCACATCGCCTTCTAGACCCGGCAGCCGGGCCGCTGATTGCGGTGCGCCTGCACATCCTCACCCGCAAGACGCTGGGCGGTCTCCACACCGATCTCCAGGGTCGCGTGCTGGACGGAGCCGGTGCGCCCGTGCCTGGACTTTACGCGGCAGGCGAAGTCGCCGGGTTCGGCGGTGGGGGCATGCACGGCTACAACGCGCTCGAAGGCACATTTCTGGGAGGGTGCCTGTTTTCCGGTAGGGTCGCGGGCAGGAGCGTTGGGAGCTAAAGCGTGTCTCTGTGAATAGGATTCACTGCGACACGCTTTAGCTCTAGGTTTGTCGCTTGTACGTTATCGTTTCATTGAGGACAATGAAATGCGACATGCTTTAGCTCGATTTTACCAGCGGTACGACCGCCTCGCTTCCAGGTGTTTCGAACTGGAGGCGGGCGAGTTTTGCATAGAGGCCACCTTGTCTGGTGAGGCTCTGATGGGTGCCTTCCTCGATGATCCGGCCCTCGTCCATGACCAGGATGCGGTCGGCTTTCAGCACGGTGGCAAGGCGATGGGCGATGACGATGGTGGTGCGTTTGGCTATCAGCTGATCCAGCGCCTTTTGTACCAGTGTCTCGCTTTCGGCATCCAATGCAGAGGTTGCCTCGTCGAGCAGCAGAACGGGCGCATCTCGAAGGATGGCACGCGCAATGGCGATACGCTGACGCTGGCCGCCGGAGAGTGTGACGCCGCGCTCCCCCACGATGGTGTCGTAACCGTTGTCGAGATTGGCGATAAAGCCGTCGGCCTGTGCGGCGATGGCGGCGGTGCGCACCTCTTCACGGGTCGCTGTCGGTTTGCCAAAGGCAATGTTGTCGTGGATGGAAGTCGCAAAGATCGCGACATCCTGCGGTACGATCGCCAGCCGGGAGCGCAGCTCTTCCAGCGTCACCGAGCGTATATCCGTGCCATCGACCGTGATGCGTCCACTTTGTGGATCGTAAAACCGCATCAACAGCGAAAAGATCGTACTTTTGCCGGCGCCGGACGGGCCGACGATGGCAACCGTTTCGCCCGCTGCGACTTTGAGGGACAAATCGGTGACGACAGGTCTGCCTCCGCCTTGTGGGTAATGGAAGCTGACATTTTCGAAGCTCGCTTCACCGCGAGCCGGGGCAGGCAGGGGAACGGGCGTTGCCGGATCCGTGACGGGGGATTTTTCCTGAAGCAATTCAGACAGACGTTCAGCTGCACCGCCGGCCTGCGAAAGCTCACCCCAGACTTCAGAAAGCTGGCCAAGCGAGCTTGCGGCGATAACGGAATAGAGAACGAACTGGCTGAGTGTACCGGCAGAAATCGTGCCGATGAGCACGCCATGCGCGCCATACCACAGGATGGCGACGACGCTGCCGAAGACGAAGCTGATGGCGACAGCCGTCAGCACAGCGCGTGCGCTGATGGCAGAGCGGGCGCCACGGTAGGCTTTCTCGACGGCGTCATTGTAGCGTGAGTTGGCCAGGCTTTCGGCATTGAAGGACTGGATTGTGCGGCTGGCGGAAATGGTTTCGGCGGCAAAGGCAGAGGAAGTCGCCAGCGTATCCTGCGTCGTTCTGGACCGCGAACGCACCGAACGACCGAAGGCGATCAGCGGGAAGACGATGAGGGGGATGGCCAGCAGTGCCAGACCCGAGAGGCTGGGGCTTGTATAGACCATCATCGCCACTCCACCGAGACAGAGCAGGATATTGCGCAGTGCCTGCGACGCAGACGAGCCGAAGGCCGAGCGGATCTGCACCGTGTCGGCGGTCAGGCGCGAGGCCAGTTCACCGGAATGGTTGACGTCGAAAAAGGCCTGGGAGAGCGATGTCAGATGGGCAAACACGTCGCGGCGCAGGTCGGCCACGACCCTTTCGCCGATCGACATGACGTAATAATAGCGCATGGCACTGGCAAGTGCGAGCACGACGGCGATCGCCAGGAGGACGGCGAAATAGCTGTTGATCATCGCGCCATCTGCTCCTTCGAAGCCATGGTCGATGATGCGCCGAACGGCGAGGGGCAGGGCAAGCGTGGTGGCCGACGACAGGACGAGCGCGAAGACGGCAGCCGCCACCAGCCCGCGATATCGCTTCAGATAAGGCAGGAGACTGGCCAGCGGTTTCGGCGTCTTGCGCGCGGACGATTTCTGGTCCTCAATGTCTGCCACGATCTACTCCTGCATCTGCCGGCTTGACGAATGGCTTTTGCCAGCCTGCGGCAAGCTCAGCGTCTTTTGTGTGTCGCCAAGTGTGAAGCCAGGCATCGGCAGGCACTTGTTATCTCGGCGACCTTCATGTATAGGCTCCGCATCGAATTGGGAAGCCATGGCCAAATGGTCTGGAGCTTCATTATTGAATTGGCTCAGTTGACGCAATTGCGGCAAATGGTCCGCACGTTACCAAAGCAGGAAGATTGTCATGAAGGCTGAAATTCATCCCGACTATCACATGATCAAAGTGGTCATGACTGATGGCACAGAATACGAAACACGCTCCACATGGGGTTCTGAGGGTCAGGTCATGAACCTCGAAATCGATCCAACGTCGCACCCGGCATGGACCGGCGGCAACCAGCAGCTGATGGACCGTGGCGGTCGCGTTTCCAAGTTCAACAAGCGCTTTGGCGGCCTCGGCCTCTAATCCTCTTGACTGTCGAGACAGAAAAAACTCCGGAGTGATCCGGGGTTTTTTGTTGTTTGAGATTCGGGAATGATGCCGGCGATCTGAAGGGCAGGGGGCGGGATGTGGACATTGCCGAAACAAAAAAGCAGGCCGAAGCCTGCTTTCCTCATTTTCAGCATCCAGCGCCTTAGTTGCCGGAAAACGCGGTCCGCAGCAGGTTGAGCTGTGCCTGAACGCTGTTCTCGTTATCTGGAACCTTGTTGGCTTCAGACGGACGGTAGATTTCACGATCCAGCAGGGCAACGCGATTCTGGAGACGAAGGGAACGCTCAACCAGATCACGGAAGGATTCAGGCAGGTCGCCCCAGCCCGGTGCGCTACGATCAACGTTGAAGTTATCGAGACGAACCTTGTTCTTCTCGCTCAGAACCTGATCCCGGCTCATTTCGCCATTGTTGACGGCGCGCTGGAGAAGAAGCCAAGAGGCCATCTGCATCAGGCGTGTGGTCAGTCGCATCGACTCTGCCGCGTAGAGAACAGAAGCCATCCGTGGCAATACTTTGGACGCGGCACGTCCGGAACCGTCCAGGTAAGTCGCCGTTTCTTCCACCAAAGTCATTCCCTCAGAATAGAGAGACTTAAACTGGTTGGATGCCGCAGCACGGCCTGCAAAACTTATGGTATTCAAAACCTGTTCTGACATTTTTTCGAATCCTGCTTACGCACCATACTAAGGCAACGGGACTGAGGCTTAATAGTTCCGGCCTCTTTGTATTTTCAGGATGATATCAATAACGCAAATGCGCAAGCTGATTATTAAAGAAAGGTTAATACCCACAGCTTTGGTAATAGTGACGCGAGACAAAAAAAGAGCCGCAAAAGCGGCTCTCAAGGTAAAACAGGGAGAAAAATCAGACCAAATCGCCGATAGGAGAAACTGCCTGAGGTTCAGCAGGACTGAACATGTATAATATTCACTTAAAAAGCTTAATTTTTCGTTAATGGTAAACGGAAATCTGATCCTTTGTGTAACGTTAATAAAACGTTGCTAAAGGGATGAGGATCGAAACAGGCTTTCTGCTGCCTTTCTCCCGGCTGACTTCTTTTCCCGCTCGACCTCCAGACGTTTGATCTCGTCTCGCAAAATATTGATGCGGGCGGTCAGGTCATCGACGGATAAAAGTGCAAGGTCGCCACCGATAACGTGAGTCGTGGCCTGCTGTTTCAACGGTTCATCATCGAAGACGCTCATATTCCAGCTCCTTTTTCCAACTCTGCCTCATCCTCGGGGTATTGCGGTGCACGCGGATCGAGCGAGACGCTTTCCGGTGTAATCTGCGCCATGGCCGTGGTCGAGAAATTGTCTTTCTCTTCTGTTGGCAGCGCCGCACGCTGTCTGGATCTGAACATGGCGTAGGCCGTGATGAGGAGATGCGAGATGGCCGTGACCCAGAACAGGGCATAGGGGCCAAAGGATGTCATGATCGGGCCGCCCAGCGTCGGGCCGATGATGGTGCCGATGCCGTAGAGCAGCAGCAACCCGCCCGACACTTTGACAAAATCTTCCGATGAAGCGTAGTCGTTGGCATGCGCTACGGCGATGGGATAGAGCGCGTTTGCAGTTGCGCCATAGACTGCGATCATGCCGATCAGCACATAGACGTGGCCGGGCTGGACAATCGTGACCGCAAGACCTGCGAGTGCCGCCACACCGGAAAGACCCGCCAGCACATATCGCCGGTCTATCCTGTCGGACAGCTTGCCTGCGGGGAACTGCGCGAGCGCCCCGATGAAAATGGTGACGCTGACCATGATGGCGATGGTCGTCGCATCAAGTCCCGCCCGCGCGCCAAACACCGCGCCCAGCGTTCCGTAGGCGCCATTGGCGATGCCGATGAGCAGAATGCCGATAAAGGAGACCGGCGAGTTTCGGTAAAGCGCCGGTAGATCCAGCTTGACTTTTTTCAGCGGTTTTGGACTTTCGGCTTTTGACAGCATGGCCGGCATAATGGCGACGCAATAGATGATGGCGCAGACCATGAAGAGCGACGTGGTGCTTACATTGCCAAACGGCACGATCAACTGACCCGCGACGACCCCGAACAGCGTGATGGCAATGTAGAGCGAGAAGATCGCCCCACGGCTTTCATTGGTGGCACGCTCGTTCAGCCAGCTCTCGATGATCATCGAGGTGCCTGCGGTGCAGAAACCCGTCAACGCGCGCAGGGCGACCCATGACACGTCGTCGATGAAGAGCCCGGTCAGCAATATGGTCAGGCAGATCAGGGCGACGAAACTGCCGAATGCTCTGATATGACCGGCACGCCGGACGATGGCGGGCGCCACGAAACAACCAACAACGAAGCCTGCGGCCCACGACGTGCCGAGAAAACCAAGCACTTCGTTGGAGTACCCTTCGGCCGATCCTCTGACCGGTAGAAGAAGGCCCTGAAGACCGTTGCCCAGAAACAGAAACAAGGTGCTGGATAAAAGAGCGAATACGGGTAGAAGGTTTCTGCTCATAAGCCACTCTCATGCTAAGCGATTCAAGATGTCAATCTGGGTCGACGACGCGCGAATAGGTTGCCTGTCCTTGGTGAACATTAAAAATGTCCAGCCTGTGACGCTGTTTCAATAAAGCCAAAAGGTTTCGGGATGACGAAGGCAATCGGGCTTTTTCTGCTTTTGGCAATGTGCATCCAGATCATTCGTCCGCTCGGCTTGCCAGGTTTGCGCAAGCGTGGCGATTGCTGGAAGATCGCTGTCTCTGCTTTTGTTATCTGGAGTTTGGTGCTGTTGCTGCGGCCTTGAAGGGGGATTTCGCCCAACTCCACAAACCAAACCGCCCGCAACCAGGTTGCGAGCGGCGGGTTTGACCAGTTTGGTAAAGACGTTGGCTCAAGCGGCTTTTTCGACATCCTGTGTCCAGTTGCCGAGCGCCGCCAGCGAGTTCATTTCAGCACGGTGCTGGAAGGCGCGTTGGCCGGCGGCGACGTTTTCAGCCTTGCCGCCCCAAGCCTTGAGCGCCGTATCCTGAAGTGCGCGACCGTAGGAGAAGGTCAGTGCCCATGGCAGGTCGTAACCTGCATTCATGGCCGAGAGATGCGCGGTTGCTTCTTCCGCCGATTGGCCACCGGACAGGAAGGCAACGCCTGGCACGGCGGATGGCACGGTCGCTTTCAAAACCTTGACGGTCTTTTCTGCCACTTCATCGACAGATGCCTTGCGGGCGTTCTTGCCGTCGATGACCATGTTCGGCTTGAGGATCATGCCTTCGAGGTTGACGCGGGCGTCGTAAAGATCGGTGAATACGGTACGCAGAACCCATTCGGTGACTTCGGCGCAGCGGTCGATGCTGTGGGTGCCGGGTTCACCGTCCATCAGCACTTCAGGCTCAACGATCGGCACGATGCCAGCCTGCTGGCAAAGCGCTGCGTAACGGGCGAGCGCCTGTGAATCCGCCTTGATGGAGCCCCATGTCGGCAGACCGTTACCAATGTTGATGACGCCGCGCCATTTGGCGAAGCGTGCACCGGCATCGTAATATGTCTTCAGACGATCAGCGAGGCCATCGAGGCCTTCGGTGACTGTTTCACCCGGAAAATACGCCTGCGGCTTGGCGCCGGTGTCGACCTTGATACCTGGAATGCTGCCCGCCGCCTTGATGAGGTCAACGAAAAGCGTTCCGTCGGCAGCCTTCTGGAAAAGCGTTTCTTCGTAGAGGATAACGCCGGAGATGCACTCTTTCATCGCCTCGTCTGTGCGAAACAGCATTTCGCGGTAGTCGCGACGGCTCGTTTCCGTCGATTCCAGATTGATGCTGTCGAAACGTTTCTTGATGGTGCCGGTGGACTCGTCCGCAGCCAGCAGACCCTTGCCATTGGCGACCATTTTCACTGCGATATCTTCAAGACGCTCAGTCAATTTTCAATCTCCCTTCGAACCAGTAAATCCGGGTTATCAGAAGTTCCGAGGCAGGAAAATGGCAGGCTAAATCATTGAAACGATTGAAATGATTTCAATCGTTTGAAACTTTAGGAAACCTTTAAAATTTTTTAAATGCCAGACGGTTGGGGGGGGGTCGATCCCGTCATCCCCGGGTGAAGTCCAAGGATGACGGTAAACGTGTTGGATATAAGGGTCGTCTTATTTCTGTTCATGCAAGATAGCGACGCCGGGCAGAACCTTGCCTTCCATCCATTCCAGGAACGCGCCGCCTGCGGTGGAGATGTAGGTGAAGTCATCTGCGACGCCTGCGTGGTTCAGCGCTGCCACCGTATCGCCACCACCGGCAACGGAGACGAGTTTGCCGTTTCTGGTGCATTCTGCGGCGTGCTGGGCGGCTGCAACGGTGGCTGTGTCGAACGGGGCGATTTCGAAGGCCCCGAGCGGGCCGTTCCAGACCAGTGTTTCAGCGCGGGAAATCCAGCCCTTGATGGCTTCGACCGATTTCGGACCGACATCGAGCACCATCGCGTCTTCCGGGATGTCGTTGATATCGACGACTTCATTGTCGGCATTTGCCTTGAACTCGCGGGCTACAACGCCGTCTTCCGGCAGCACGATAGCGCAGCCCGCAGTCGCAGCCTCGATCATGATCTGCTTTGCGGTTTCGGCCAAATCATGCTCGCACAGGGACTTGCCGACAAGGGTGCCACGCGCTGCAAGAAATGTGTTGGCCATGCCGCCACCGATGACGAGAGCATCGACCTTTTTCACAAGGTTCATCAACAGATCGATCTTGCTCGATACCTTGGCGCCGCCGACGATGGCAACGACAGGACGGGCAGGCGCGCCGAGGCCTTTTTCCAGAGCTTCAAGCTCGGCCTGCATGGTGCGGCCGGCGTAGGCAGGCAGGTGGCGGGCCAGGCCTTCGGTGGAGGCGTGCGCGCGGTGCGCTGCCGAGAACGCGTCATTGACATAGATGTCCCCGTTCTTCGCAAGCTCTGCCACGAAGGCGGCATCATTCTTTTCCTCGCCCTTGTGGAAGCGGGTGTTTTCCAGAAGCAGTATATCGCCGTTGTTCATCTTGGCGACGGCGTCTGCAGCCTGTGAGCCGATGGCGTCGGAGGCGAAGTGAACCGGGTGGCCCAGGACGGATTCGACTGACGAAACGATGGGCGAGAGCGACATATCGGCAACGGGCTCACCCTTCGGGCGGCCGAAATGGGCAAGCAGAATAACCTTCGCGCCCTTGTTCGACAGTTCGAGGATCGTCGGCGCAACGCGTTCGATGCGGGTCTTGTCCGTTACCTTGCCGTCGGCAACCGGCACATTGAGATCGACGCGGACGAGGACGCGCTTTCCAGAGATGTCGGTGAGGTGATCGAGGGTCTTGAAGGCGGGCATATATCGATCCTGATATCGTTGAACGGAATGGCTTTGCGCGCGACCATACTATGCCTGACCAGCGGTGCAAGTCGCTCAGTCATCATTTTCTGCCTGACCGGGACCTGAGTTTGATCCCGGTATCTTGTTACCGGAGGCCGTCATCGTGCGGGTTAGTTTTCGTTTCGCCAGACGGGCGCGGCTGCGCTGGACGATTTCCTTCAGATTGATGAAGACGGGGAGTTCCGTGGCAGGCTCCACGGGTTCCAGCGAGATGCCAACACTGGAGATGGCATGGTTTTCATCGAGATCGCGGACAATGAGAATGAGGGAGCCCAGCCTCACGCGGTCGGCATATTCCGCTTTGCCACCAAAGCGGTTCTGGATGAGTTCGCCAACGGTCAGCGACAGTTCCTGAGGAGAGAGGAGGCCGGGACCATATGACGCCTCCAGTTCTTTTGCCGGACGTTGAGGTGAGATGGCAAAGGTACCGAAAATGTCCTCGTCGTCTTTTGTCACGGGCTTGGCGCTGGCAAACAACCGGTCGAGAAGGCGCGTGTAGCTGGGCATGACGAAGAGATAGACCAGATCTTTTTCCCGCAGTCGGCCCGCATATTGATAACGGATGGATTTGCCGTCCCGAACCACCAGTGAAGGCATGGCCCAACGCGGAATCCGCTCGCCCTGCAGCACGGCGCTGCCTTTGGCGACGCGATAGGAGATGAGTTCGTGGTTGGCGGTGCCGGGCAGATCCACCTCCAGCTTGTCGACATCGCCCATGCGTGGCGGGACGATGAGGCCGAGCCGGGTGGCGACCGGCTTGATGGTCCAGCCCTGTATCAAGAGAGAGACAAGGACGATGATGAAGGCCGCGTTGAAATAGGTCTCCGCGCCGTCCAGCCCGCCCAAAGCTGGAAGGATGGCGAGCAAAATGGACACCGCGCCGCGCAGGCCGACCCAGGCAACGAAGGTCGTCTCCTGTTGGGTATAGTTAAACGGTAGCAGACTGAGCCACACGGCCAGCGGTCTGGCGATGAAGATCAGAAAAAGTGCCAAAAGGACCGCAGGTACGATAATGGCCGGAAACTGCGAGGGTGTGGCGAGAAGGCCGAGCATCAGGAACATGATGATCTGCGCCAGCCAGGTCATGCCCTCGTGAAAACGGCGGATCGCGCCCTTGGCAAAGACGGTGCGGTTGCCAGCAACGATGCCCGCCACATAGACCGCCAGAAAGCCGCTGCCATGCAGTGCGCCGGTGAAGGAAAAGACGAGCAGCGCCAACGCCAGAACAAGGATGGGCACGAGGCCGCGGTCCACCTGAAAACGGTTGACGACATTGGCGATCATCAGTCCGCCAAGCACACCGAAGATGACACCAAGCCCCATTTCCTGCACGAACAGCAGAAGAAAGCTCGTATCGAAGCCTGCGAGACCCTGACCCTTGGCGACCACTTCCACCAGTGCAATGGTAAGAAAGATGGCCATCGGATCGTTGGTGCCGGATTCGACTTCAAGCGTCGAACGCACCTGATCACGGATGTGGATGCCACCGATGCGCAGGAGGAAGAACACCGCCGCTGCATCTGTGGATGCCACGATCGACCCGAGCAACAGGCCTTCCAGCCAGGAAAAACCGAGCAGCAACGCCGCAGCGCCTGCGAAAAAGATCGATGTCAGCACCACGCCGACAGTGGCCAGCGCGATCGACGGACCCGCCGCCAGCCGGAAGGATTGCACGGAGGTGCCGAAACCGGAATCGAACAGGATGACGGCCAGGACCAACGACCCCAGCATATAGGCCAGCGGATTGTTGCTGAAATGAATGCCCAATCCGTCCGTCCCTGCGGCGAGACCAATCATCAGGAAAAGAAGCAACAGAGGCGCGCCGAAGCGGTAGGCAATCAGGCTTGAAAACGCTGCAACGAGAACGAGGACCGTGGCGACCAGTAGCAATATGTAAAACGATTCCAAGCACACGTCCTTTTGTGAAGGTCGTTGCAAGGCATGCTCTGCACGTCAGCAGTCAATCCGGCCCGGGTGTTGGACGGCCTTGGCGCACGGAGGTGCGCAGGGCAGGGCAAGCGGGTGTATCGATTGATACGGCAGGGCACGATGCGCATTGCACGCGACCGAATCCCTAGGTTCGATTTTTCCGGGGCAAAGTGGACCAGAGCAAGGCGGTGGCGGGAAATTCATGAAAGATGTACTTTCGAACACAACCGCAGAGAACATCGGTGTTGATGTGTATAGCGTAGCTTGACGCTTTTCATGCGATTTGCTAGCTTTTAATATGAAAATTCGAAACGTGATCCATAAAGGTTTACGCCGTCTCATCGAAGACGATGACGCGACCGGCTTGCCGTCGGCGGTAGTACCGAAACTGCTTCGCATCGTTTCTTTCCTTCAAGACATGGAACGAGAAGACGAGTTGCGCACGGTTCCGAGCTGGAAGGCGCATCAACTTACCGGTGATCGTAAAGGCACCTGGAGCCTGTTCGTGACCAAGAACTGGCGGATCACGCTTCGGATCGATCAAACTGAAATCGAGATTGTCGATCTCGACTACGAAGACTACCACTAGGAGGTGGCCATGAATGCGTTGCAAGGCATCCGTCTTAAAAACCCTGCTCATCCCGGCGGTTTCATTAAAAGCGAGATTATCGAAGCGCTGGAGCTGTCGGTCACGGCTGCGGCACAGGTGCTCGGGGTTACGCGCGCGGCGTTATCGGCGCTGTTGAATGAGCGGTCAAATCTGTCTTCAGAGATGGCGTTGAGAATAGAGAAGGCCTTTGGGGTGTCTATGGATACGCTCATGAGGATGCAGAATAGCTTTGACATTGCTCAGGCGCGCAAGCGTGAAGGTGACATTCACGTCGCACAGTTCCGTCCAAGCCAATCGACGACCCGATCATGCTGACTTTGCCTGAGGACTGACACCTTCAAACACAAAACCCGGCAGGATCGCTCCCGCCGGGTTTTGCTTATTCGCAATCTGCGAAAATCAAATGGTCTTGGCCAGTGCCACTGCCGTGTCGGACATGCGGTTGGAGAAGCCCCACTCGTTGTCGTACCAGGTGAGGATACGCACGAAGTTGCCTTCCATGACCTTTGTCTGGTCCGTTGCGAAGATAGAAGAGTGGCTGTCGTGGTTGAAGTCTCTGGAGACCAGTGGCTCGTCGGTGTAGCCGAGAATGCCCTTGAGCTTGCCGTTGGAAGCAGCCTTGATGGCTTCGTTGATTTCTTCAACTGTCGTTGCCTTCTTGGCCACAAACTTGAAGTCGACAACCGAGACATTCGGTGTTGGAACGCGGATGGACGTGCCGTCGAGCTTGCCCTTGAGGTGCGGAAGAACAAGGCCAACGGCCTTTGCCGCGCCGGTCGAGGTCGGGATCATGGACAGGGCTGCGGCGCGGGCGCGGTACAGATCCTTGTGCATGGTGTCCAGTGTCGGCTGGTCGCCCGTGTAGGAATGGATCGTGGTCATGAAGCCATGATCGATGCCAACAGCGTCATCCAGAACCTTCACAACCGGCACGAGGCAGTTGGTGGTGCAGGAAGCGTTGGAGATGACGAGGTGATCCTTCGTCAGCTGGTCGTGGTTGACACCGAAGACGACCGTCAGGTCCGCACCTTCGGCAGGTGCCGAGATAATGACGCGCTTGGCGCCTGCGGTGAGGTGGGCGGCGGCCTTGTCACGGGCAACGAAAATGCCTGTGCATTCAAGCGCGATATCGACGCCGAGTTCCTTGTGCGGAAGCTGTGCAGGATCGCGGACGGCTGTCACCTTGATCGGCTTGCCACCGGCTACGATGATCGTGTCGCCTTCGACCTTAACGTCCGCCGGGAACTTGCCGTGGATGCTGTCATAGCGCAGCAGATGCGCATTGGTTTCAACCGGGCCGAGGTCATTGATGGCAACCACTTCGATATCCGTGCGGCCGGATTCGACGATGGCGCGAAGGACGTTACGGCCGATGCGGCCAAAACCGTTAATGGCAACTTTTACAGTCATTGAGCTACTCCCTGTCAATATCTTCGAATTTTGTGCGAATGCTTGGAGCGGCGCAGACGTTGGCCGTCACGCCACTCCCGGTTCTGTTCAGGCGGTCAGCCGAGCTTTTCTTCCGCAGCAGCGACCACAGCTTCTGCAGTGATGCCGAACTGCTTGTAGAGATCCTTGGCCGGTGCGGATGCGCCGAAGGAATTCATGCCAATGAACGCGCCATCGTTGCCGATGAAGTAATCCCAGCCCTGGCGGATGGCCGCTTCGACACCGATTTTCACCGGAGAATTGCCGATGATCGCCTTGCGGTAGGTCTCCGGCTGCTCCTTGAAGAGTTCAAAGCATGGAACGGAAACGACGCGGGTCGAGATACCCTTGACCTTGAGGTCGGCCGCAGCCTTCAGCGCAATCTCGACTTCAGAACCCGAAGCAAAGATCGAGACCTTGGCATCGCTTGCCGAAACCAGCTCGTAAGCGCCGTAGGAAACGAGGTTCTTTTCCTCGTAATCCTTACGGGCCGGCGTAAGGTTTTGGCGGGTCAACGCGAGGGCAGACGGGCGGTTCTTCTGATGAAGGGCAAACTGCCAGGCCTCCGCCGTTTCCGTTTCATCCGCCGGGCGGAAGACCAGAAGGTTTGGAATGGCACGCAGGGCTGCGATCTGCTCGACCGGCTGGTGCGTCGGGCCGTCTTCACCAACGCCGATGGAATCGTGCGTCAGTACGTGAACGACGCGGATGCCCATGAGCGCGGCAAGGCGGATCGACGGACGGCAATAGTCCGAGAAGATCATGAAGCCGCCAGCATAGGGAATAAGACCGCCATGCAGCGCGATGCCGTTCATGGCTGCTGCCATTCCATGTTCGCGAATGCCGTAGTGGAGATAACGGCCCGAGAAGTCTGCCGGTGTAATCGACTTCATCTGGCTGGTCTTGGTGTTGTTGGATGGCGTCAGGTCGGCAGAGCCGCCGATGGTTTCGGCCAGGATGCCGTTGACGACCTCCAGCGTGTCTTCGGATGCCTTACGGGTGGCGACGGTCGGATTGTTCTCCGAAACCTTCTTCTTGAATGCGTCGATGGAGCTGTCGAAGTTGCCGGTCAGATCGCCTGCAAAGCGGCGCTTGAACTCAGTCTTCTTGTCGGTCTCGGTTGCTTCCAGGCGCGCTTCCCATTCCTGGCGCGTCTTGGTGGAACGCAGGCCGGCTAGACGCCAGGCGTCGAGCACGTCTTCTGGAATGACGAAGGGTTCGGCTTCCCAGTTCAGGCTCTTGCGGGCCGCGGCAATTTCTTCGGCACCCAGCGGATTGCCGTGTACCTTGTGCGTGCCCTGCTTGTTCGGCGCGCCAAAACCGATGATGGTCTTGCAGGCGATGAAGGTCGGACGGTCGGACTGGTGAGCAGCCTCGATGGCGTTGGCAATTGCTTCGGGATCGTGACCGTCGATTTCGATGGTGTTCCAGTGAACGGCCTTGAAGCGCGCGATCTGGTCCGTTGAGTCGGACAGGCCGACCTCGCCGTCGATGGTGATGTTGTTGTTGTCCCAGAAGAGAACGAGCTTGTTGAGCTTCAGGTGGCCAGCCAACGCAATCGCTTCGTGGCTGATGCCTTCCATCAGGCAACCGTCACCGCACAGCGCATAGGTAAAGTGGCTCTGGAGATCGGAGCCGAACTCTTCTTCCAGCTTGCGCTCGGCGATGGCCATGCCGACTGCGTTGGCAATGCCCTGACCCAGTGGACCAGTGGTGGTTTCGATGCCGGTCGCGTGGTGATATTCCGGGTGACCTGCGGTCTTGGAACCCAACTGACGGAAGCGCTTGATCTCGTCGATCGTCATGTCCTCATACCCCGTGAGGTAAAGGAGTGAGTAGAGCAGCATGGAGCCGTGACCGGCTGACAGCACGAAACGATCGCGGTCTGGCCACTGCCATGCCTTCGGATCAAATTTCAGATACCGTGTGAAGAGGACCGTGGCCACATCTGCAGCGCCCAATGGCAGGCCTGGATGGCCGGAATTGGCCTTCTCCACAGCGTCCATGGCAAGAAAGCGGATTGCATTGGCCATCCGGTCGTGTTTGTCGCGAGAAATCATGGCTTTTCCGTCTGTTCCGGGTGAAAGGAGATAGCCATTATGACTATCCAAAAAGCGGGTTGATGCATAGCAGGTAGGGCGGGGCTGTCAATAAAACGAGGGGTGCTTGCGGTTCGATCAGCAACAAAAATCGTTTTGTATTCTGGCAATATTCGGGCCGCCGCCCACAATCGGCCCCTGCCGTGCTGCATTCATCCACAGCGCAAAGTGTTTGAATGTATTGGTTTGATTGACGTGGGCGTTAATCAGGTCATATCGTGCAAGCGCCCTGATTGACACCAAGAGACAACGATTCGGCTTGGCTCTGGCGGTTTGGAAGAAACGATGACGGCGGAAAAAACCATACAGATTGCGTTGACGGAGCTCAGCTCCGCCATCAACAGCCTTGAAAACGCGATCGACATGCGGATCGAGCGTCAACGGGAAAATGGCGAGGTCGAGAGCGAAGTGAAGCGTGTGCATGTGGACCGTGCCCGGCTGGCGCAGGAGCTTGACCAGTCGCAATTTCGTGCCAACCGTCTCGAAGAGGTCAACCGTGAGGTTTCCCGCCGCTTGGTGACCGCGATGGAGACAATCCGCGCAGTGCTGGATCGATAAGGATTTAGGATATCATGGCTCAAGTCACGGTGATGATCGACGGCAAGGCTTACCGCATGGCATGCGAGGCGGGGCAGGAAGCGCACCTGACCGATCTCGCCAGCCAGTTCGACCAGTATGTCGGCCATCTGAAGAGCCAGTTCGGTGAAATCGGTGATCTCAGGCTGACGGTCATGGCGGGCATCATGATCACCGACGAGATGTCGGAGCTTTCCCGCAAGATCGAGGCGCTGGAGGCCAAGGTCGCGACCTTACAGCAAAACCGCGATGGAATGGCGGAAAGCAAGGCCAAGACAGAGGAAATGCTGGTGGATGCTATCTCCGAATTGTCCACCCGCTTGAACGGCATTACCGAAAAGCTGGTGGCGCGTCCGAAGCCGGTCGTGAATTAAGGTTTCTCCTCAAGGGTTTCCTGCAAACCTGGTCTTTTGTAGCGGAGAAGCTGTTTTCCACGATATTGCAGTCGGTTGCCCCTTCCGCATTTCATCAAACCACCCTATATAGAAGATGCGTTCTGCGCTTCTCGACAGGAAACTCAATCCCTGGGGCCATACTCGATCCAAAGGGAGCTGTCCCTGGCCAGGCCCGTGGGCTTGGACATATGGCGCCCACCTACGTTTGTAGGCACCCAGGATCGTAAAACTCCATCGGTCGCCGCGGATCGCACTCTTTTCGATTGATCGACCAAGCTTCGTTGCTTAGCTCTCCGCCAAGGAAATGAGCGCAGTGCGCATCTTAAACGTGTGGTTGCTTAAGGCGATGCACGGTGCAGCGACTGTATCATTCGTTTTTCATCTTCCGGTCATTGCATTGGCGGAACAATTCCTTATTATCCGTGTTGGTATGTCCGCTCCCGCTTTCAACTCTAGCGATTGTGGTTGCAGCCGCGACATGCCGTTCAACAGCCCAGAAGAGCTAAACTTGTTTATTGAAATTATGACCGTGGTTCTGCTCACCGTACTGAACGGTGTGCTTGCCATGTCCGAGCTTGCCGTTGTCTCCTCCAGACCGGCGAGGCTTAAAGTGCTTGCCGCCCAAGGCAGCAGAGGCGCCGCAATGGCGCTGACTCTTTCCGAAAACCCAGGACGTTTCCTTTCCACTGTACAGATCGGCATCACGCTCGTCGGCGTTCTGTCGGGTGCGTTTTCCGGTGCGACACTGGGTGCCCGCTTTACCGGCTGGCTTTTGGAGCAGGGTGTGCCCGACCGTGCCGCCGACGCCATCGGTGTGGGTTCCGTGGTTCTTGCGATTACCTACCTGTCCCTGATCGTCGGCGAATTGGTTCCCAAGCAGATTGCCTTGCGTGATCCTGAAAAGGTTGCCGTGCGGGTGTCTCCCGCCATGGTGATGCTGTCGAAGATCGGTGCGCCGGTTGTCTGGCTTTTGGATCGCTCCGGCAAGCTGTTGCTCGCGATCCTCGGCCATAGCGGCGAGTCCAACGCATCGGTCACAGACGATGAGATTCGCACCGTTTTGGCCGAAGCGCACAGTGCCGGCGTGATCGAGACCGAAGAATCGGCCATGATCACCAGCGTCATGCGGCTTGCAGATCGCAATGCCCGTGGTCTCATGACGCCACGCCGCGATGTGGAAGTCGTTGATATCGAGGATTCGGCAGCGGAAATCCGTGAGCAATTGCGTGCCACGCAGCGCTCACGTTTGCCCGTGCGCAATGGCGCTTCCGATGAAATTCTCGGCGTCCTCTTCGTCAAGGATGCGTTTGATGCGTTTGCTTTCGGCAAGGAACTCAATATTCGCGAATTGCTGCGCGAAGTCCCTGTCGTTTCAGACCTGACGAGTGCGGTTGATGTTATCCAATCGCTACGTCGCTCAACGGTTCATATGGTTCTCGTTTACGACGAATACGGCCATTTCGAAGGTATCATTAGCTCCGGCGACGTTTTGGAGGCCATCACAGGTGCCTTCCAGGAAGACGACGGCGAAGAGCCAGCCATGGTGGAGCGCGAAGATGGCAGCTTCCTCGTGGCTGGGTGGATGCCTGCCGACGAGTTTGCCGACCGTATGGGTTTCCAGATTTCCGACGATGCCGAATTCGAAACGGTGGCCGGTCTGGTGCTGGACGAGTTCCGCCGTTTGCCGGAACTGGGCGAGCACATCACCCGCAACGGCTGGCGTTTCGAAGTCATCGACCTGGACGGTCACCGCATCGACAAGGTGCTGGTCAGCCGGGCAGCCTGATGACGTCGGGTCACCTCGATAAAGCACAGATCAGAATTGAGCGTCTTGCCTTGCGGGACGCTCTTTCCGTTGAGCAGCGCCTCGACAAAAGTCTCAGCATTGCCGCCCGTGGCGCAGCGGAGTTGAAATTCGAGGCGGGGGCGACAATTTCGGGTTTTCTGCCCATTCGCTCAGAGGCAGACTTGCGCCCCTTGATGGATGGTTTGCGCGTGCGCGGTGCACGCCTTTGCCTTCCGGTTATCCTAGACCGCGAGACGATCGTATTTCGAGAGTTTGCGAAGGACGCAGAGCTGGTCAAGACCGGCTTCGGGACGACCGGTCCGGACGAACGTTCGCAGGTGCTGGATCCGAATATCCTCCTGGTTCCTCTCGCCGCTTTCGATATGACGGGCCAACGGATTGGCTATGGTGCCGGACATTACGACCGCGCAATCGCCCGTCTTCACACAAAAGGGCTTGCACCAACCCTCGTCGGCATTGCATTCGACTGCCAGGAAGTGCCATCAGTGCCCGCGCAGCCTCATGATGTGGCACTGCATGCCGTTCTGACCGAGAGCGGCCTACGATATTTCAACGGCAGGACGACGGAATGAGATTACTGTTTCTGGGGGATATGGTTGGCAAGGCGGGCCGCACAGCGGTGTGGGAGCGTCTTCCGGGACTGATCTCCGATCTCAATCTGGACTTCGTCATCGTCAATGGCGAGAACGCCGCTGGTGGTTTCGGCATTACGGAAGAAATCTACCTTGAGACGATCAATGCCGGTGCCGATGTGGTGACGACCGGCAACCATGTCTGGGACCAGAAGGAAGCCGTGACCTTTTGCGAGCGGCACGACCAGTTCTTAAGGCCTGCCAATTATCCGAAGGGGACGCCGGGCAAGGGTTCGGGTCTGTTCTACGGCCGCAACGGCGCCCGCATTCTCGTGGCCAACATCATGGGCCGCGTCTTCATGCATCCGGAATTGGACGATCCATTTTCCTCGGCAGAAAGCATTCTCGGTGCCTGCCCACTGGGTGAACAGGCCGATGCCATCGTCTTTGATTTTCACGCAGAGGCGACCAGCGAAAAGCAGTGCTTCGGCCACTTCGTCGATGGTCGCGCAAGTTTTGTCGTCGGTACCCACACGCATGTGCCGACGGCTGACGCGCAAATCTTGAACGGTGGTACGGCCTATATGTCGGATGCCGGCATGTGCGGCGATTACGACTCATCGCTTGGCATGGAAAAGGAAGAACCGATCAACCGCTTTATCTCGAAAATGCCAAAAGGCCGGTTTGAAGCGGCCAGCGGGCCAGCGACGATTTGCGGCGTGGGCGTCGAGATTTCCGACAGCACAGGTCTTGCCGAAAAGATCGCGCCTTTGCGGATTGGGCCACGGCTCGCAGAGACCATCCCGCCATTCTGGGTTTGACTGCATCTGGGTCTAGCGGCGTTTGAAATCTCGCAGAGAGGTCAGCCTTACTCGCCTTACCTAAAATGACGTGAATGTGAGCGCCTCGACCTGATCGTTGCTTTACGATGCCGGTACCTTGCCGCATCCTGCTGTCCATTCACCTCGTGAAGGGAGTGGCGTAATGCTTCGCATGCTGATGCTCGCATTGACCGGATTTCTGTTGGGTGCAGCCTCGACGCAGGCCCAGCAACAGCCCACCCGACCCTTGGTCAATCGCCCGCCGATCAGTCAATGCCAAGCGATTGCCCAATCAATGCCCGGGGCCAGTTTCGCGAGCTTCAAACCTTCGGACCTGCAGCGCATCCAAGCCACCAAGGAAGAGGTGAACATCCAGTATATTGGTCACTCGACCTTTCTGATCACGTCACCGGATGGTGTGACGATCGCAACAGATTATAACGGTGTCTACCTCCCACCCGTTACGCCCGATGTCGTGACGATGAACAACGCTCACTCGACGCACTATACGTTGCACCCGGACCCTGCGATCAAAAACGTGCTGCATGGCTGGGGCGATGTGCCTGGCGAAAAGGCTGTGCATAAACTGCAGGTCGGGGATGTCTATATCCGCAACGTCACGTCCGATATTCGCAATCGCTGGGGTGGTGGTGGCTTATTGCAAAAGGATGGAAATTCTATCTTCATTTTTGAAGTCGCTGGCCTTTGCATCGGCCACCTCGGTCACCTTCACTATGAACTGACGGAGAGCCAGTATGCGGAAATCGGCCGTCTCGATATCTTGATGGTGCCGGTTGACGGTGGGTTGACGATGGGCGCCGATAGTATGAGCCGTATCGTGAAACGGCTGCGGTCTGCGCTTATTTTGCCTATGCACCAGCCAAGCGGTCTGGAGCAGTTTCTGGTGACATTCGGTCCCCAATTCAAGATCGCTTACGCCAACGATCCTGTCATTCGCGTCTCTATGCGAAGTCTTCCCCGCCAGCCGCAGATTCTCGTGCCGCAAGGCATGTGAATGAGCGGTGGCGGGAGTGATATTATGCGAAGGTCAGATGCTGACGCACGCCAATGTTTGGCATCTTGTCGTCTGACAAATTCGCCTTGGCGATTTCCCAGCCGAATTTCAGCGTGCTGTCGGTGGATGCCCAGATTTCTGCATCATCGACGTGCAAAGCAAGCATGGTTAGATCGGGGTCGCTCTTGCCGTGTTCATACCACGCGGCGGTGACGGAATTCCAGTATTCGTCGAGCTTCGCCTTGTCCTCTCGCACCTCCAGCTTGCCAGAAAGGCACGCATGATAATCGTGGTCCTTACCAATGACGCAGAAGTGGGCGCGGGCGCCGGACTTGAGAGTTTGAACGAGATCGGCGCTTTTCTTGGTGAAAAACCAGATGGTGTTGGTCTTTGGATCAGCATGTGGTGCCATTGGCTGCATATGGTTGTGGAGGCCTTCAAGGCCCAGCATCCCGGCATGCACGGAATTGATTTCGTCCCAAAGCTGACGGGCAGGGGCTTCGCGTGCTTCACTCAGACTGACCATTGAATGTGTCTCCTTCACGTTTCTCGTTATCGTCACGATCAGTGGGCAAGGCTGCCCGCTTCGTACTGGTAACCAAACGAAGAGCGAACATTTCAGTTCCTTAATGTGTTGCGAGAAGAGTGGGCATCTGGGCTTGAACAGGCGGGCCATCGCACTTATAAGCACCGCAATCCAAACAAACGATCCGATCAGGGGTGCCATGGCTGGCCATTCACAGTTCAAGAACATCATGCATCGCAAGGGAAAACAGGATTCGATCCGTTCGAAGATGTTCTCCAAACTTGCGCGTGAAATCACCGTTGCTGCGAAGTCCGGTCTGCCGGATGTGAGCATGAACGCTGCGTTGCGTTTGGCGGTCCAGAACGCCAAGGCGCAGTCCATGCCCAAGGACAACATCGACCGTGCCATCAAGAAGGCATCCGGTGCGGATGCTGAAAACTACGATTACGTGCGTTACGAAGGTTATGGTCCGGGCGGCACGGCGGTTATCGTTGAAGCGCTGACGGACAATCGCAACCGCACGGCGTCAAACGTCCGCTCGATCTTCACCAAGGCCGGTGGCGCGCTGGGTGAAACCGGTTCAGTATCCTTCTCCTTCGACCGCGTTGGCGAAATCACCTACAAGGCCTCTGTCGGCGACGCGGATACCGTCATGGAAGCGGCGATAGAAGCCGGGGCCGATGACGTGGAAAGCAGCGAAGACGGCCACACGATCATCTGCGGCTTTGAAGCGATGAACGAAGTTTCCAAGGCTCTCGAAGCGGTGCTCGGGGAAGCCGAAAGCGTCAAGTCCATCTGGAAACCGCAGAACACGGTGCCTGTGGATGAGGAAAAAGCGCAGTCGCTGATGAAGCTGATCGACAACCTCGAAGATGACGACGACGTCCAGAGCGTCTACTCAAACTTCGAAGTATCGGAAGAAATCATGTCCAGGCTTTCGGCCTGATCCATATTCCATTGCAATGTAAAAGCCTCCGGCAGCGATGCGCGGAGGCTTTTTTCATGAGGTTTGAGGAGACGCCGTTAGGCAGCCTGCCTCAGTTCGCCCCGAACTTCGGCGAAAACTTCTACAGAGCGTAGGCGCTTCTGGATGTCATGGACTGGCATGGAGACGATCAACTCGTCAGCGCCGGTTACCGCGAGGAACTCACCGAGTTTGTGTTCCACCGTCGCGTGAGAACCGACAACCGCGTATCTCAGCGTATGGTCGACCGTGATGCGCTCCATATCGCTCCAATAGTCATCCATGCTGTCGACCGGCCGTGGGAACTGGCTTCGGATATTCTTTCGCAAATTGACGAATTGCTGTTGGGCTGAAGTAAACAGGTGCTCCGCTTCCGCGTCGGTGTCAGCGCCCACGCCCATGACGCCAACCATCACATAGGGTTTTTTCAGCGTTGCCGAGGGCTGGAAGCGCTCCCGGTAAATAGCGATGGCGTCCATCAGCATATCCGGCGCAAAATGCGATGCGAAGGAATAGGGCAGGCCAAGCATGGCCGCCAAATGCGCGCTGTAGGTGCTGGACCCCAACAGCCAGATCGGCACATTGGAATGCATTCCGGGTACAGACAGGATCGACTGGTCTGGCTGCGGTGCACCCAGATATTGTTGCAGTTCGATAATATCATGCGGGAAATTTTCAGCACCGGCATCGAGATTTCGTCGCAAGGCGCGCGCCGTGCGCATGTCCGTGCCGGGTGCACGACCGAGACCAAGATCGACGCGGCCCGGCAACAAGGCATTGAGCGTGCCGAATTGTTCAGCGATGACGAGCGGCGAGTGGTTTGGCAGCATGACACCCCCGGAGCCGACGCGGATGCGCGACGTTGCGGCACCGACATGGGCAATCACAATGGCAGTGGCGGCGCTGGCAATGCCGGGCATGCCGTGGTGTTCGGCCAGCCAGATGCGCTCGTAGCCTTGTTCTTCGGCCTTGATGGCCATGCGGCGCGAATTCTCAAGCGCCTTGCTCGCGTTCTCGCCTTCACCGATGGGCGACAGATCGAGAATGGAAAAGGGAATCATAGGACGCTCCTGATGCGTTTCGGGTTGTGCTAGATGTAAGTTTCATGGCCAAATTTGCCAGTGCAATCGCGCCGAATTGAACGATGGATCAAAAAAACTGGTGCACATATGCGGTGGTTACGGAGCCCGTTTCGATCAGACCCAGCGTGAGCGGCCATGCCATCTTGTGCAATGTTGTCGTTTTGTTCACTTATCGCTGGCAGGTTTCGCGCCTGAACGGTAGGGTGCCACATGACAAATGCGATTCGAATTATCGGGATTGACCCAGGGCTTCGGCGAATGGGCTGGGGCGTCATAGAAACGCTGGGCAACAGCCTGCGCTTCGTGGCCTCCGGCACTGTCACGTCCGATGGCGATATGGACCTGGCGTCGCGCCTTTGCCAGCTCCATGACGGCCTTTCCGCAATCGTCCATTCCCACCAACCGCACGAGGCGGCGGTGGAGCAGACCTTCGTCAACAAGGATGCTGTGGCGACGCTAAAGCTTGGTCAGGCGCGCGGTATCGCGATGCTGGTTCCCGCACGCGCGGGCCTTCCGGTAGCGGAATATGCACCGAATGCCGTCAAGAAAGCCGTGATCGGTGTCGGGCATGGCGAAAAGCAGCAGATTCACATGATGTTGAAAATTTTGATGCCTAAGGCTGAGTTCAAGGGTAATGACGCAGCTGATGCTCTTGCCATCGCCATTTGCCATGCACACAACAGGGCGGGCGAGCGCATGCGCCGCGTGCTGGCCGCAAGCTGATTTCCTCTTTTCACAGGCATTCCCATGATTGGAAAACTCAAAGGCACGATCGATGAAATTGGCGATGACCATGTGGTCGTTGATGTTCACGGTGTCTGTTACGTGGCCTATTGTTCGGCGCGAACTCTGTCGCGCCTTGGCTCTGCAGGCGAGGCCGTGGTCCTCTTCATCGAAACCTATGTGCGCGAAGACCAGTTGCGGCTGTTCGGGTTCCTGACAGCACTGGAACGGGAGTGGTTCACCCTGTTGCAAAGCGTTCAGGGGGTGGGTGCCAAGGTTGCGCTTGCGGTACTGTCAACATTGACGCCCTCTGAATTGGCCAACGCGATTGCCCTTCAGGACAAGGTCGTCGTGTCGCGTGCGCCCGGTGTCGGGCCGAAAGTTGCCGTGCGCATCGTCACGGAACTTCGCAACAAGGCGCCTGCCTTTGCTGGTGAGGTATCGTCCTCCATCGGCTTCAAACAGGAACTGGGCGAAGGCGTCGCATCCGCACCCGTGGCCGATGCCGTGTCTGCCCTCACCAACCTTGGCTATTCCCGCGATCAGGCCGCCAATGCCGTGGCGGCCGCGCTGAAGAATGGCGGTGAGGGTGGCGATAGCGCCAAGCTGATCCGGTTGGGCTTGAAGGAGCTTTCGCGGTAGAACGCCCTGTGTTATTTTCCTTGCGATCTTTAAAAACTAAGAACAGAGGTCGTCATGGGGCTCCAGACGACCATGACATCCAAAGGCGAAACGACTGGTCCAAAAGCGTGTTCTAGATCAGCTCGGCTGAAAGCCTGGTGACAGATGATTGACACATTCGATCAGAGAGCCGCACGCAAAATACCCGGAATGGAACTTCTGACATGAGTGACGCGGCACGGCTGATTTCTTCGGAAAAGCGCGGCGAAGATATCGATACGACGCTTCGCCCACAAACGCTGGATGACTTTACCGGCCAGGCGGAGGCGCGGGCGAACCTCAAGATTTTCATCGAAGCGGCGAAGAACCGTGGCGAGGCGCTGGATCATGTGCTGTTCGTCGGGCCACCGGGTCTTGGCAAGACGACGCTGGCGCAGATCATGGCCAAGGAGCTGGGGGTCAACTTCAAGTCCACGTCCGGACCGGTGATTGCCAAGGCCGGTGATCTGGCGGCGCTTCTGACCAATCTGGAAGAACGGGATGTTCTGTTCATCGATGAAATCCACCGGTTGAGCCCTGCCGTGGAAGAAATCCTCTATCCTGCGATGGAGGATTTTCAGCTCGATCTGATCATCGGTGAGGGACCGGCTGCGCGGTCCGTAAAAATCGATCTGTCGAAATTCACGCTGGTTGCGGCCACCACGCGTCTCGGCCTTTTGACAAATCCGTTGCGAGATCGCTTCGGCATTCCCGTTCGCCTGTCTTTCTACACGGTGGAAGAACTCGAACTGATCGTGCGCCGTGGTGCGCGCATCATGGGTTTGCCGATGACGGAAGAGGGCGCACGCGAAGTGGCGCGTCGTTCGCGCGGCACCCCACGCATCGCCGGGCGGCTGTTGCGCCGTGTTCGTGATTTTGCCGAGGTGGCGCGGGCAGAATCCGTGACGCGACAGATTGCCGACGAGGCGCTGACGCGGCTGCTCGTGGACAATATGGGTCTTGACCAATTGGACATGCGATATCTGACGATGATCGCCGTGAATTTCGGCGGTGGTCCCGTTGGCATCGAAACGATTGCCGCCGGCTTGTCGGAGCCACGCGATGCCATTGAGGACATTATCGAACCCTACATGATCCAGCAGGGTTTCATTCAGCGAACGCCGCGAGGACGTATCTTGACCGCAACGGCGTGGAAGCATCTGGACCTGCAGCCGCCGAAAGATATCGAAGCGGCGCAGTTTCGTTTGACGCTCGAGGACGACTGATCGTGATCACCCGTCGCGCATTGCTCAAGACGGCTGCCACCATGGCGGCGGGTCTGGTTTCTCTTGGTGCCTATGCGGGTGGCATCGAGCCCTTGGCGCGGCTATCGACCACGCGATATCGTATCAATCCGCCCGGCTGGCCCAAGGGGCAACGCTTGCGCATCGTGGCGCTTGCCGATTTTCACGCCTGCGAGCCATGGATGCCTGCCGAGCGCATTGCAAAGATCTGCGATTACGCCAACACGCTGGGTGGCGACGTCATTCTGCTGCTGGGCGATTACATGTCCGGCATGAAACTGGTGACAGGTGTCGTTCCACCGGGAGACTGGGCGAAGGCTCTTTCGGGGTTGAAGGCACCGCAAGGGGTGCACGCCGTGTGCGGCAACCACGATTGGTGGCAGGACCTTGAAGCGCAGAGGCTGCGGCTGAAGGAAACGGTTGCGCATAAGGCGCTTCGGTCGGTCGGCATTCAGACATATTCGAACCATGCTGTGCGTTGCGGTTCCGATACCCAACCCTTCTGGATTGCGGGAATAGAAGACCAATGGGCCTATCTGACCGGACGCCGCACGACGGGTCTGGACGATCTTCCCGGCACACTTGCGCAGATCACGGATAACGCCCCCGTCATTCTTCTTGCGCATGAGCCTGACATCTTCGTTTCTGTCCCGGACCGGGTATCGCTGACATTGTCGGGCCATACGCATGGCGGGCAGGTCAATCTGTTCGGCTGGCGTCCAGCTGTGCCGTCGCGCTTTGGCGAGCGTTTCGTCTATGGTCACGTTGTCGAAGATAACAGGCATCTTGTCGTCTCCGGCGGGCTCGGCTGCTCCATCGCCCCGGTCCGTTTCATGTCGCCGCCAGAGGTGGTGGTGATCGATCTGGGTGAGGCATAGGAACCATCCCGCTTGCCGGCCATTTCACGTTCTTTGCCAGGAGCGTGACATGACGAAATTCCGTAAGGGTACCAAAGTCCAGTGGAAATGGGGTTCGGGTAAAGGCGAAGGCAAGATTGCCGAGAGCTTTACGAAAGACGTCGAGCGCAAGATCGAAGGCTCGGTCATCAAGCGGAAGGCAAGCGAGGACGAGCCCGCTTACCTGATCGAGCAGGAAGACGGCGGCAGGGTCCTGAAAAGTCATTCGGAGCTCGATAAGGCCGATTGACGCTTTTCACGCAGTCGCGTCTTTTCCCCGCTGCGCAGAATAGGAGAAAGCCATGAGTTACGACCCTCGTCGCGTGTTCCGAAAGCTCGCCCGCAACAACCGGTTGGCAAATCTCAGGCTGCACGCTGCTTGCGGCAGGCTTTCTCCCGCCGAATTCGTCGCGGCGCGAAATGGTTTCTTTCCCACCATCTGCGCCACATTGAACCACATCTATCTCGTCGACCTGTTTTACATCGATGCTCTGAAAGGTGGAACGAGGGGCCCTGACATTTTCGCTCACGGTGATCCTTTCGCAGACATGAGCGCTCTCCAGAAGGCGCAATCGCAGCTGGACGACGACCTCATCGCCTTTGTCGATACATGCACGGACATCGATCTGGAAGCAGACGTGCGCGTGCACCGTGCAGAGAGAGTTCAACAGGACCGTTGCGACGATATTTTAAGCCATCTTTTTCAACACCAGACCCATCACCGAGGTCAGGTGCACGCAATGCTCTCCGGCAGCTCCGTCAAACCACCCCAGCTGGACGAGTTTATCGTGGATGATGATGCAAGGGTTCGCAAAACGGAACTGGACGCGCTAGGTTGGGCGGAGCGTGACCTCATGTTCCCGGAAGCCAAAGCATATGACTGAAGACCTTCGTATCCGCATCAAATTCAAGCCCAAGCGCCTCTTCCAGATGCGTGTAGCGGGTATCGCGTTTCGCGACGGCCACGTGCTGGTGCACCGGGCGACGCACGAGAAATTCTGGAGTTTTCCCGGTGGCCGGGCGGAAATGGGCGAGCAATCGCGCGAGACGCTGGCGCGTGAAATGGTGGAGGAGCTTGGTGTCGAGGCCAAGGTCGGGCGGCTGCTTTGGGTGGTAGAGAATTTCTTCCATTATGAGGGCAAGGACTGGCACGAGCTTGGTTTCTATTATCTGATGGAATTGCCCGAAACCTTTCCTTTCCACGAAGAAGACATCGTCCACCGCATGCAGGATGGCAAGCATCCGCTGGAGTTCCGCTGGGCGCGTGCGACCACGGAAGCCTTGACGCAGCTGGACATTCCACCGTATTTCATCGCCGGTGAGATCGAAAACCTTCCCACTTCCACGCAACACGTCGTTTGGGATGACCGCAATCTGGATGATAAATGAACCTTTGTGCCGCTCCACATCCGGGACTTTCACATGACTGATCTGACCGTTTCCCTCTCCGGTGAGCTCATCGAACACGGCCACCGGCTGACACAGCGCGTCTATTACGAGGACACGGATTTTTCCGGCCTCGTGTATCACGCGCGCTATCTGCATTTTCTGGAGCGAGGTCGTACCGATTACCTGCGCTGCCTTGGCTGTGAGCAGAGCGCGCTTCTGACCGCCGATGACGAAGGCCTGGTTTTCGTCGTTCACCGCATGGAAATCGACTTCAAGTCGCCTGCACGCATGGACGATGTGCTGGTCATTACCACGCTGACCGAAAAGGCGGGCGGGGCGAAAATGGTTCTCAATCAGGAAATACGACGCGGCGAAACGCCACTCATTGTCGCAAAAGTGATTATCGCTGTGATCAATTCGAAGGGAAGACCGCGCCGTCTGCCGGACGCGATTGCAGAGAAATTTCTGAAGTAAGAGCGAAGAAACACGCGACGGCTGTTAGACGTGCCTATTTCGTAACACTCTCTTAACCATAATGTAGTCTACCTTAACCATTCGGTATTTGTGCGCCACACGCCTTCCTTTTACCAAATTTACGGTCAAGGAAGGCTAAATGGTCATATCGGGGCACGGCTCAAGGGGTTTTCGGCGACTGCCGCAGGACTTCAAACGTTGATGCGCGTTTAAATCGCCCGGTCATGCACCGGGCGTTTGGATTCGGGGATTGGATTTTTATGGAACAGGCAGGTTTGGCCGCAGCAACGCACGACGTAAGTCTTTGGGCGCTGTTCATGCAGGCTGGTCTCATCGTCAAGCTGGTCATGATCGGTCTTATAGCCGCATCTGTCTGGACGTGGGCCATTGTCATCGACAAGTATGTGTCCTTCGGCAAGGCAAAGCGCCAGTTCGACCAGTTCGAACAGGTCTTCTGGTCTGGCCAGTCGCTTGAAGAGCTGTACCGGACGCTGGCCGAGCGCCAGAATACGGGCCTTGCGGCGATCTTCGTGGCGGCGATGCGCGAATGGAAAAAGTCATTCGAGCGTGGTGCGCGATCGCCGATCGGGCTCCAGATGCGGATAGACCGGGCGATGGACGTGACCATGGCGCGGGAAGGCGAGACCTTCGAGGCGCGTCTCGGTTCGCTGGCAACGATCGGTTCGGCAGGTCCGTTCATCGGTCTGTTCGGTACTGTTATCGGTATCATGACCTCATTCCAGGCGATCGCCGGTTCCAAGTCCACCAACCTCGCGGTTGTGGCGCCTGGTATCGCCGAAGCGCTTCTGGCAACGGCCATCGGTCTTGTCGCCGCTATTCCGGCCGTTATCGCATATAACAAATTCACCGGCGATGCAGGCAAGCTCTCTGCGCGTATGGAAGGTTTTGCGGATGAGTTTTCCGCTATCCTTTCGCGCCAGATCGATGAGAAGCTGCAGACGCGTCAGGCCGCGCAGTAAACGCGCTTCCGAGCGAGTGGAGTAACACGATGGGAATGTCAGCAGGCGGTGGCGGCGGTGGATCCGGCGGACGCCGTGGTCGAGGCCGGGGACGCCGCAAGGGTGGCGCGATCAGCGAAATCAACGTGACGCCGCTTGTCGACGTCATGCTAGTCTTGCTCATAATCTTCATGGTGGCTGCACCGATGATGACGGTCGGCGTGCCTGTCGATCTGCCGCAGACATCAGCCAATGCGCTGAATTCCGATACGCAGCCGATTACCATTTCGGTCAATGCCGATGGCGTGATCCATTTGCAGGAAACGCCGATCCAGGCAACGGAAGTGGCCGACAAACTGCAGGCAATTTCGACCACCGGCTACAATGAGCGTATTTTCGTCCGTGCGGACTCGGTTGCCGCTTATGGCATCGTTGCCGATGTCATGGCGCGTATCCAGGCTGCGGGTTTCAAGAATATCGGTCTCGTAACACAACAGAAACAGGACAACTGATCTCGGTATGAAAGGCAGCGTCACCACATCTGCGATCGTGCACGCCTCACTGCTGGCCTTTGCCCTCGTGTCTCTGGGCTCGCCAGCGCCGCTCGAGGTGTCTCAGGCCGAGTCGATGCCTGTCGATCTGGTGTCCGTGGAAGAGATGACGCAGATTCAGCAGGGTGACAAGAACGCGCCCAAGGCGGAAAAGTCTGCGCCTGTTCCGACCACTCGTCCCGACATCGTTGCCAACGCCCAGAATGCCGGTAACAACAGCGTCGATCTCGAAGCGCCGCCGACGCCGACGGAAAAGCCCAACAATAATGAGAGTGCTGCTGCTCCTCCCAAGCAGGAAAAGCCAGCGCCTGTCGTCGATACCAAGCCCAACGATGTGAAAGACATCGTCAAGGAAGAGACGTCTGCGCCAAAGCCATTGGAAACGGCGTCGCTGCCTGTTCCCAAGCCGGAAATAGCAACGCCACCGACGCCGACGCAGCCGCCCGCGCAACAGCAGGCTCAGGAGCCACCACCGCAAAATCAGGAACCGGCGGAGATTCCGGTGCCGCCAAATGTGCCGCGCCCGAATTCGCGCCCACAGCCGGCTGAGCCGAAGCCGGAACCTCCGAAGCAGGCCGAACAAAAGCCAGCCGAGACGAAACCAGCCGAAAAACCGGCGGAGAAGAAGCCGGAGCAGGCGAAGTCGACAGAGAAGCCGTCCGACAAGAAACCGGCAGACCGCAAGCAGGAGACCGCCAAGTCTGCCGCTTCGCAGGCCAGCGAGTTCAACGCCGACGACATCTCGAAACTGTTGAACAAGCAGGCCCCGTCCGGCGGCGGTGCAAAACGGTCTACCGAAACAGCGTCGCTTGGTGGCAAGAAGACAATTGGCACCGGTTTGAGCGCTAGTGAGATCGACAGTGTTCGTGGTCAGGTTCAGGGTAACTGGAGCATGCCCGGTGGTCTGACGGGTGTGGCCGAGGTGAGAGTCGTCGTTCGCGTATCACTCGATCAGAACGGCATGGTTGTCGGTCAGCCAGAGGTGACGGCCACTGGTGGACCCGAGGGTACGCGCCGCGCCGTCGAAGGCAGCGCGCGTCGTGCGATCTTGAAGTCCCAGCCTTTAAAAAACCTTCCGCCGGATAAATACGAAGGTGAAAGGGGATGGAACACGATGGTTCTGAACTTCGACCCCTCTGAGTTTGCGATTTAAACCGACAGTTTTGGGATCTATGACAAAAACCACACCCAATTCGATGTCCAATTTTGTATGAAGCTGAAAGGCTTGTCTCAATGATCAAGTTCTCTCTCCTGCGCGCGATGATGGTTGCCTCTGGCATGCTGTTGTCTTTCGTTGCGGTCACACCGGCCAGTGCCGAAGTTCAAATCAACATCAACAAGGGCAACGTTCAGCCGTTGCCGATCGCGATCACCGATTTCATGTCGGGTGACGGCATCGGTGCGCAGGTCTCGCAGGTTATCGCGGCCGACCTCCAGCGTTCCGGGTTGTTTGCGCCCGTCAACAAGAATGCGTTCATCGAGAAGATCAGCAATCCCGATCAGCAGCCCCGTTTCGAGGACTGGAAAGTCATCAATGCGCAGGCACTGGTCACGGGCCGTGTGACGAAGGAAGCCGATGGCCGACTGCGCGCCGAATTCCGCCTTTGGGATACGTTCGCCGGTCAGCAGATGAGCGGTCAGCAGTTCTTCACCCAACCGGAAAACTGGCGTCGTGTGGCCCATATCATCGCCGATGCGATCTACGAGCGTGTCACGGGTGAAAAGGGTTACTTCGACACCCGTGTCGTCTTCGTCTCCGAAAGCGGTCCCAAGACCGACCGAAAGCGTGCGCTCTCGATCATGGACCAGGATGGCTTCAATGTTCGCAACTTGACGACGACCAAGGACCTCGTTCTGACGCCGCGCTTTTCGCCAAGCCGTCAGGAAGTGACCTACATGTCGTTCGAGGGCCAGCAGCCGCGCGTCTATCTGTTGCAACTGGAAACCGGACAGCGTGAAGTCGTCGGCAACTTCCCCGGCATGACGTTCTCGCCGCGCTTTTCGCCAGATGGACAGAAGGTCATCATGAGCCTTCAGCAGGAAGGCAATGCCAACATCTACACGATGGACCTGCGTTCGCGTACCACGACCCGCCTGACAAACACGGGTGCCATCGATACGGCACCGTCCTATGCGCCCGATGGCCAGCGCATTGCGTTTGAAAGCGACCGCGGCGGTCGCCAGCAGATTTACGTGATGAATGCCGATGGTTCCGGCCAGAACCGCATCTCCTTCGGCGATGGTTCCTACTCCACGCCGGTCTGGTCTCCGCGCGGCGATCTGATTGCTTTCACCAAGCAGTCTGGCGGCAAGTTCTCCATCGGCGTCATGAAGCCGGATGGGTCCGGCGAGCGTATTCTGACCTCGGGCTTTCACAATGAAGGACCGACATGGGCACCAAACGGCCGCGTACTGATGTTCTTCCGTCAGGCAGCCGGTTCCGGTGGCCCGCAGCTCTACTCCATCGATCTGACCGGCTATAACGAGCAGCTGATCAAGACGCCGACATTTGCATCCGACCCGGCATGGTCGCCGCTTCTGGATTGATAACGCGATTATGGCGGTATGTTGCAAGCATGCCGCTATATTTTCTACGCATGTGATACCGGGACCTGTCTCGCCTTTTGCTGCAAAGTTGTTGTGAGGGCGCTAAAAAAAGCGGGACATTTCCTTTCTGTTAACCATAATTGTTTGGGGGCAATTAACTGCATTCGGTTATTGTCTGGCAACGTTACTGAAATTCTAAGGAGAGACCGGCTATGAGCCGTACAAACACTTCGGCACTCGGCCCGATGCAGAAAATTGCCCGTAACCCGGCTGTTATCGCTTTGACGCTTGCTCTTGCGCTGGCTGGTTGTGCCAACAAGAAGAACATGCCCAACAGCGCCGGCGAACTTGGTCTTGGTGGTGGTGCAGGCTCTGCGACGCCGGGTTCTGCCCAGGACTTCACCGTCAATGTCGGCGACCGCATCTTCTTCGATACCGACAGCACGTCGATCCGCGCAGACGCGCAGCAGACCCTGCAGCGTCAGGCACAGTGGTTGGCCCGTTATCCGAACTACGCCATCACAGTCGAAGGTCACGCCGATGAGCGCGGCACACGCGAATACAACCTCGCACTGGGCGCTCGCCGTGCAGCTGCCACCAAGGAATTCCTCGCTTCGCAGGGTGTTCCTGCCAATCGCATGAGAACCATTTCCTACGGCAAGGAACGTCCTGTTGCCGTTTGCGACGACATTTCTTGCTGGTCGCAGAACCGTCGCGCTGTCACCGTTCTGGGCGGTGCCCGCTAAGGTCTCGCGATTGTATGATCATGTTTGAGAGGCGGTCTTCGGGCCGCCTTTCTTTTTTCCATAGTTTGGCCGAACTTAAGTTGCTTTTTTACGCCAAATGGAAAAAATCCGGATTTGCGTCGTTGGGGCGCAAATCAACCAGACAGGACGCAACATGAAGAAACTTGTCGTGGCGGGAATGCTGGGGCTTGCAGCCTTCACCGGCTTGAGCGGCGCGGCCGTCTCGGGGCCGTTGTTCGGCTCGGGTGGGGCCTTCGGCACGTTGAACACGCAAAATGCACCCGTCGTGAAGGTGCAGGCAAACGATGCCTATCGTGTCCAGCAACTCGAGGAGCAGATTCGTCAGCTGAACGGCCGTATCGAGGAAATGAGCTTCCAGTTGCTGCAAATGCAGGAAACGATCCGCAAAGCCCAGGAAGACAACGAGTTCCGCTTCCAGGAACTCGAAAGCGGCAAGGGTGCGTCACCTGCACCGAAGAAGAAGGCCGAAGCCGAGATTCCGTCGGCAGGTCCGCAGGATGACGTCGCAACCATCATTGAAACGCCGTCCCAGGGCGGCGCTTCAATGGGCGGCAGCGAACGGGGTACCGGCCCGTTGGCCTCAGCGCCACGCAGCAATGCGGCGCCGGGTGAAAGCACACTCGGTTCCATTGAGCTCGATTCGCGTGGGCTGCCTGTTGGTGGTTCGATGAACCCGAACGCCAATAACTCGGCTGGTACGTTGCCTGGTGTCGAGACCGGCCGTTCGACGACCACCGATCCTGTCAACACAGCGGCGCTCACCAGCGAGAACGATGTCTATCAGGCGGCCTACAGCCATGTTCTGTCAGGTGACTATAAGGCGGCGGAAACGGGTTTCGAGCAGTATATCCAGGGCTATCCCAAGGGTGCCAAAGCCGCGGATGCCAATTTCTGGCTGGGCGAAGCCCAGTATAGCCAAGGCAAATTTACTGATGCTGCCAAGACGTTTCTGAACGCTCACCAGACCTACAGCAAGTCGCCAAAAGCGCCAGAAATGCTGCTGAAGCTGGGTATGTCGCTGGCCGCCCTCGACAACAAGGAAACCGCCTGCGCGACCCTTCGCGAAGTGCCCAAGCGCTACCCCACCGCATCCAAGACTGTTCTGGGCAAGGTTACCAGCGAACAAAAACGCCTGAGCTGCTGAGCCGGTGACGACCGCTGACCATGGCAGGTCGTCCGCAGCGATGCCGGTTGCACCCCTTGAGGCTGCTCGGCTTTTTGTCCAGAAAATTACAAGTCGGTCCTGTGTTCTCGTTGCCATTTCCGGCGGTAGCGATTCCACCGGATTGCTGTTGGCGCTGCATCAGGCCCTTCGCGATCTCGGCAGGCAGGATATTTCTCTTCAGGCAGTCACGATCGACCACATGCTTCGTCCTGAATCGGGGGAGGAAGCCGAGGGCGTTGCGGCCTTTTGCCTGACCCTTGGCGTCCCGCATCACCTTCTTCGTTGGGAGGGGCAGAAGCCGAAGGCGGGACTGTCTGCGGCGGCGCGGGTTGCGCGTTACGCGTTGATCGGAACGGTCGCGGGTGAGATCGAGGCCGATATGGTTGTCGTCGGCCACACCTTGGGTGATCAGCAGGAAACGATCGCCATGCGCGGCGCCCGAAGTGATCGACCAGACAATCTGGGTCTTGCCGGCATGGCGGATGCGGTGCTCTACGACGCGCGCCATTGGGTCCTTCGTCCCTTCCTGACCGTGACAAGACGTGACATTCGCGACTTCCTCGTTGCACAGGGACAATCATGGTACGACGACCCCAGCAATGACGATGCGACATACGAACGCGTGCGGGTGCGAAACACACCTCGCGAGGCTCAACGGACGTTGATTGATCAGTCAATCAACCGATTGGCCATGTCATCGGAGTCCGCCCGACTCATCGAACAATTCGCAACATATTGCGGCTATGGGCTCGTTGCGCTGGATGCAGGATGTCTGGCTGGGAACTCCACAACGGTTCGACATGCGCTTTCTGCTCTTGCCTGTGTCATCGGTGGTCGGCGGTTCGCTTTGGGCGCTGCGAGCATGGACAAAGTTCTGGCCTTCGCCAAAGCCGGAGAGCAGGGCAGGGTGACGGCCAGCCGGGTGGTGTTCGAGCGACGCAGGGATACCCTTTTTCTGATGCGCGAAAACAGAGATATTCCCCATGTGACGGTGGCCAGAGGGGCGAGCATCCGATGGGATGAACGGTTCGATATCACCAACCTGTCGAGCAGCGATATTACCGTGCGCGGATTTGGCACATGCGACATCTCGATACCGGATGAGGTCGGGCCCTCCGTTCCGTCGGGCATCGTCAAGCGCGCTTTGCAGGCGATGCCGATCTACGGGGGGGAGGGCGATGCGCCAGCATTGACGCCACCGCCAGGGGTGACCAGTCAATTCAGGCTTGCGCCTTATGATCTCTTTCTCACACGATTTGATTTCGAGTTGGCGAATACCATTGCGAGGCTTGTCGGCCGATTTGCCTATCCCAGGCCGCCTGTTTGAAGGTCCAATGGCGGTAAAACCGATTTTTGTCAGAGTTTTTACCGCAAATCGCAACTCATCTCTTCGCCTGCCTTGGCAACGGCAACTGTCCTCCTTATGTTAAGCCCAACATAATGGCGGGCGCATATTCGCACGTTGCAGTTCGGGGAGTTCGATGAACCCAAATTTTAGAAATTTCGCCCTGTGGGCAGTGATCGCTCTGTTGCTGATCGCGTTGTTCAGCATGTTCCAGACGTCGCCGTCACAATCGGCGTCACGAGAGATCGCCTATTCACAGTTTTTGAGTGATGTCGACGCAGGGCGCGTCCGTGAGGTGACCGTCACCGGAAACCGTGTTCTCGGAACCTACACCGAAAGCAATGCAGCGTTTCAGACCTATTCGCCCGTGATTGACGATGCCCTGTTGGCGCGTCTCCAGGCAAAGAACGTCGCCATCAACGCGCGTCCTGAAAGCGATGGTTCGTCAGGCTTCCTGAGCTATCTGGGAACGCTCCTGCCGATGTTCCTTATTCTGGGTGTCTGGCTGTTCTTCATGCGGCAGATGCAGGGTGGGTCGCGTGGCGCGATGGGCTTTGGTAAATCCAAGGCCAAGCTCCTGACCGAAGCGCATGGGCGTGTGACGTTTGAAGACGTCGCAGGCGTCGACGAAGCCAAGCAGGATCTGGAAGAAATCGTCGAATTCCTGCGTGACCCGCAGAAATTCCAGCGTCTGGGCGGCAAAATTCCGCGCGGCGTTCTGCTGGTCGGTCCTCCGGGTACGGGTAAGACATTGCTCGCACGGTCAGTCGCGGGCGAAGCGAATGTGCCGTTCTTCACGATCTCCGGTTCCGACTTCGTGGAAATGTTCGTCGGCGTCGGCGCAAGCCGTGTCCGCGACATGTTCGAGCAGGCGAAGAAAAATGCGCCCTGCATCATCTTTATCGACGAAATCGATGCTGTTGGCCGCCATCGTGGTGCAGGTCTCGGCGGTGGTAACGACGAGCGTGAGCAGACCTTGAACCAGTTGCTGGTGGAAATGGATGGCTTCGAGGCGAATGAGGGCATCATTCTGATTGCCGCGACCAACCGTCCAGATGTCCTCGATCCCGCATTGCTGCGCCCAGGCCGTTTTGACCGTCAGGTCGTTGTTCCGAACCCGGATATCGTCGGTCGCGAGCGCATCCTGAAGGTTCACGCGCGCAACGTACCGCTGGCGCCGAATGTAGATCTCAAGGTCCTCGCACGCGGCACACCCGGTTTTTCCGGTGCCGATCTGATGAACCTCGTCAACGAAGCAGCACTGATGGCCGCCCGCCGCAACAAGCGCGTCGTGACCATGGCGGAATTCGAAGACGCCAAGGACAAGATCATGATGGGCGCCGAGCGCCGCTCGTCCGCCATGACCGAGGCCGAAAAGAAACTGACGGCCTATCACGAAGCCGGTCATGCCATTACGGCGCTGAAAGTGCCGGTGGCCGATCCCTTGCACAAGGCAACGATCATCCCCCGCGGCCGCGCGCTTGGCATGGTCATGCAGTTGCCGGAAGGCGACCGCTATTCCATGAGCTACAAGTGGATGGTCTCTCGTCTCGTCATCATGATGGGTGGTCGTGTCGCCGAAGAGCTCACGTTCGGCAAAGAAAACATCACCTCGGGCGCCTCGTCCGATATCGAGCAGGCCACCAAGCTTGCCCGTGCAATGGTGACACAGTGGGGCTTCTCCGATGCTCTGGGTCAGGTCGCCTATGGTGAAAACCAGCAGGAAGTGTTCCTCGGTCATTCCGTTTCGCAGTCGAAGAATGTTTCTGAGGCCACCGCACAGACGATCGATACCGAAGTGCGTCGCCTGATTGATGAGGCCTATACGGAAGCGCGTCGTATTCTGACCGAACATCACGATGGCTTCGTCGCCATTGCGGAAGGTCTTCTCGAATATGAAACGCTGACGGGCGAGGAAATCAAGGCTTTGATCCGCGGCGAAAAGCCTGCGCGTGATCTGGGTGACGATTCGCCGAGTGGTCGTGGTTCTGCTGTGCCGAAGGCTGGCACCAAGAAGGACGGCCCGACCGAAGCCAAGGACAACGGTGAGGCCGAAGACGGCATGGAGCCGCAGCCGCGCTGATTGCTTTGCAATTCAAATTCAAGGGCCGTCCGTCAGGACGGCCCTTTTGCGTTTCAGCACGTCTTGTTAGCGCGTGAGGTTTGGTAACAACATATATTGGCTGTTAGCGGTAATTGACGTGCTGTCGGCAGCCTTTTATGGCATTGAGCGGACAAAGGGTGTGGCGCGTATGATCGCAGCCGCTTCCGTGGAACAATCTGGAGCTCACATGACACGTCGCTATTTCGGAACGGATGGAATTCGCGGGGAATCCAACGTGTTCCCGATGACGCCGGATCTGGCGATGCGCGTCGGTATCGCGGTGGGGACGATTTTTCGACGTGGCCAGCATCGCCACCGTGTGGTGATCGGCAAAGACACGCGCCTGTCCGGTTACATGCTGGAAAACGCGCTGGTGGCCGGTTTCACGGCAGCAGGGCTGGACGTGTTTCTGCTCGGACCGATCCCGACGCCCGCGGTTGCCATGCTGACGCGCTCGCTGCGGGCGGACATCGGCGTGATGATTTCGGCCTCTCACAACCCGTTTGCCGACAACGGCATCAAGCTTTTCGGACCTGACGGTTACAAGCTTTCTGACGAGTTAGAGCTCGAGATCGAAGAGCTTCTCGACCGCGATATCTACGCACAGCTTGCCAAGCCGCACGAAATCGGTCGCGCCAAGCGCGTGGACGGTGACATCTATCGCTACATCGAATTCGTCAAGCGCACCCTGCCGCGCGACGTGACCTTGAGCGGCTTGAGGATTGCCATCGATTGTGCCAATGGCGCCGCCTATAAGGTCGCGCCTGCCGCGCTTTGGGAGTTGGGTGCCGAGGTCGTGACGATCGGTAACGAGCCGAATGGCACCAACATCAATTTCGAATGTGGCTCGACCCACCCCGATGCCTTGCAAAAGAAGGTGCATGAGGTCCGGGCAGATATCGGTATTGCACTGGATGGTGATGCAGACCGGGTGATCATCGTGGACGAGCGCGGCCAGATTGTCGATGGCGACCAGTTGATGGCGACGATTGCCGCAAGCTGGGCTGACGACAATATCCTGCGCGGCGGCGGTATCGTTGCAACCGTCATGTCCAACCTTGGGCTTGAGCGTTTCCTGGATGATAAGGGTCTGACGCTTGCGCGCACCAAGGTCGGCGACCGTTACGTCGTCGAGCACATGCGCAACAACGATTTCAACGTGGGTGGTGAACAGTCGGGTCACATCGTTCTCTCGGATTATGGCACGACGGGCGATGGCCTGGTTGCAGCGCTTCAGGTGCTGGCACGCGTCAAGCGGTCTGGTCGCACGGTGAGCGAAGTCTGCCGCAAGTTCGAGCCGGTGCCGCAGCTGCTGAAAAACGTCCGTATTTCAGGTGGCAAGCCATTGGAAAACCCGGTGGTCAAGCAGGCTATCGCCGATGCGGAAAGCGCTCTGGCCAATAATGGTCGTTTGGTCATTCGCCCATCCGGCACCGAGCCGCTTATCCGTGTGATGGCGGAAGGCGATGATAGCGCGCAGGTCGAGCGTATCGTCAACGATCTCGTCGGTGTGATATCGAACGCGAAGACGGCGGCATAGTCGGTTTGCCGTTTCCATCTCGTACGTAAACGCTCTAGGCAAGAAGGCGCTTATAGGCGGTCGATATCCCGCTCGCCTTTCATCTGGGCCATGCGGTCGTCCAACCTTCGCAAGCGCTCCAGACTGGGCTGAACACGCTCGTTTGGTGGCGTCCTGTCCGGCGGCAGCAGCGTGTAAGGCTGCGGCTCCTTCCAGACGGGCGGATTGAGCTTACGCAAATGATAGAGGTAGAGCGCCGCAAACCCCAGCGCGAAGACGCAGGGCATGTAGATGAGCAAGACCTTCACCTGATCGGACATCATGCGGAAGGTGTGTAAGAGATCGGCCCAAAAACTATAGGATTCCATCGCATTTCCCCATCGGCAGAGGTGCTCACGCGAAAGACGCGCAGTACCATCGCCATCTTGTTGAAACGGGAAATCGACCACCGGAGGAAACGGACCTCTGGTGGCCGGGGAGTTCGTAAGCCGTAACTGGACGACCGCCCTGACCTTTAGGCTTGCGCCTTGAACATACGTCAGAGCCTCCCCGGCCGTAGGCAGATGAGCTATATAGTCACAATGGACCGCCTCAGCCATAATTATATATGGCTGAGGGGTGTCATCACGGCCGACACCGGCCGCCAGTTAAGGGGTTACGAGCCCCAAGACCGGTCCGTTACGCCCGGTCTCGCTGCAACCGTAGCGAAAGTTGCATGGCGAGGAAATAGCTAGATTTAGCATGGGGCATGCGACGCGTAGCGGGGCCGGACTGGTTTCAGGGTTTGCGCCCAAAGGGTTTGCCCGGAACGAAAATACTTTCCTGCCAGCGGTTTGTTGGTCTCTCCCGGCCCGTCAGGAAGCGAGCGGTTCTGCGGCTCTCGATATTTCCTCCGCGCACAGGAAATCGGCTATATCACTCTCCGCCATGGGGCGAGAGAAGTAATATCCCTGTACCAATGTGGCCCCGAGATTGCGAATGACAGCCATTTGTTCTGCGGTTTCAACGCCTTCAACAATAGCGTCCAACCCCATTTCACGGCTGAGGATCAGCACGGATTTGACAATCTTGTAGCTGGCCGGATTGCTTTGCACTTCATGGACGAAGGTGTGGTCAATCTTGATCTTGGTGAGCGGCAGGGAATGGAGCGATGTGAGGCTGGAATAGCCGGTTCCGAAGTCATCCAGCGAAATACCGCAGCCGATCTGTCTCAGCATTTCCACCGATTGCCGTGCTTGCCACGTATCGTGGATGAATGCCGTTTCGGTAATTTCGAGATCCAGGCGGGATGCGGGAAAGCCGCTCGTCTCGATGATAGCAATGATGCCGATCACGGCTTCCGAGCTGTTTAAATCCTGTGCCGACAGATTGAAGGACAGACGAATATCGGCGGGCCATTTGACGGCGGCGTCGAGTGCCTTTTTCAACAAAGGTCGCGTGAGACTTCCGATGATGCCCGCGCGTTCGGCAATGGGAATAAACTGGCCGGGTGAGACCTGGCCCAAATGCGGGCTGTTCCAGCGTGCTAATGCCTCAAAGCCCGTTGTTCGATGCTGGGCGATATCGACAATGGGTTGGAAGACAGTCGAGAGTTCGCTGGTGAGGTCCGCCTGCTTCAGCGTCTGTTCTACGCGCGCATCGCGATGAATTTCTGCCACATGCTGTGCCGTAAAGAGCGTGCTGTTGCCCCGCTTTCTTCGTTTGCCGTGATAAAGCGCATAATCGGCACGGTCGAAGAGTTCATCAGGCGAGGATGCAAGATCTGGAAAAACGGCGATGCCGATGGAGCCGGAAATCATGATCGTCGCGTCGGGGAGGTTGAACGGCGAGCGTAGCAGGTCGCACATGCGGTTGCCGTCTCCCACGATGTCATGATCGTCAGCGACCTCCGAGATGACGAACGCAAACTCGTCGCCGCCGAGACGGGATAAAAACAGGTCTGATGAAGAGACGGGCCGGCCGAGACGGTTGCTGACTTCCACCAGAAGCCGGTCGCCCGCCGAGTGCCCGTAGAGGTCATTGACGGGTTTGAAACCGTCCAGATCGATCACGCCGACCGCCAGCCGTTTGTTCCCGGTCTTCGCGGACTCGAATGCGCTTGAAAGGTGCTGGAAAAATGCCCGGCGGTTTGGCAATCCCGTGAGGCTGTCGATATTTGCCAGCCGGAGGTTTTCGTTGCTAAGTGCCTGGGTCTGCTGCTGCGCAACGATCATTCGTTCGAAATTGCCATAATTTACAGTCAGCACCGCGAGCATGCCAAAACTGACCAGCAAAATGTTGATCGCGATGGCGAGGAAAGTCGGCTGGCCGGTGGTGGCGAAAAAGACGATGAAGGTGCCGTTGACGATGATCGCCACGATAAAGGCGGCAGAGCGAACATGCATCAGACAGAAAATGCAGGAAATGACCGTTATGGCCATATAAAAAGCGACGTGGGATTGCTGGTAGGCGTTGCCATAGGGGTAAAGCAGGAAAGACCAGAGTGTGAATGCAGCTGCTATGCCGATGGACAGGCGTTGTGTGCGTTTCAGAGCCGAAAGCGCCTGGACTGCCGACGGGGACTGCTTGCGGGATGTCCACCAGAACACGACTCTGACGGCGCTGATCAATGTGAAGAGAGACGGAACGAGGATGGTTAGCAACGCCGGTGCAATGGACATGTGCGTTGCCGCGAGCGCCCACGTGCTTGAAATCAGAATGAAGTACATCATCGGCATCTGCTTGCAAAACGCGCGATATTTTGCCTTCAGCAGGTCCGGATTGTTATCTGGAATGCGGAGGAATTCGATAATGTGGTTCAAAGTACTGCTCAAGGCGTGACGATCCTGCAGTCGTTCCGGTGATGTTTGCGAGAATGCATCGCGCGGTCGTGTGGAAAGTTATTTTGCTGACCGGTCAGCGCATCATGGCTGCCCTAAACCTTGGATCTTTCAAGTCATCGCAGGGCTTGTACTGATGATGTCGTATGATTGTTGCGATAGGCACAACAATATTAGCTAATGAAACATTATTTTATATTGATATTATTACTTAAAAGCATCGCAAGCAGATATTTCCAAGCCCGGCGCGCGCGCATTGAAAGGGTGCTTAGCCTGTATTCACCGCCTCTTAACCGTAAATGTTAGGAAATGAGGCGGCTACATAGGGATTTTTAAGAGTGATTTAACCATTTTCCTTTAGATTTCAGGCATGAACAAATTAACGGGTCTTGCCGCGCTGGGCGCTTTACCTTTTATGGAGCCGCAATCATGAAAAAGAGCCTGATCGGTCTTGTTGCCGTTTTATTTGGAAGCCATACCGCATTTGCTGCCGATGTCTATCAAGAGCCGCCTCCGGCATTTGCCGATCAGGCGCCTGAAGTCGCCGTTCAGGAAGCCAGTGGCTGGTACCTTCGTGGTGATGTCGGCTATTCGTTCAACGATGCGCGTCGCTTCGAGTTTAGCCGTGCGAGCGGTGGAACGAACACTCTTATCCAATCCGACAGAACCGAGGCAGATGACAGTTTCCTCTTCGGCGCGGGTGTGGGTTATCAGATCAACAATTACCTGCGTACGGACTTGACGTTCGACTACATGGGAAAATCGGACTATCACGGTCAAGCTAATGCAGCGGGCGGCGGTGTCGACAACTTCAGCTCGTCGCTGCGTGCCTACAGCCTGTTGGCCAACGCCTATGTCGATCTGGGTACATACGGTCGTATTACCCCTTATCTGGGTGCGGGTATCGGTGGAGCACACGTGAAGTGGGATACCGTTAAACTTGATAGCGGTTGCTGCGAGTTTGAAGGCAAGGGTGATTGGCGCTTTGCTTACGCATTGATGGCCGGCGCATCCATCGATGTGACGTGTAATCTCAAGGCCGATGTTGGTTATCGTTTCCGGCAGATCGGCAGTGGTGACATGTTCGGTGGCCGTGGTGCTGTCGGTCCAGGACGCGACAAGGGTTTGACCTCGCATGAAGTGCGCGTCGGTGGTCGTTACGTCTTTAACGGCTGCGATACCGCCCAGTATATTCCGCCCGCAGACATTCCGCTTCAGCCTGCCGTTTACAAATAACCGTCACGTTCAAGCTTTAGAGATAAACCGTTCGCGTCCACGCTGGATGCGGGCGGTTTTTGCTGTTTGGGCGTCTGGCCGGGGGGGTCGCAGTGCGAAATTCTTGTCAGCTGCAACATATTTCACTTGACCGGACCGGACGAGAAGAATAGCAACGACGGCAGGCCACCTCTCCCTAACGAGAGGCTTTCTATCTGGAAGGATAGCATGATGACACAGATTACGAAGCCGGACCTTCGTCCGCAAAATTCCCATTTCTCTTCTGGTCCCTGCTCGAAGCGCCCCGGTTGGTCGCTAGACGCTCTCGCTGATGCACCGCTCGGTCGCTCGCATCGCGCCAAGGTTGGCAAAGCCAAGCTCAAGCAGGCCATCGATCTCACCCGCGAAGTTCTGAATGTTCCCGCCGATTATCGCATCGGTATTGTTCCCGCGTCTGACACCGGTGCCGTTGAAATGGCTCTGTGGTCGCTGCTCGGTGAGCGCGGTGTGGACATGGTTGCGTGGGAAAGCTTCGGTGCCGGTTGGGTCACCGATGTCGTCAAGCAGCTGAAGCTGAAGGACGTTCGCAGAATTGAAGCCGATTACGGCGTTCTGCCTGATCTTTCCACGATCGATTTCGACCGTGATGTGGTCTTTACCTGGAACGGTACGACGTCTGGTGTTCGAGTGCCCAATGCCGATTTCATTCCGGCCGACCGTCAGGGTCTGACGATCTGCGACGCGACCTCTGCGGCATTTGCGCAGGACATGGACTTCTCCAAGCTTGATGTCGTGACCTTCTCCTGGCAGAAGGTTCTGGGCGGCGAGGGTGGCCACGGCGTCATCATTCTGTCTCCGCGTGCGGTCGAGCGTCTGACGAGCTACGTGCCTGCATGGCCGCTGCCGAAGATTTTCCGCATGACATCTGGCGGCAAGCTGATCGAAGGCATTTTCACCGGTGAGACGATCAACACACCGTCCATGCTGTGCGTCGAAGATTACATCGATGCGCTGCTGTGGGCGAAGAGCCTCGGCGGCCTCAACGCCCTGATGGCGCGTGCCGATGCCAACGCCCAGGTCATCTTCGACTTCGTGGCCGAGCACAACTGGATCGCCAATCTCGCGGTCGTTGACGAGACACGTTCCAACACCTCCGTCTGCCTCAAGATCGTCTGCAAGGACGTCGCAGCTCTGGACGCAGCTGCACAGGCCGATTTCGCCAAGGGCATGGTTGCTCTTCTCGAAAAAGAAAACGTGGCGCTCGATATCGGCGCTTACCGCGATGCGCCGTCCGGTCTTCGCATCTGGGCCGGTGCCACGATTGAAACGGCTGACATGAAAGCCGTCATGCCTTGGCTGAAATGGGCTTTTGAAACGCAGAAAGCTGCGGTTTTCAAGGCTGCGGCCTAATCTATTCCGGCCCTGCTATGGTAGGGCCGCTCATACCTCATTCTCAAAAATAAACCCATTTTCAAGGAGCCCAACTCATGGCACCTCGCGTACTCGTATCTGACGAATTGTCGGAAACCGCCGTCCAGATTTTCCGTGATCGCGGCGTCGACGTCGATTTCCAGCCGAAGCTTGGCAAGGATAAAGACAAGCTGGCCGAAATCATCGGCAATTACGATGGTCTCGCTATCCGTTCCGCCACCAAGGCGACGGAAAAGCTGATCGAAGCCGCGACCAATCTCAAGGTCATCGGTCGCGCCGGTATCGGTGTCGATAACGTCGATATTCCAGCAGCCTCGCGCCGCGGTATCATCGTCATGAACACGCCGTTCGGCAACTCCATTACGACAGCCGAACACGCGATCGCGCTGATGTTTGCCGTCGCCCGCCAGCTTCCTGCCGCTGACACGTCCACGCAGGCTGGCAAGTGGGAGAAGTCGAAGTTCATGGGTGTCGAAATCACCGGCAAGACGTTGGGCGTTATCGGTGCGGGTAATATTGGCGGCATCGTCTGCTCGCGTGCCCTTGGCCTGAAGATGAATGTTCTGGCCTACGACCCCTTCCTGTCGCCAGAGCGTGCGCAGGAAATGGGTGTGACCAAGGTCGAGCTGGACGAGTTGCTCGCACAGTCCGATTTCATCACGCTGCATGTGCCGATGACCGACAAGACGCGCGGTATTCTGGGCGCTGAAAACATCGCCAAGACCAAGCCCGGCGTTCGTATCATCAACTGCGCCCGTGGTGGTCTGGTGGATGAGGCTGCACTTGCCGACGCCATCAAGTCCGGCCATGTTGCCGGTGCCGGTTTCGACGTGTTCGAAGTTGAGCCTGCGACGGAAAGCCCGCTGTTTGGTCTTCCAAACGTCGTCTGCACGCCGCACCTGGGTGCATCGACCACCGAAGCACAGGAAAATGTCGCGCTTCAGGTTGCCGAGCAGATGTCGGATTACCTCGTCAAGGGTGCCGTTTCCAACGCCATCAACATGCCGTCGATCACGGCTGACGAAGCACCACGCCTGAAGCCTTTCATCAAGCTGGCAGACGTCCTCGGTTCCTTCGTGGGTCAGGTGCAGGAAAGCGCTACCAAGGAAATCGAAATTCTCTACGATGGTGCAACCGCCAACATGAACACCAAGGCGCTGACATCCGCGCTGCTGGCAGGTCTCATCCGTCCGCAGGTGGCCGACGTCAACATGGTTTCTGCCCCGATCATGATCAAGGAGAAGGGCATCATCCTTTCCGAGGTCAAGCGCGACAAGACCGGCGTCTATGATGGCTTCATCAAGGTGACCGTGAAGACGGAAAATCAGGTCCGTTCGGTAGCCGGTACGGTGTTTTCGGATGGCAAGGCACGCTTCATCCAGATCAAGAACATCAACATGGATGCCGATGTTGGCAAGCACATGATCTACATCACCAACACCGACGTGCCCGGCATGATCGGCTTCATGGGCATGACGTTGGGTGAAGCGGGCGTCAACATCGCCAACTTCCAGCTGGGCCGCGAAAAGGAAAGCGGCGATGCTATCGCACTTCTCTACGTCGATGGTCCCGTGTCTGAAGAGGTGCTGGACAAGCTGCGCGCCAACCCGGCCATCCGTCAGGTCAAGTCGCTGTCGTTCAACATCGACTGAGCACTTCTGATACCAACAAACAGCCATCATCACCCGGCACAGAAGACATTCTGTGTCGGGTTTTTTGTGTTTATGGTCAAACATTTATCTATGGTTGCATATCACGAAAAATTTTATGCCATGTCCCTAAAAATGATGATCCATAGTTGCTATATCGACGATAACGAGCCGCTCGATGGGAGGGTGGCATAACAGGAGATGACGATGTTTGCTGCCATCAGGCGCTTTAGGGGTGTTTTTGCGGTTGCCGCGCTGGGGATTGCCGTTTCATTCATTGCCGTTGATATGGCTGAGGCCAGACGTGCGAGTGGCGGATTTGGCAGCCGTGGGACGCGCACCTTTTCTGCGCCGCCGACAACCAACACCGCTCCTGGTCAGGCTGCTCCGATCAATCGCAGCATGACGCCCAACACCAATCAGGCGACCCAACCGGGCGCTGCTCAGCCGGCACGTCCGGGCGCGCAGGCACCGCAACAGAGCCGCGGTATGTTCGGTGGCATGATGGGCGGTCTTATGGGTGGTTTGCTGATGGGTGGCCTGTTCGGCATGCTCATGGGCGGCGGCTTCGGTGGCATGGCAGGTTTCTTCGGCATGTTGCTTCAGGGTTTGCTGATCGGCGGTCTGATCATGCTGGCGATGCGTTTCTTCGCATCGCGCCGCAAGGGTCAGCCAGCGTTTGGTGGTGCACCCGGCAACGCGTCGTCGCGTCATGATTATTCTGCCCCGCAGACCAATCAGGGCTCGACCGGCGGGTTCAAGATTCCGCAGATGGGCTCCAAGGCCGGTGCTGTTGCAGGAGCTGCGGCAGCCACCGTCGCGCCCCGGGGGACGCCGCATGAAAATGCGGTCTCGCAGGGTGACGAGATTGGCGTGACGCCGGTAGACCTCGAAACGTTCCAGAAAACGTTGCAAGACGTGCAATCGGCCTATGCCGCCGAGGACTATGGCACGCTTCGCAAGCTGACCACGCCGGAGGCGATGTCCTATCTGGCCGAAGAGCTGAGCGATAACGCGACCAGCGGCGTTAAGAACGACGTTCGCGATGTGACGCTGCTGCAGGGTGACGTTGCCGAAGCCTGGCACGAAGAGGGCAAGGATTACGCGACGGTGGCCATGCGGTATTCCGCCATCGACGTCATGCGCGATCGCAATACCGGCAAGATCGTTCAGGGCAATGAACACGAGCCGGAAGAATCAGTCGAGATGTGGACGTTCGTTCGCAACGGCAAGGCGGAATGGCAGGTGGCGGCCATTCAGGAAGCCGCTTGATCGCTTGAAATAAATCTCGCGGGAATTGTGGCCGGTGCAGGACGTGTTCTGGACCGGCCTTTTGTTTTTCAGATGCCTTGCGGGGTAGGTAAAAGCGCCTTCTCGGCCATCAAGTGTTTGTTTCTGTTGCACACGATCTTTCCACGCAAATGCCTTTTTCTGTTCATCCAGCGTTCAGTCGTCTCCCTCTAACCAGAGCCGGGACACAGCAATGTGAAACTGACGCGAGCAGCAAAACGCTTTTTTCAGCGGAACCGTAGCTCTAAAACGGCGTTCACGATCCACGTTCGGATGGTACCCCAAGAACCATCCCATCAACCGGATCAGGCAACCTTAGCTCGTTAGGTTCCTGCGAGTATGGAGAGCAAGCAAGATGAAACGCTTCGACCTGATCGACGGAATGCGCGGGTATTTCCTCGTCTTTATGCTCATCAACCACCTCGTCTTTGCGGGTGGTCTATGGCTGATGGAAATCAACCATAGACAGCTTGCCTTCGTTGAAGACGCTCAGGGCTTCGTGTTCCTGTCCGGTCTGCTGATCGGTATGGTTTATGCCCGCAAGATGATGAAATACGGATATGAGCAGGGTCGCGACCTCATCTGGGCACGCGCACTCGAGCTCTACAAGTACGCGATGGGCCTTGTGATCGCGGTGATGTTTGTCCGCATGATAATCCCGCATGCGCCTTATATCTGGTACAATTGGCTGGGCATGACGTCGTTCGACGATCCGCTGCGCCTCGCAGCAATTGCCACCTTCCTGTTCCAGCCGACTTTTATGGACATTCTCCCACAATACATCGTCTACATGATCTTCGCTCCGCTGTTGGTGAAGCTTTGCCTCGATGGGAAGTGGGCCTATGTCATCGCCGGTTCATTGCTGGTGTGGATGGCTGGTCAACTCGGCTTGCAGCAGCTGTTCACGGCGCCTGTCAACGAGCTTGTCAAGGGTGCTGACGAGCAGGGCATTCGCGTCAGCTTCAACCTGTTCGGTTGGCAGCTGGTGTTCTACTCCGGTCTGGTTTTGGGTGCGATGACAGCGCAGAACAAGATCGCTTGGACGAAGATCTTTTCGCCCCAACGCAGCTGGATCCCGAAGGCTGCCCTCCTTGTCTGCCTGTTTTTTGTCCCGCTGCGCATTGCAACGGCATGGAACCTGATGCCCGAATTCATGCTGGGCAAGTTCTCCACCATGGAAATCCGGGCTGACTTCGGTCCCGTTTACCTGATCAACTTCCTGGCTGTGGCTGTTGGTCTGACGTGGTTGCTGATCGCTGGCCCCAAGCACCACAACCCTCTGGTTCAGAGGGCTGCCGGCGCTGTGATCTGGGTTTTGTCACTGAAATTCCTGCAGCTGCTGGGCCGCCACTCGCTTCAGGTCTACGTCTGGCATGTCGCGATTGTCTACGGCATCTACTATCTCGACGGTCGTACCGCGGAGCTTACGCAATTCGAAAAGACCATCATTGCGCTGGTTGGCGTGGCGATGCTGGCTCTTCCTGCCCTGTGGCGCGAGCGGGACAAGTGGATTGGCAGTGGCCAGAAAACAGCTGGCGCTTAAAGCACGATTACCCGAGTTTCTAAGCCCTGGGGGCGGCCATGCCGCCCTCTACTTGCGTCTTCGCTCAATTTTTTCTATATGCAGGCCAGAAAAATCTGGCTGACGCCCGTGTGGATCGCGTGATCCTTCATCGGTGGACCAGACACGACAGGCGGCGGGGCCTTGAACCCCGGTATGACTGACGATTGGAAAACACGTGAATACGCTCGACTTTGATAAGAAGCCGGAAGACACCCGTATTGTCGTCGCCATGTCCGGTGGGGTCGATTCCTCGGTGGTGGCCGGCATCCTGAAGCGCGAAGGCTACGATGTCCTCGGCATAACGCTTCAACTGTATGACCACGGTGCAGCCGTTCACCGCGCTGGCTCCTGCTGTGCTGGACAGGACATCGATGACGCCCGTCGCGTCTGTGAGACGCTGGGCATTCCTCATTACGTGCTCGATTACGAAGCCCGCTTTCGCGAAACTGTGATCAACCCCTTTGCTGAAGCCTATGCCATGGGTGAAACGCCTGTGCCGTGTGTGGCCTGTAACCAGACGGTCAAATTCGCTGATCTTCTGGCAACTGCGCAGGAACTCGGAGCGGATGCGCTAGCGACCGGCCACTACATTCGATCGCGGCTCAATCCCGTCCCCGGCCACCCGAACCGCCGTGCGCTCTATCGCCCCATCGATAGCGACCGTGACCAAAGCTGGTTCCTGTTTGCCACCACGCAGGAGCAGATCGATTATCTGCGCTTTCCGTTGGGGGGGCTCTCCAAAGCAGAAACGCGTGAGCTCGCGGAAGAGATGGGGTTGGTCGTCGCCCAGAAGGCCGATAGCCAGGACATCTGTTTTGTGCCGCAGGGCAAATATACCGATATCATCAACAAGCTGAAACCAAACGCGGCGCTGGTGGGTGATATCGTCCATCTCGACGGTCGTGTGCTGGGTCGTCACGATGGTATCGTACACTATACGATTGGACAGCGTCGCGGCATTGGCGTCGCCACCGGCGAGCCGCTTTATGTGGTGCATCTGGACGCCCGTGGCCGCCGCGTTATCGTCGGTCCGCGCGAGGCGCTGGAAACCCACCGCGTCTATTTGCGGGACATGAACTGGCTGGGAGACAACGCACTTCTGGACGACGCCATCGGAGGCTTTTCCTGCTTCGCAAAGGTCCGCTCCACACGTCCGCCGGGCGAGGCCGTGCTGTATGCCGACGACAGGGGTATCTATGTGGATCTTGCAGTCGGCGAGGCGGGTGTGGCACCGGGACAAGCCTGCGTTCTCTACTCGGCCCCCGGCGCCGATGCGCGGGTCTACGGCGGTGGCTTCATCGAGCGTTCGGAACGCTCCGCGGACGCAGAAGCAGCACTGAAAGCCCTGCTCCAGAACAAGGTTGCAGCCTGAAGTCGCTGATGTTTTTGTCACAAGACATAAAGCGACGTTTTTGCGCATCTTGCGCTTGACACTCAAGGGAGCGGCACCTTATAAGCCGCTCATCCTTAGGGACCGACAGTAACGCAACTGTCACGTTCCTCTGTGGCGGGGTAGCTCAGGTGGTTAGAGCAGCGGAATCATAATCCGCGTGTCGGGGGTTCAAGTCCCTCTCCCGCTACCAAAAATTCTTAAATCGAGCCTGTTGTGCCCTGTAACGGCGTTTCGGAATTTCTCGTGTTGTACCCTTGTACCGCGGTTTCGGAATTTTGACACGAGAAACCGGAATTTCTCGTGTTTCTGATTTCCTCGTCAGGCTTTCTTAGGGCGCATTGTTTCCTTGCACCGGTCCCATTACTCTTCGCACTTCTGGGTCGCTATTCGCGCTGTGCCAACCCAACCAGTGTTCGGTTGTACCCTGTAGCGCGGTTTTGCAAATTTGACAGCACGTTTTGCAAATTTTGAGTTTTGCAACCGCCCTGTCAAACTCGATTTAAGCGACCTTTTAAACCCCCTTGAAGTGGGCATCTTTAAGAGTTCGCCACGCATACGCCGCATCCAGGCTGACCACTCCGTTACCGGCTGCGGAGGATTGGTCCATCCACAATCTAATTCAAGATGTTCAGGGCTCATTGGCCATGTACCTTTATATTTGTAACTCCGGCACCTCGCAGCGCAGAAATGACGCGAGTAATATTCTCTTCGGTTTCGCTTTCGAGTAAAACAGTCAGGCCATTTTCACCAATCACCCATTGAGCTTGGTGGACGATACCGTCTATTAAACCTCGGACCTGGTTGATCTGTTTGGGTGAAATCTCTGTGGTGTAGCCGTCAATTTGGACGACCGAGATTGGGGAACGACCAAGGATATCTGCGAAATCGTCATCAAACTTCAGCCTTTGCTGATGTCCCGAAATGCTTTTTAAGTTTGGGCGATTTCCGTGTTCTAGTGAGCGTTTGAGTATGTTCAGTTCTTGCCTTAAGCCTCCATCTCGTGCAGCATTAGTCTGTCAGCTGGCGTGGCGGCTTGCTCAAATTGCTGGAAGCCCTTAGCCTTCGTGACAGGGTTTTCTGAGACGTAGTCCAGCCCGACCGCGTAACTGACAGCGCTTGCCAAACGCTTCTGTGCATCAAATAAGTGAAAATGCTCTTGAAGCTGAAAAGGGATGGCTCTGTAAGGCTTCACATCAAAAGGAATCTCTGTTCCCTCTAGGAACATATGGATCACGGGTTTTGCGACCATATGTCGAATACCCATTTCATAAAATGCGTTAGCGTTCAAAAGGCTCATATCTACGATCACCAACTCTGCTTCCAGCAGATGAGTGATCATTTGAGTGTCGATCATACCAGGGGACGAGATAGTGTCTGAACGGATGACCTCAAAATCACTGAAGTGGTCAGAAAAGGTTGGCTTGATTATTCCATTAAGCAGCCAATCTGCGTGCGTGCGAGTTGGGGTGGAACTGGCACCTATTGGCCCGACGACAAAGCACGTTTTTAGCTGTTTTGATGCTTTGTTACTGTCTTCTGTCATCTGTCCACCCCTTTTCGATTAGCTTCGTGTGTTGGATATAATCACTTCACGCACCACTTTACTATTGGTTCCACCAGCCACTGAATAGGTACAATCGACCTCCTCCGTTCTAAAGGCCGAGAAGGTTTCGAAGACGCCTGGAACGGCGTTTAAGGACGGGATGACGTGCCCTTTAAGAGCACTCAGAACCTTGGCCATCTCCGCGAAGTCTGCCCGACCTAAGATACCATAACCATAGTCGCGCTCGTTTCCCCAGTAGGGCGGATCAAGATAAAATAGCATGCCAGGCCGGTCATACCGCTCGATAAACTGGCACCACTGGAGCTGTTCGATGACGACGCCGGTCATTCGCTCGTGAATGGCTTCTAGCTGTGGTCCTATCTTCATCAGATTGAACCGTGCACATTGCATGGAAACACCGAAACTCTGACGGTCAACTTTGCCGCCGAATGCGGTGCGTTGCAGGTAAAGGAAGCGCGCTGCACGTTTGATCAGTCTGCGTCGTCGGCTCAGCGCTGTGGAGATACGTCCGTTTCCACCTATATTTCGTTTGGTAAGGCGTCTCCTGAATCCGGGCGCCTTGTTCTGCCGGGGACACTTTCAGGGAAATCTTCCTCACATGTGTGAATGTTCCCGCCGCCACAAAGGGCCGTGATATCCGCTTTCTGTGTTCAGGCTTATTTTGCCGTTCCAGCGAAAATCTCACGCAAAGCAAAGGGCCACCTTTGCGGGCGGCCCTTATTTCTCTTTTGCTGTTCGGATGTGTCAGCCTTGGCATCAGGCGCGCCTGAACATCCAGTTGAAACTTAAAGGCCTGGGCGGCGGTAACGGTCGCGTTCCTTGGCGATCTGGTCGGCATTGTACGGATCGAGCGTGTCGTCGAACTGCTTCCAGCCCTCCTGATTGTAAGCTGTTCTGCGTTCGGTTGGGTCGACCCAGTTGGATCGCTGCAGGATCGCTTCTGCTTCTGGAACCATTGCTTCATCGACACGAGCCGTCACAATCGTGCCGCCCCGGCGGACGCCTTCGGCATACACATGTGCATCTTCCTCGGAGACGCCGGAGCCCGTGAGCGCGCCGACGATACCGCCTGCTGCACCACCAGTTACCGCGCCTGCGACAACGCCAGCGGCCGTTGCTGCGAGCCAGCCTGCTGCGACGACGGGGCCAACGCCCGGGATCGCCATAATGCCGAGACCTGTCAGCAGGCCGCCTGCGCCACCGACGACTGCGCCAATACCAGCACCAGTGCCCGCGCCTTCGGCTGCTTTGGATTCACCATCAACATCGCCATGGTGATGGCCATCTGTGTTGTGATTGTTCGAAACAATGCTGATGTCGCCCGACGGGACACCATGTGCCTCAAGGGCGTTCACCGCAGCGCGCGCATCGGAGTGGTCATCGAATAGTCCGGTAACAGTTTTCATGGATTCATCCTCAAATTGTGTTGGCTTACTTGGCGACGACGTTACCCTGGTAGTCCAGAGCGACAGAGACGGTCTTGCCGTCCTTCATGCCCGATGCCATCCAGATGCCCTTGTCGTTCTTCATGAGGTCTTTGACGCCCGTTACGCCGGTTTCTTCCATGCGTGTCTTGGCCTGTTCTTCCGTGAAGCTGTTGGCGCCTTCCACAGGAGCGGGTGCATTGTTTGCACCCGGCGTGGCGACTGCGGGGGTGCTGCCGTCAGCGGTCGGTGCTGGTGTCGTCTGGGCCATAGCGGAAAGAGCGGACGCGCCGAGCAGCGCTGCCGCAACAATGATCTTCTTCATGGTGGTTTCCTCTCATGCGGGCCAGTCTCTGCGGCTCCGTGATGATCTAACCGCCACTCCAGTCTTTCGTTCCATATTAGTTACATAAAATTAATAAGCGCGGCGTTGCCACATCATGTGTTCTGGAAAGGACATCTGCGTTTGGGAACGACAGCGATTCTAGATATCGACAACATTGACAAGGAGGAGATGATAATCTTGAGGATAATTCGATCGCGCGTTTGCTAAGCACCGCACGGCAACTTAAAAAATCGACTTATGCCTTACGCGTTGATGCATGATGTTTGCGGCGCTGATCTCAACGTCGGATACGTCATCCGATCTTCCGCTGATAATCGCCGAAGCGCTTGCGCTCCAAGGGATTAACGCAAATTTTTACATGCGACGGAAAGCCTGTCGTTTTTTGGAACGAAATCCGACACCCGGAATTGTAACGCTCAGGTGTGGTACGTGTGGGGACGACTTTGAAATTCATCGGCGGTGGCGAATGCGGAGATCTATTCCGGGATTTTGCTTGGGAGCAAAGTCCGTTGGGATTGCCGGATGAATGGCCCGTTGAATTGCAGACGCTCGTCAACGTGATGCTCGGGTCGCTCCAGCCCATGTTGATGGTGTGGGGACCAAAGCAGATCACACTTTACAATGATGGCTACGCAGAGATGTGCGGCAATCGTCACCCGGCTGCTTTTGGGCATCCCTTCAAGGATCTTTGGTTCGATATCTGGGATGGGGTAGAGCCGATCATATCGGCGGCCTATGCCGGGCAGGGGACTTCGATGGATGACATCGAATTTATCATGCATCGCAAGGGCTATCCGGAGGAAACGCATTTCTCTTTCTCATATACCCCTGTCCGCGACCGTGATGGTGTGGTGTTGGGCATGTTCTGCGCATGCTCTGAAATCACCAACGAAATCATGCTTCGGCGAGAACAGAAGAGTCAGCAGGAGAAGTTGCTTCAGATCTTCGAAATGTCGCCTGCGGGCATCGCGATGCTGAATGGCCCGACGCACGTGTTCGAATTTGCAAACGAGGAATATTACTCGATGATCGGCGTTGGCCGCGATATCATTGGAAAGCCCGTGGCGGAGGCTGTTTCCGAGGTTGTTCGGCAGGGCTTTATCGATCTGCTTGATACGGTCTACCGCACGGGGGAGCCTTTTTCAGCGCGTGCCGTGCCGGTCGAGCTGAATCGCGGGCCGTCCGGCGAGCGGCAAAAACGTATGATCGATCTTGTCTATCAGGCTATGCGGTCGTCCTGTGGAGAAATCATCGGTATTCTCGTTCAAGCCCAGGATGTGACGGAGCGTCTTGCAGAGCAGAAGCACCGGGAGTTGATATCCCATGAGTTGGGTCATCGTCTGAAAAACCAACTTGCCATGGTGCAGGCGATCGCGTCGCAAACACTAAGAACGGCCAAGGATATTGCATCCGCCAGGCGCACGCTCTCGGACCGTATCGGCGTATTGAGCGCAGCGCATGATACCGTTATTCTGGGCGGAATTGGAACATCCGAGGTCCACAAGCTTGTCAACCAGATGGTGGAACTGCACGACGATCCGATGGCGCCAAGGATTTTTGTGTCGGGACCGAAATTACGTGTCGGCTCGCGCCCGTCTCTCTCCCTATCACTCATTCTGCATGAGCTGGCGACCAACGCGATCAAATACGGGGCTTTGTCATCGCCGGACGGTAAAGTGGATATCCATTGGGACGTCATTGAGCATCATCCGGAACGGTTTGAACTTGTCTGGACGGAAAGGGGAGGCCCTGCGGTCGTCGCGCCCGAGAAGGAAGGGTCCGGTTCCCGTTTGATCAAGGCAGGCCTTGCCGGGGCCGATGATAGCCGCGTCGATATCGAGTATGACGCACGTGGCGTAAGCTGTCGGATTTCGGCAGAGCTGGTCAGTTTCCAGCGGGAGCATTAATCATGCAAGAGCCACCACGCCTTCTCGTCGTCGAAGACGACGGGCTCATACGCCTCGACCTTGTCGATATGGTGTCGGACCTTGGTTGTCTGGCATATGAGGCCTCGACGGCTGATCAGGCGGTGACTTTGCTCGAGCGGCAGCACTCGATCAGTGCCATCTTGACCGATATTGACATGCCCGGTTCAATCAACGGTCTGGGCCTGGCTAATGTCGCTCATCGACGCTGGCCGCATATCAAGGTCGTGGTGATTTCAGGACGTTACAATCCAGCGGAGGGTATCTTGCCACCCGGAGCGATATTTATAACCAAGCCCGTTTCACAGCATAGCGTTGAAAAGGCTCTCTCGGCCATTGGCGTTCTCTCGCTTTAGGAAAATATATATTTTCCTTCTGTGCTGCTGCGGGTCTTATTCAAGAGATGATAATATGGCAACGGTCAGGCATATTCCGCTAACTCACGAAATCAATCATTGATAATTCGTTAAAATCAGATTCGACATCCGATTCGATGCGGTGTAGAACTTAAGCGTTCAGTAAAATGAACGTCAGCATTTGGCATGTCTTGGGAGGATAAGTCTTGTCTTATGTGGCTTTTGAACGTGTCGGCGCGCAGTTGTCGCCGCAGCAGGTCACTGATCTGCAGACCATATTCGATGGCGTTTGTTTTGAATGCCTTGAAGACCGCAGCAGCGAAGTCGCCAGTAAATGTGCAGCCGTTCTCATCCGAAGTGCTCAACGTGGTATCTGGGATCATGATATGTTGCGTGATATCGGTAAAGCGGTTCTCAGACGTCATTGATGTTTAAAAACATGAGTGGTTAAAGCGCCCGGTTGCCCGGGCGCTTTTCTGTGTATCAGGCTTTTTCCTGAATGTGGGCTTCCAGAAACCAAAGAGACTTATCCAGATCGCGCGATGCGGCAGTGAAGATATCCGCAGTATTGGCATCACCGGCATCATCAGCTTCATCGATTGATTTACGGATCAGGTTCGCAACGTCGCCGTAGCGCTCGATAAGCTCATCCAGATGGTCGTGAATTTTGAAGATGTCTGTCGGGTAGGCTTTGAGTTTCGAGGTCGAAGACACCGACTGGACGCTTCCCAGCGCGGTTCCTCCGAGCTGTACAGCGCGCTCGGCGATTGTGTCGCTGTGCTTGTCGAGCGATGTGCGAAACGTATCCAAAAGCTCGTGGATCGCGATGAATTGTGGACCTTTGAGGTTCCAGTGGGCCTGCTTGGTGACCAGTGACAGGTCGATGACAGAGGCCAGCGCCTCGTTCAGGAGTCCGATGACCGTTGCTTTTGCATTGGAGGGTAAATCGTTTCTGGTCTTATGGGTTCTCATTTTCTTCTCCTGAAACACCACTCGTTACTTTATTGTTTTGAGACGTTCGGGAAAGCAACGAGTGGGAGCGTCAGTCGTTCCAAAATCTGTCCGTGTATGAAACATTTCGTGTGACGCTCACCGGTCAGGCGGCACATCGCTCATGATCACACGGTTCATCAGGACGAGGGAGCGGTCCGGCGCGATGCGGTAGGTCTCGTAAGCACGCCGGCCATCTCCCATGTTGAAATCGTGCCTCAGCGTGCTTCCAACGGGCGACTTGGTGAGCTTTGTTCGCGGCTGTCCGCCATAGGTGATGCTGCCTGGGATGGGTTCGATAGGGGATGTCGCTGTTGTGCATGAGGCAAGTGCGACGGCGCACAAGAGAGCGGCGGTTTTCTTCATTCCCGTGTTCCTCTGTTCAAGCTCAGTCATACAATTATAACCAACCTGTAGCCTTTGCGTTCCGGACATAAAAAAGCCCCGCATCCTTTCGAATGCGGGGCCGGTCCTTGGGAGGATTGTTTTATCAGTCTTCGTTGGCGGCAAGCTGCGTCAGCACCTGACCACGACCCCGAATACGCATGATGAGCGGAATGAGGAAGGCGGCAGCGGCAACGATAAACAGGGCGACCGCAATCCACGACGTGAAGAGCACGGAGGGGTCTCCCTGACCGATGGCGAGCGCACGGCGCAATTGCTGTTCGGCAAGAGGTCCGAGGATGAGACCAACGACGGCAGGCGCGATCGGGTAGCCGAAAATCCGCATAATATAGCCGAGGATACCAAAGGCGAGCAGCATACCGAGTTCGAACACGGATGGGTTCGCGCCAATCGTACCGAGCGTTGCGAACAGAAGAATACCTGCATAGAGCCAAGGCTTGGGAATCGTCAGCAGCTTTACCCACAGGCCGATCAGTGGCAGGTTGAGAACCAGCAGCATCACATTGGCGATGAACAGGCTGGCAATCAGGCCCCAGACGAGTTGCGGGTTCGTTGCGAATAGCAGCGGACCTGGCTGAAGGCCGAACTGCTGGAAACCGGCCAGCATGATCGCAGCTGTCGCGGTTGTCGGTAGACCAAGCGTCAAAAGCGGCACCAGCGTACCGGCAGCCGATGCATTGTTGGCGGCTTCCGGACCGGCAACACCCTCGATGGCGCCGTGGCCGAATTCTTCCGGGTGCTTCGATAGCTTCTTTTCCGTGGCATAGGACAGGAACGTGCCGATTTCAGCGCCGCCCGCCGGCATGGCGCCGATGGGGAAGCCGATCAGCGTGCCACGCAACCATGGCTTCCACGAACGAGCCCAATCCTGCGCGCTCATCCAGACCGACCCCTTGACGGCTTCGACCTTTTCGTCGCCGCTCTGGCCTTGGGCGACGATGAACAGCGTTTCGCCGATGGCGAACATGGCAACGGCAAGCGTGGTGACCTCAACACCATCCAGCAGGTCGGGAACGCCGAAGCTCATGCGTGTCTGCCCGGTCAACTGGTCGATGCCGACGATCGCAAGCGTGAAGCCGATAAAGAGCGAAGTGAGACCGCGCAGGGCGGAATCACCGAAGGCGGATGAGACGGTTACGAAGGCCAGAACCATCAGCGCGAAATATTCGCGCGGTCCAAATACAAGCGCCAGCTTGACAATGTAAGGTGCCACGAAGGCCAGCGCGATGGTGGCGATGAGGCCTGCAACGAACGAGCCGATGGCAGCGGTTGCCAGGGCCGGTCCTCCGCGCCCCGCGCGTGCCATTTTGTTGCCTTCCAGTGCGGTGACGATGGAAGCGCTTTCGCCGGGTGTGTTGAGCAGGATCGACGTGGTAGAGCCGCCATACATGCCGCCGTAATAAATTCCAGCAAACATGATCAGCGATCCCGCAGGATCAAGCTGGTAGGTGACCGGCAACAGGAGCGCGACGGTCAGCGCAGGGCCAATGCCGGGCAGAACGCCAACAGCGGTGCCGAGCGTGACCCCGATCAGCGCATAGAGAAGGTTCATCGGTTGCGCCGCAATCGCGATACCTTGCAGCAGAAATTCAAAAGTGCTCATGGACAGTTGTCCCCCTGTCGGGTGAAGCGGCGGTTGCGCCCCATATACGGAGCGCCCAGGCTTCATGTCTTCATTGTTTATCGGGTGGATCGGCCGTTAGAAAAACAGCCGTTCCAAGGGTCCAGCGGGCAGCGACAATTGCAGCAGTTGCGCAAAGATAACCCAGATGACGAAGCTGAAAACGATGCCGATGGGGATCGAATACCAGAGCTTGCGTTTACCGAAAGCACGCGCCGTAAGGGCAAAGAGCAGACCTGTCGCGATCGAAAACCCGGCGATTTTCAGGAGCAGCATCTGTGCGGCAAGACCCGCGATGACCCAGAAAACAGGTCCCATTTCCTGTTTGTCACGGGTCGGAAACTCATTGCGCCACGCCTCGATCGCCGTCCAGATCGCCAGCCCGATAAGACAGATACCAATGGCGTAAGGAACGGTTGCCGGGCCAACCGGAGAATAGCCGGTGACGCTGGCAAGCCGTGCAGAATCCCAGAAGATGACGGCTGCAACGGCCACCAAAAACACGGCGATGGCGAACGCCGCCCAATCAGGGCGGCGCTTTGTGGGTTGGGAAGGGGATGAACCCTGGCTCATTTTACCAGTCCGATGTCTTTAAGAATGGTTTCGGTCGACGCCGTGTCTTTTTCAAGCTGTGCCTTGAAGGCATCGCCAGCGAGGTAGGTGTCCATCCAGCCCTTGGTCTTCAGTGTTTCCTGCCACTTGGCAGACTTCACCAGCTTTTCGATATCGGCGCCAACAGCCTTTTCCTGCTCAGGCGTCAGGCCTGGAGGAGCTGCAACCATGCGCCAGTTCTGGATGACGACATCAAGGCCGCTTTCCTTCAGTGTGGGCGCATCGATGCCTTCGAGCTTCTGCTCGCTGGAAATCGCCAGAATGCGAACCGTGCCTGATTTAACCTGGCTTTCGAATTCGCCGTAGCTGGAGATGCCGGCGGTGACCTGTGCGCCAAGAATGGAAGCGAGTGCTTCGCCGCCACCGGAATAGGCGATGTAGTTGATCTTGGTCGGGTCGACGCCTGCAGCCTTGGCAATCAGGCCAGCCGTAATGTGGTCGGTGCCGCCAGCGGAACCGCCGCCCCAGGATACGCTGCCCGGATCTTTCTTGAGCTGCTCGATGAGCTGTCCGATGTTTTCGATGGGCGACGATGCAGGAACGACGATGGCTTCGTACTCACCGGTTAGACGCGCAATGGGCGTGACGTCCTTCAGCGTAACCGGAGCCTTGTTGGTGAGAATGGCGCCAACCATCACGTAGCCGCCGACGATCAACGCATTCGGGTTGCCGCTCTGCTGGCTTGCGAACTGTGCAAGACCGATGGTGCCGCCCGCGCCTGGAACGTTCTGAACCTGAACGCGCTTGGAGATGCCTTCTTCCTGCAGCACGCTCTGCAACGAACGCGCCGTCTGGTCCCAGCCGCCGCCAGGGTTTGCCGGGGCGATGATGGTGTAGTCAGCTGCTGCTGCCGGAAGTGCGATTGCGCCTGCGAGAAGCGAAGCGATGAGAAAATGCTTCAAAGGGAACCCTCCTTGTATGCCGTTTTGGCATTGTTGTTGTGATCGCGGAAGGGGCGCGCATGGACGACATCAAGGGTGGCAATAGCAACCCGAACCATCTGTCCTGTGAGACTTTCCTCCCGCTTCTTCAGTCCGCCTCCACGGATGAACGAAGAATTGTACAGCACCATAGAAAGCTGTCATCTAACTGACGCTTGGCAACTCCTCGACACATTTACTGTCTATTAATTTTTGAAATCCGTCTACTGGGCACGCAGAGCTTCGTTCCAGCGCTCGATGATGCGGGCGCGCTTGACCTGATCGAGATAGACCATCAGTCCCGGACTGACCGGAACCGGCCGCAATTGTGCGCCGTGGATGGCCTGCATCATGTTGGCGGTGTTTTCCCCCGCCACATCCGGACTGACGGCGGGTATCTGCAACTGCCGCGCCATGATGGTCTGACCTTCCTTCGACATGAAGAACTCCAGGTAGCGGCGTCCGAGTTCGGCGTTTCTGGCCGCCTGCGGCACCAGCCCGATACGCGACATGACGACCGTGTAGTCCTTCGGCAGCACGATACCGACATCGGGATGGCGAGAGGCCCAATCTGCGGCATAGGAACCGAGGATGTTGTAGCCCAGCAGGAACCGACCATCGGAAATGCGCTCCAGAATGGCGGAGCTGGTGGAGTAAACCTTCACGCCCGCCGTTCCCATTGATTTGATGACGTTCCAGATATCGCCGAACTGTTCCTGATCGCGTGACATGAACAGGAAGCCGACGCCGGAGCGTTCGATGTCATAGGTCGCGATGCGCCCATGCACCTCTTTGGCGTGGCGTTCCAGATAATCCACGAATTCGGCACGACTGGCCGGGGGCTTTTCCGTAATAAAACTCGGCTTATGGTAGACGAAGACGGCGGGCTCGAAGGTCAGCGCATAGGCCGTGTTGCGCCAGTTGGCCCAGGCGGGCCATCGGGCGCTCATCGGCAGGTCGGATCGCTGCGCATAGCCGTCATTGCTGAGTTTGACCTGAAGATCCATGGCGGAGGAGAAGGCGAAATCGGCGGTTTTTTCACCCGCATCCGTTTCGCGCACGATGCGGTCGTAAATCTCGCCGGTCAGCATATCTTCATAGGAAACCGCGACATCCGGGTTCGCTCTCTGAAACCCCTCGATCATAGGGGTTGCCAGAGGTTCGTCCAACGAGGAATAGACCACGAGCGTTTCTGCATCCACCTTGCCGGACAGGGCAGGAAACACCATTGGCTGCGCCTGCAAACAGGTGGCGATACCAAAGAAAAGACAGAGGGATAGAAGAATACGCATGGAAAAGATCATGCCGCAGGCCCTTGCCATTCACAAGACGGGTAGGCTTGGATAAATTCGATCCAAATGGAGGGCGTCTGCTTGCGAATTCTGCTTGTGGAGGACAATCAGGTGCTGTCGGAAGGACTTTCCGCGCTGCTGCGGGGTAGCGGCTATGCCGTGGATGTAGTGTCCGATGGCGCTTCGGCGGACGCCGCCATTGCCGCTGAAAATTTCGATCTGGTCATTCTCGATCTCAACCTGCCGGAAATGGACGGCATCGAGGTGCTGCGTTCGATGCGTGACCGCCAGGATAAGGCAGCGGTGATGATTCTGACGGCGCGCGGCACGCCGGAAGAGCGGGTGAAAGGACTGGATCTCGGCGCTGACGACTATATGACCAAGCCGTTCGATATCACCGAGTTCGAAGCGCGGGTGAGGGTTCTCCTGCGCCGCAACGCCGGTTTGCGTTCCTCGCTGGTCAGTTTCGGCAAGGTGTCGTTCGATCTGACGTCGCGCACCTTTTCCGCCGAGGGCATTCCGCTCGATATTCCTGCGCGTGAGGTGGCGCTTCTGGAAGTGCTGTTCATGCGTGCCGGAAAGGTGGTGGCCAAGGAAGCCATCGTCCAATCGCTGACGGGTTTCGATGACGAACTGTCCGGCAATGCGATCGAGCAATATGTCAGCCGTCTGCGCAAGCGACTTGCTCCGCATGGGCTGACGGTGAAGACGGCGCGCGGCATTGGTTATTATCTCGAGAAGTTGCCGGAGATGGCGCAATGAAGCAGGCCGCCTATTCGCTGCGGCGGCGCCTGCTGGGCTGGCTTCTGATTTCCACGGCGATCATCGGCTGCATTGCGCTGGCCGATACCTACCGCGAAGCCACCAATACAGCCAATATCGTCTCTGACCGGGTGCTGTCCGGTTCCGCCCTGGCCATCGCCGAGCGGGTCGTTGTCTCCGAGAATGGGTCACTTGAGGTGGATATCCCATATGTCGCGCTGGAAATGCTGACATCGGCGGCGCAAGACAGGGTGTTTTATCGGGTGGACGGCCCGAACGGTCAGTTTCTGACGGGCTACCAAAACTTGCCTTCGGTGGAAAAGGTCCGCAGTGACACGCCCATTTTCGTGGATGCCGAATTTCGCGGCGAGCCCATCCGTGTGGCCGCAATCGAGCGCTTTGCATCGACGGGTGTGAATTCCGTGCCGTTTACCGTCACTGTTGCAGAAACCACGATTGCCCGCAGTCGCTTGGCGCAGGCGATTATCATTCGCTCGGCCCTGCGTCTTCTCTTCATGATCGTCGGTGCCGCCATTATCGTCTGGATTGCCGTGACGATCTCGCTGCGTCCGCTCTATCGGCTCAGCGAAGCTATTGATGAACGCAGCCCCAATGATTTGCACCCCATCCGCCAATCGGTGCCGGTGGAGGTCGAAAACCTCGTGGAAACCGTCAACTCCTTCATGGTGCGGTTGCAGTCGGCGCTGGATGCGCTGAGGCATTTCACCGGCAATGCCAGCCATCAGCTGCGCACACCGCTGGCCATCATCCGCACCCAGCTCGCGCTGTCGGCGCGGGCATCCACCTTGCAGGAGGCACAGGCCGCGGCGCACAAGGGGGATGCTTCTGTCGCGCATGCCGAGCATATTCTGGCGCAGCTTTTGCGCATGGCCAACATTGATGCTGCCGGATCAGGAGAAAAGCAGAGCCTTGTCGATGTCGATCTTGTCTCCTTGGCTCAATCCGTGACCGCAGATTACGTCCCTGTCGCCGCAGAAGCGGGCATCGATCTGGGGTTCGAACACGTGGAAGCGACCAGCATCCCGGCAGAGCCGCTTTTGCTCGGCGAGCTCCTCGGCAATCTCATCAGCAACGCCATCGCCTATGCGGGGCGGGGAGCGGAAGTGACGGTCAGGGTGGGGAAAACAAACGGGTTGGCCTACATCGAGGTGGAGGACAACGGCCCCGGGATCTCAGCCGAAAAACGCAATGTGGTGCGCCAGCGTTTTGCCAGGGGAGACGGAAACGCGGCACCCGGTGCGGGTCTGGGGCTTGCAATCGTCGAGGAGATTGCCTCGCTTTTCAACGGGCGGCTTGTGCTGGACGACGGCGCATCTGGAAGAGGTCTGAAGGCGACTGTGCGCTTTTGAGGAAGCGGCGCGCTTGCGCCACTTCCATTTATGCTGGCGAACTTACTCGTTAATCTTGTCGATCAACTGCATCATGATATCGGCGCAGGCCTTCATCGGCTCGTCATCGGCACATTTGATGTCAATCTTCGTCTCGCCCTGTTCAAGGCGGAAGTGCGCGCCCTTCGATGGCGGTGGCGGTGGCGGCATCATCATGCGGTCACGCGGGCCGCCGTCTTTCGGACCACCGTCACGTGGACCCCAATGGCCGGGCGGAGGTGGCGGAGGCGCATCCGCCTGCGCGCCGGGACCTGGCGGTGGTGGTGGTGGTGGTGGCGGTGCATCGACCTGTTGACCGGGGACCGGTCCACCGGCTGGTGGTGGTGGCGGTGGCTGTTGGGCGAACGAAGACCCTGCCGCGAGAAGAAGCGCGGCGCTGGCGATAATCAACTTTTTCATGAGGGACACCTCTGGTGTGTGACAACGCAGAACAAACGGTTGCACGAGGCAGTCGGTTGCTCACCACCGAAAATAAATTCCAAGTTTTTGTGGATGAAAAACTTTAGCCCATCCGCTCTGATGCGTATGAGCCTGGGCTGGGTGGGAAGACGACGGTGCGGTTGCCGTTGATGAAGGTGCGGTGGTGGATGTGGGCGTGGATCGCGCGGGCCAATACCTGGCTTTCCACATCGCGCCCGAGCGACACGTAATCTTCTGCCGATTGTGCGTGGGTGACGCGGACCGTGTCCTGTTCGATGATCGGACCTTCATCGAGATCGGCTGTGACGTAATGGGCCGTGGCGCCGATCAGCTTCACACCGCGCTCATAGGCCTGCTTGTAAGGGTTCGCACCCTTGAAACTGGGAAGAAACGAGTGGTGGATGTTGATGATGCGGCCCGACATCTTGCGGCACATTTCATCCGAGAGCACCTGCATGTAACGGGCCAGCACCACCAGTTCCGTGCCGCTGGTCTCGATCAGGTCGATCAGTTGCGCTTCGGCTTTCGGCTTGTTGTCCTTCGTCACCTTGATGTGGTGGAAAGGGATATCGTGATTGACGACGACCTTCTGATACTCGAAGTGGTTGGAGACAACACCGACGATATCGATGGGCAGCGCGCCGATTTTCCAGCGGTAGAGCAGGTCGTTGAGGCAGTGCCCGAAACGCGAGACCATCAGCAGTGTCTTGGTGCGCTCGCCATCGCTGTAGATAGCAGCATCCATGCCGAACTCCGCAGAGATGGGAGCAAAGCCGGCCTGTAGCGCTTCCATGCTCTCGCCCTCTTCGGAAATGAAGGAGACGCGCATGAAGAACTTGCCGGTTTCGAGGTCGTCGAACTGGGAGCTGTCGACAATGTTGCAACCCTTCGCCGCCAGATAACCCGAGATAGCAGCGACGATGCCGCGTTTGGATTGGCAGGCCACGGTCAAAACATAGGTCGTCATCGGCTTTCCCTCATCATGTGTCGAACGGCCTATAGCGCAGGTCGAGAGTGGCGCAAAGCCTCTCGTGCTTTACCAAGCCTTGAATGGATAGGGCATGTCGGGAGGGGTGAGACATGCCGGAAGCGACATTCTATGTTCAAAGGAAAAGCCGCCACCCGATTTCCGGCGGCGGCTTGCCAATCTTGTCAGGCGAGAAAGCTATCGCGCAGCGTCTCGAATTTCGAGAGCTGGTCCGCCAGCAATTCCTTGTTCTCGTCACGGCGCACGAAGAGCTTGAACATGGCGCTGCCACTGGCATTCATGAACCAGACCGAAAGCGAGCGGCGCCCATGGAATTCCCGATCGATGAAGGCGATCGAGGCGCAATTGTCTTTCCTGATATGTCCGCCAATGGGGCTATCGCCATGAATGTTGAACCAGCCGTGGCCCTCTGTTCCCTCGGGAAGATGCCCGGGAACCTCGAAGACGATATCGGGTGTCTGAACGATCATCAGGACTTCGCCCCAGCTGCGCAGTTCATTCCATATGTCGTCGAATTTGTCGGCAGGAGCTGAGACGGCGGCACCACGCGGCAAAACCTTGAGAATATCTGCTGGTGTCACCTCTGCCTTGGCGGCGATGGCCTCCACCACCCCATCCGGATTTTCGGCAAGAGCGGCTTTCGCGCGCGCTATCATGGCAGTGTCGCTCATGCTTGCGCTGCCACGGGTAGGTCTTCGCCGTTCTGGCCCTCGTGTATAATAACGTCAAAACCTTCGAAATGCGGACCAGAGAGATATTCGACCTTGCCGCGATTGTTACCGGCATTGGCGTGGGCGGCACGGAACTGCTCGGACTTTGTCCATGCGGTGAAGTCATCTTTGGTGGCCCATACGGTGTGGGAGGCGTAAAGCGTATGATCGTCAGCCTTCGCACCCTTCAGCATGTGAAACTCCAGATAGCCGGGCATCTCGGCCAGGTGACGCTTACGGTCACGCCAGATGGTTTCGAAAGCCTCTTCAAAGCCTGGCACGACGCGGAATCGGTTCATGGCAATAAACATCGATAGTCTCCCTTTGAATGTGCGGCACCGGATGGTGGTACGCTACCCCTGAAAAGCGGAGATATAAAAGATAACGGAAATAGTCAACTTATCGGATTGTGCGACTTTAAAAGATGTGTAATTAACTCAACTTATATGGTGTGCAGGCTGTCGCACACCGCATTGTTCAGGATCATGTCATGCCGCTTCTGCTTCGCTCGATTGCTTTTGGTGCCGCTCTTCCCGTGGCGCTGGCACTGTCTCCGCTCGCTGCCCACGCGTCCGACAAGGGCAACCCCGACGCGAAGCGGATTGTTGCACTTGGCGGTACGGTGACGGAAATTCTCTACGCGCTGGGTGCCGGAGATCGGATCGTCGCGCGTGACTCGACCAGCAGTTTTCCCGCTGAAGCGTTGTCCAAACCGGATGTCGGTTATATGCGCGCGCTCTCCTCGGAAGGTATTTTGTCGCAAAAGCCGGATCTCATTTTGTCGGAGGATGGGGCAGGTCCGGCAGATGTGATCGGCATTTTGAAAGCCAGCGAAGTGCCGATGGTGACAGTCGACACGCCGCCGGAAGGCCGTGCTATTGCCAAGAAAATCGAGGATGTTGGCGCAGCTATTGGGCTTGAAGACAAGGCAAAGGCGCTTGCGGGCGATGTTGACGCTGGTCTCGATGCGCTGGCGAAGGACGTTGCCGCTGTTGGCGACAAGAAGAAGCGCGTCTTGTTCGTTCTGTCGGCCGCAGGCGGGCGCATCATGGCTGCTGGCAAGGATACGGAGGCTGCGGCGATCATCGAAATGGCCGGTGGTATCAATGCCGCCGAGGAAATTACCGGCTACAAACCGCTGACCGATGAAGCCGTGATTGCAGCCGCGCCCGATGTTGTTTTGACCATGCAGCGCGGCAACCATGCGGCAAAGCCAGACGAGCTTTTTGCGCTCCCCGCCTTCCAGTCGACGCCTGCTGCCGCTTCCAAATCGCTGATCAGCATGGATGGATTGTATCTGATCGGATTTGGTCCGCGCACGCCCGCTGCCGGTCGTGAACTGGCTTCGCAACTGTATCCCGAGATCGTTAAACCGTGAGCGCGTTGGCTGTGACCGAGGTCGCAGGTCCGATTCCCGGCGATCGTTCGCGCAAGGGGGCCATCACCCTTGCGGCGTTGTGTATTTTTCTTGTCGTAGCCTGTCTCGTCTCCCTCGCCAGCGGGCCGACGGGTGTGGGCCTGTATGAGCTGTGGCTTTATTTCACCGGTCATTCGCAAAGCATGGAACCACGCGACCGCGTCATTCTGGAAGCGGTCCGTTTGCCGCGCACGGGCCTGGGTCTTATGATCGGGGCAGCCCTTGCCGTCTCCGGTGCCATGATGCAGGGCCTGTTCCGCAATCCACTGGCCGATCCCGGTCTTGTTGGTGTCACCTCCGGGGCAGCACTTTTTGCAGTTGCCGCGCTGGCGCTGGGTGGCAGCCTGCTTGCGCCACTGTCTCTTCTGTTCGGCATTCACTTTCTGCCGCTGATGGCGTTCTTCGGCGGTTTGATGAATACGCTGCTGCTCTACATGATCGCGACGCGGAACGGCGCAACATCGACAACGGTTCTGATCCTCGCCGGTATCGCCGTTGCAGCGCTGAGTGCAGCCTTGATGGGTTTGATGATCTTCATGGCCGATGACCGCGCCCTGCGCGACATCACCTTCTGGAGCCTGGGTTCACTGGGTGGGGCAACGCCGCTGAAGATATGGACGACGCTACCGTTCTTCCTGATCATCCTGGCCAGCATTCCCTTCGTGTCGAAAGGGCTGGATGCGTTGATCCTGGGAGATGCGGCTGCTTTTCACATGGGTATTCCGGTTCAACGTCTGAAGCGGACCGTCATTCTGGCGGTCGCCGCTGCCTGCGGGGCAAGTGTCGCCGCAGCCGGGTCCATCGGTTTTGTCGGTATCGTCGTGCCGCATCTTTTACGGCTGGTCATCGGTTCCTCGCATCGCTTCCTTTTGCCCGCGTCGGCTATTGGTGGCGCAGGGCTGCTCCTTCTGGCGGATAGTTTTGCGCGCACGGTGGCCGCTCCCGCCGAGTTGCCGATTGGCGTCGTGACCGCGCTGATTGGCGCTCCGGTCTTCCTGTTTCTACTTCTGGGCAAAGGCAACGGTCTCGGTCTGAGGAATGTGTCATGATTTCCACACGCGGCGTCACCGTCATCCGTTCGGGTCGTAGATTGCTGGACGAGGTCACGATCAGGCTCGAGCCCGGCACGTTCAGCGTCATCATCGGCCCAAATGGCGCTGGAAAATCGACCTTGATGAAGGTGCTGTCAGGTGAGATGACCGCCGATGCTGGACATGTCGCCTATCACAAGATCGATGTTGGCGTGTTCAAGCCTGCGCAACTGGCACGCATTCGTGCCGTTTTGCCGCAGAGCACAGTTCTGTCCTTTCCCTTTACGGCGCTGGAAATCGTGCGCATGGGGGCCGTGGCGCAAGGCTCCGTGAAGCCGGAGGCGCAGGCGAGGCAGGCGCTTGCCCAGGTCGGCCTCAGCGGTTTCGAGGGGCGGTCCTACAATATGCTATCCGGGGGCGAGCAACAGCGCGTGCAGTTTGCGCGCGCCTTGGCGCAGGTGCCCAATGCCGTGGAGAATGGCGAGGCGAGAGCGCTTTTGCTGGACGAGCCGACATCGAGCCTCGATCTCGGCCACCAGATTTCCGTGCTGGAGACCGCGCGCGACTTTGCGCGTGAAGGTGGGACCGTGCTTGCTGTTCTGCATGACCTCAATCTCGCCGCCGAGTTTGCCGATCAACTTATCGTCATGCATCACGGGCAAATCACAGCCTTTGGCTCATCACTTGACACCATCAACGACGACATCATTGCTCGGGTCTACGGCATTGGCGGGACGGTCGGGCGCATTCCTGCGCGGCACATTCCCTATGTGCTGCCGCAATCGCGCCACCGATGAGCCTGGACGTCAAGGTTCCGGTCGGGTGGTGACGAACAGCGCTGCACCCAGCATCACCGCGGCAACGATTGCGGCTCTGAGGGGCGTTGGCTCCGTAGCGAACCAAAAAATGGCGTAACTCATTGTCATCAAAGACACAGCGGCGATCTTTGCCTTACGCGGGATGGCGCCTTTGTCACGCCAGTTGCGCAAGGACGGACCGAATTTGGGGTGGGATAGAAGCCACGCCTCAAGCTTTGGCGATGATTTGGAAAAGCACCAGAGCGCGATCAGCAGAAACGGTGTGGTCGGCAAAACGGGCGTGACAGCACCGACGACGCCGGTTGCGACCATAAGCCAGCCAAGACAGAGATAGAGGATGCGCATGACTGCCGTTATCATGAGTATCCATGTCATGATAGTGTGAAAGCTGTGATGCCAATCGGGTATGTGACTATCCGCTGAAAGTCGCGAAAAAGCCTCATGGGTTGAAAATCCGGACTCCAGCCGTTATTTGGCTGCCCGGACACCCGCGTCTTTCGCGGGCCAGCAGGATTCAGGGTAAGGGAAACACCATGGCCAAACTTATTCACTCTATGGTCCGGGTGCTGGACGAAAAGCGTTCGGTCAGTTTTTATCATCGGGCTTTCGGCCTCGAGATCGCCGAACGGTTCGAGTTCGACACGTTCACGCTCGTCTATCTCAGCAATGCCGAAGGTGATTTCGAGCTTGAGCTGACCATCAACAAAGGCCGCGAAGTGCCTTACGCGCTGGGCGATGGCTATGGCCATATCGCTGTCAGCGTCGACGATGTAGAAGCAGAACACACCCGCCTCACCGCGCTTGGCCTTGTCGTGGGAAAGATCATCAACGCTGAATACAGGGGCGCGCCCTTCGCAAAATATTTCTTCATTTGTGATCCCGATGGATACAAGATCGAAGTGCTCGAGCGCAGCAAACGGTTCAAATAGGCAAGAGGATTTTCATGGCAGAGGTGGGTGTGAAACTTGACGAGAGCTGGAAGCGTGCGCTTTCTGCCGAATTCGCCAGCCCCTACATGCTCAAGCTTAAAGAGTTCCTGCTGGCTGAAAAGAACGCCGGCAAGCACATCTTCCCCAAAGGGAGCGAATATTTTCGCGCCCTCGATCTGACGCCTCTGAATGAGGTGAAGGTCGTCATTCTGGGTCAAGATCCCTATCACGGCGCGGGACAGGCGCACGGCTTGTGTTTTTCCGTGCAGCCGGGTGTTCGCACGCCACCGTCGCTCGTCAATATCTATAAGGAATTGCAGAGTGATCTCGGTATTTCACCGGTGAAGCATGGCTTTCTGGAGAGCTGGGCCAGTCAGGGTGTGTTGTTGCTCAACAGCGTTCTTACGGTGGAAGAAGCGCGCGCTGCGTCCCATCAAGGGCAGGGGTGGGAGAGGTTTACCGATGCCATTATCCGCACCGTCAATGACGAATGCGACGGCGTGGTCTTCCTGCTGTGGGGCTCTTATGCGCAGAAGAAAGCGTCCTTCGTGGACCAGGCGAAACATCTGGTGCTGAAGTCGCCCCATCCATCCCCGCTCTCTGCCCATAACGGGTTTTTCGGAAATCACCACTTTTCGAAAGCCAATGACTTTCTCGTTTCGCGTGGCCGCGAGCCGATCGATTGGCAATTGCCTGAAAAACTGTGATCGACCTTGGCAAAAACTGCTTTGCACTTTGAAGTAGGGTGATCTAAAGATAACCGGACTGTAATCTGAAGGATTTAAGCTGGTGCTTCTGTCTGCGCAAACATCTGTCGTTCTTCCCGATCCATCCGCCATCGTGGATGCCTTCCACGAACATTTCGCCGAGTACATGACGATGACCCGCGAGGGGGAGGCGCTGCACTTCGAAGCTGATTACGGCAATGGCACATTCGGTGCCGAGAATGGGCGGTTTGCGGCGAGGATCAATTGTGTTTCGGAAAATGTCCTGCTGTCCGTCAAAGCCATGGTGGCTGAACATATCGTCGAGTTTACCGGTGATACGTCTCTGGACTTTCGCTGGGAAGGCCACGGCTCGGATGTGCGAGAAATGCCCAACCTCTTCAGCGGCCGGGTCGTGCGGGCTTACAATCTGACGCCAAGAATGCGACGGGTCGTGATTGCCATCGACAAGGGCATTGAGCGGTTGATGAGTGGCGGTCTGCATGTCCGCATTCTGATCCTTCCCGATCAGGACCGGGCGCCGGTTTGGCCATATCTGTCGAAAACTGGCGCCATCGTTTGGGCCAAGGGCGAGGACGAGCAGTCGCGCCGTGTCTACACCATCCGTACGGGCAGTGTCTTACGCGGGGAGATCAATCTCGATTTCGTGATGCACGAGGGCGACGATATGCCGGGTGCACATTTTGGTGCGACGGCGGCTCCCGGCGATCTCGTCGGCATCGTTGGTCCTGGCGGTGAGCTTCCGGATGCAGATCATTACGTTTTTGCCGGTGACGAAACCGCGCTGCCTGTGATGTTGCGAATGGCTGAGGAAATGCCAGCGGGTAAGACGCTGACGGTGTATGCCGAAATCGACAATCCGCAGGAGCGGCAGGAGATTTCATCTCAGGCAAATGTCAATTGGAACTGGCTCTATCGCAACGGTCAAGCGGCTGGAACGGCGGGATTGCTGGAGCGGGCACTGCGGTCCCATCCATGGTCCGGTGCCGATGGACTGCATGTTTTCGTTGGCTGCGAGAAGGGCGAAGCGCGTTCCGTCAAGAAAATGCTTGGCGAAGAAGCCGGTCTTCCAAAGACCGCGTTCGTGACCGCGGGTTACTGGGTCAGGGGTGCCAATGATGACCACTGACCATCATGTCATTTGCTGAACAGTTCGGTTCGTCGTTCACAAATTGAGAACAATCCGTTCTGAACGTCCAGTCTATGCGCGCGCCCTGATCTGCACCATCTTGAACCCATGAAAGAAGGGCATCGCTTTCCTGCGAGCTCATCCAATCGGAGGGTTTAAAATGTTGAACCAGATCAGAGGTCTGCACCACGTCACATCCATGGCAGCGAGTGCGCGTGGGAACAACCATTTCTTCACGGACACGCTTGGTCTGCGCCGGGTTAAGAAGACCGTCAACTTCGACGCGCCGGATGTTTACCACCTCTATTATGGCGATGAGGTCGGCACACCGGGCTCTGTCATGACCTACTTCCCGTTCCCACACATTGCACGTGGTCGCCAGGGCACCGGCGAAGTTGGCACGACGTTGTTCTCGGTGCCCGAAGGTTCGCTTGCCTATTGGCAGGACCGCCTTGCCAAAGCCAATGTGGACGGTTTGAAAGCCGATGACGCCTTTGGGAACAGGCGCCTCCATTTTGCAGGTCCCGACGGGGATGGTTTTGCGCTGGTCGAACTCAAAGACGATGCACGGGCGCAGTGGACGGGCAATGGCGTTGGCGAAGATCAGGCCATCAGGGGTTTTCAAGGTGCATCGCTGCGGCTTGCAGATGAAGGAGCAACCGCCGAACTTCTGAAATTCATGGGCTATCAGGAGGTCGATCGGCAGGACGGTGTGCTGCGGTTGGGCATGCCCGGTGGCAATGGTGCCGATTTTATCGACATAGAGACGATGCCGAATATTTCTGGCGCGCGTCTGGGCGCTGGTTCTGTTCACCACATCGCATTTGCCGTCGATAATCGTCAGACGCAACTCGAGGTGCGTAAAGCGCTACTGGATACGGGCTATCAGGTCACACCGGTCATCGATCGCGATTACTTCTGGGCGATCTACTTCCGGACACCAGGCGGTGTGCTGTTTGAGATCGCCACCAACGAGCCCGGTTTCGATCGGGATGAGGATACGGCGCATCTGGGCGAAGCGTTGCAGTTGCCATCTCAGCACGCCCATCTGCGCGCGACGCTTGAGCAGCATCTCGAGCCACTTGAAAACTGATTTTTTCGAAAAGAAGAGGACGCCTGTGGCTTGAGCGCCGCAGGCTGTTCTCAGGAGATATTGTCATGAGCAAGGATGCTTATTCTCACAAGGTGCGCGCCGGTGCGCCGGGCCAGCCGGTCTTTTTCGTCTTTCACGGCACGGGTGGGGACGAGAACCAGTTCTTCGACTTCGGTACCAGGCTGTTACCGAATGCGACGGTCATTTCGCCCCGTGGCGACGTTTCCGAATTCGGTGCCGCACGCTTCTTCCGCAGGACGGCCGAGGGCGTTTACGATATGGCCGATCTCGATCGTGCGACCCAGCAAATGGCGGCCTTCGTCAAAGCCAACCGCGATCATCATGCGTCAGGTCTCGTGCTGGGACTCGGTTTTTCCAATGGCGCGAACATTCTAGCCAATACACTGATCGAGTTTCCTGATCTGTTCGATGCCGCGGTGTTAATGCACCCGCTGATCCCGTTCGAGCCGAAACCTGCACCCGCACCTGCCTCACGTCGGGTGCTGATCACGGCGGGTGAACGTGACCCGATCTGCCCCGTGCCCCTGACCAATGGTCTGATGCAATACCTGAAAGCACAGGGCGGTGAGGTCGAGATGGAGTGGCACGCTGGCGGCCATGAAATTCGCGGGAATGAGATAGAGGCGGCGAAGGCGTTTCTGGCGCGATACGTGTAGCGGTCCCGGAAGGGTTTAGCGAAACCCGTCACTGTCATCCTCGGGCTGAGCTTGAGGATGACGTGGCCATTATCTAATGGCGCTCAATATGCGAAACCGCTTTAAGCACACGACGCGCCGGAGATGACGACATGTCTACCGGTAGCCGCAATCCTGTAACTGCTTCTCGTAACGCATGGCAATGTTGGCAGAGCGGCGTGCCGCATTCTTGATAGCGGTATTGCTGCGCCAGACGCCGTTCGCATAGCCCGTATGGCCGGAATAGTAGGCCAGATAAAGATTGTAGGGATCGTTGAGTGCGATGCCATTCTGGCGGTTGCTCTTGGCATGGTACCAGCCGACGAAGTGAATGGCGTCGGTGAAATCCGTGCGGCTGGCGTTCCAGCGTCCGGTTTCGCGCTGATAAACCTTCCATGTGCCATCCAGCGCCTGCGCATAGCCATAGGCGGTCGATTTGCGTCCCCAGGGAATGAAACCGAAGAGTTTGTTGCGAGGTGGGCGCGCATAGGGCTGGAAGCTGGATTCCGTGTAGATGGTGGCCATCATGACAGGCACGGGCACGCCGAACTCCCGTTCCGCCGCCTGCGCGTCCTTCTTCCAGTTGTTGAATATGCCGTCTCGCTGTTCGAAGATCGCGCAGGCATTGCCAATCTGCGACGGCGCGGTCGCACAGCCAGCCAGAACAGTCAAAAGAAAAACGACGACAAATACGCCACGCATCGCGAAACCTCTCGTTCCGCCCATTACTAAATTGTAAATGTTAACGCTCGGTTTTGAGACAAGGTTAACGCAAATGCGATCTATTAAGGTTTTGTCAACAATCAGAGACGGCCGATAGCGCCTGCCATCTGGTAAAGCGCCAGTCCAGAGGCTGTACCAGCATTCAAGCTGTCCAGTTGCGGCGATTGGGCAATGCGAGCGGTGTTGAAACGGTTCAGCACGTCCGGCGGCAGGCCATCACCTTCCGTGCCTATGACGAGGGCCATGCGGTTGGAAGCCGGTATCTCCCTGATTTCCAGAGTGCCTGTTGGGGATAGGCTCCAAATGTTGAAATCTTTTGCTGCCATTGTTTCCAGCAATTCGACGGCATTGCCGCCGCGATGATAGGGGACGGACAACACCGAGCCGACCGAGACGCGCAGCGACTTCCGGTAAAGGGGATCGCAGCAGGTGCTGTCCATGAAGACGGCATCGGCGTAGAAGGCAGCTGCATTCCGGAACATCGAACCGAGATTGTCGTGGTTGGAAATACCGCAGCCGACGAGAACCAGTGATGATTGCGGCAATCGGCCGATGGTCGCCTCCAGGTCCGTCTCGCTCTTGCGCCGTCCGAGCGCCAGGATGCCGCGATGCAGGTTGAAGCCAACGATCGCGTCCAGCACCGATGCCTTGGCCACATAGATCGGGACATCAGATGGAAATTCGCTGAGAATCTCCGCCACGCCTGCAAGGCGATTTTCGAGGATCAGGATGCTTTCCGCTTCGAAATCGAGACCGGCCTTGTTCGCCTGCGCCAACATGCGCAGCACGACGGTGCCTTCGACAATGAAACGACCGTGCCTGCCGGTCAGGTCACGCTCACGGATGTCGCGAAAGACGGCGATGCGTGGATCGTGTGGGTCGGTGATCGCGGTCAGCGCGAGATCAGCGGGCATCGATGGTGATGTCTGCTACGAAACGGCCAGCCTGTACGTTGAACACCAGTGCCTTGCGGGTGCCGTTGGCGAGCCGTCCGTAGAACAGCATATCACCGTTGGCAAACGAGACGGTCTCAATGGTAAAACCTTGTGGAAGGCTGGCGGTGGCGGCAACCGGCGCGTCCGATGGAACGGGGTTCGTTGCGGCTGTGGTTGCTGTCTTGGAAGGGCCGACCGCCTTGTAGACAACGGCTCCGAAGACAGCCATAAGGCTGATAAACATTACGGAGCCCGACACGATCTGCAAACGGATCATCTTGCGGCGAACTTTTTCCATGGCCGGATCTAACGGCTGGTCGTCCTGTTCGGCTTGCTCGATCTGCGTCATCGGGATCCTTGGATATTGTTGAGTGATCGGAACATAAGAATGAACGACCCCTTTAAACAAGGCGGAGACGCAAGGAAAGTCCTGATTGCCGGGGAAAACGCCGAAGGCCGCCTCGATGCTTGGCTCGCAGCCGAAGTCGAAGGCGATCTGTCGCGCAGCCGCATCAAGGCCTTGATCGAGCAGGGCGCAGTTTTCCTCAACGGGAAGCCTGTGACCGAGCCGAAGAAGAAGGTCCATCCCGGCGATCACATCGAGATCACCATGCCGGAAGCGGAAGACCCTGAACCTAAGGGTGAGGATATTCCGCTAGATGTGGAATACGAGGACGAAGACCTCATCGTGCTGTTAAAGCCACCCGGCCTCGTCGTGCACCCAGGCGCCGGTAACTGGACGGGAACGCTTGTCAATGCATTGATCCACCATTGTGGCAATAGCCTCTCGGGTATCGGCGGCGTCAAGCGTCCCGGCATCGTTCACCGCTTGGACAAGGAAACCAGCGGTGTCATGGTCGTGGCCAAAAACGACAACGCCCACCGCAAGCTGGCCGCCCAATTTGCAGACCACGGACGCACCGGGCCGCTGGAACGCGCCTATAAGGCCATCGTCTGGGGCCGCCCCAAGACCTTGCGTGGGACAATCGATGCTGCGCTGGGTCGCGGTGCCGACCGCACAAAGCGTGCCGTCAAGCGTGATGACGTTGATGACGCGCGTGAGGCCATTACCCATTACGAGGTGATCGAGCGCTATCACGAAAAGCCGGATGCGACCTGCCTTGCCTCTCTGGTGGAATGCCGTCTCGAAACCGGGAGGACCCATCAGATCCGCGTGCACATGGCGCATATCGGCCATCCGCTGATCGGTGATCCTGAATATGGTGCGGCCTTCCGCACCAAGGCCAACCTGTTGCCAGCCGAGGCCAAAGAGGTGGTCAACCGGTTCCCGCGGCAGGCCCTGCATGCTTATCTGCTTGCTTTCGAACACCCCCGCACAGGGGAGGTCATGGAGTTCGAAACAGACATGCCAACCGATATGGAAGAGCTGGCGCAGGCCCTTCGAGCCTGAAATTGCCCAATTACCAACACAGTCACTCCGGGATACATCAACGTCCCGAGTGACTTTTTTTGCCCAAAATTTTTGTAAGTATTAAATTACGCTTATAAATTAGTTTATGATAATTACTTAAATAAACGATCTATATTACTGTCTCATTTTTGCTTCAATTACTCCTACTTTTTTGCATTGCAATAAAGCGTCCAGTCGAAGCCAGTATTCCCTCAAAAATTGAGCCGTTGAGGGTTGAAATCTACTTTGCAACCTGTTCGCTAGAATGCCTAAACTAGGGGTTGAGCGCTGTGAATGTCCATGACCGTAAATTCATCTTTCATGATCTGCAAAAAATAGAAGGCTATATTGATCCACCCGATGCCCTCGTCTTTACATCACTGTTGCATGCCCAGCAGAAAAGAGCTTTCGAGGGAGGCGTTGCCGAAATCGGCGTGTTTTACGGGCGCTCTTATTTTCTCCTGCGCAAGGTCGTCGGTAATGATTGCCGTGTTCTGGCCGTAGACCTCTTCGATCTGGAAGATGGCGATGGCCAAAGTCGTCAGTACGAGCGCTTTCTCGACAATGGCAAGCGTCTGAATCTGAAGGTCGATGAAGACCTCGTCATCAAGGGTGACAGTACGCAACTCAGCCCGGACGAGGTGCTTGCGAAAGTCGGAAAGGTCCGTTTTTTCAGTGTCGATGGTGGCCACATGCTGCACCACGTTCTGGCTGACAGCAGACTTGCGATGGACGTCCTAGCGGATCACGGCGTTATTGCTTTTGACGATACCTTCAATCCGCAATGGCCCGAAGTGACCGTCGGCGTTGCCGACTTTCTCCGTGCGCAGGGCGACCGTTTCAGCGCGTTTTGCATGACCAAATACAAGACCTATGTCTGCCGTCGCGAGTATCATGACTACTATCAGCAGGTCGTGCTGCAATCACCGGAACTGTTGGCGTTCGATCATGTGGAAACGGAGTTCCTGGGGGCCAAAGTTACGCGCCTGCATAACCCCATGGGTCGTCGCATGATCTATGAATTGATGATCCGTTCCGGGCTCACGAATTTTTCGGAACGAATTTATCGTTGATCTGTTTTTAACAGCAGACTGGAGCGACATCATTCTGTGACGCGCATTTCAATTGCGCGCTCTTGAAACGTGAGTTTCCAATACATATTTGTCATGTGGGTTCGTGCGGGGTCGGAGTTCGACACGCAATTTTGGTTTGCCTGAGAGGGGAGCCAGCCCGGAACATAGATAAGGGGGTGCTTTATGGCCCGCAACAGTTTGCCTTCGATTACTGCCGGTGAAGCCGGCCTCAATCGATATCTCGACGAAATTCGTAAGTTCCCAATGCTTGAGCCGCAAGAGGAATATATGCTCGGTAAGCGATACGCCGAACACGGCGATCGCGATGCAGCTCACAGGCTTGTGACGAGCCATTTGCGTCTTGTGGCGAAGATCGCCATGGGATATCGCGGCTACGGCCTGCCGATCGGCGAAGTCGTGTCGGAAGGCAACGTCGGACTGATGCAGGCGGTCAAGAAATTTGACCCGGAGCGCGGCTTCCGTCTTGCGACCTATGCGATGTGGTGGATTAAGGCATCCATTCAGGAGTATATTTTGCGCTCGTGGTCTCTCGTCAAAATGGGAACGACGGCCAATCAAAAGCGCCTATTCTTTAATCTGCGGCGTCTGAAGGGTAAGATTCAGGCTATCGACGAGGGTGATCTGAAGCCTGAACATGTGACCGAGATTGCGACCAAGCTTCAGGTTTCCGAGGAGGAAGTGATCTCGATGAACCGCCGTCTTCATGGCGATGCGTCCCTGAACGCGCCGATCCGGGCTGCGGAAGGCGAAGCAGGGCAGTGGCAGGATTGGCTGGTTGACGATCACGAAAGTCAGGAAACGGTGCTGATACAGCAGGACGAGCTGGAGACGCGCCGTCGGATGTTGGCCAAGGCTATGGGTGTGTTGAACGACCGTGAACGTCGCATCTTTGAGGCGCGCCGTCTGTCGGAAGATCCCGTCACACTGGAGGACTTGTCGACCGAGTTCGATATCAGCCGCGAGCGTGTTCGCCAGATCGAAGTTCGCGCTTTCGAAAAAGTTCAGGAAGCGGTTCAGAAAGAAGCATTGGAGACTGCAAAGGCACTGCGCGTCGTGGACGCGTAACGCTCACGTTTCTTGCTTTTGTTGTTAGCAAAAAGCCCCGAATGGAGACATTCGGGGCTTTTTACATTTATACAAACACTCATAAGAGTATCACTGATTGTTTGCCGGCGTGGCTGCACTCCACTCGCGCAAGGCCGTATCGAAAGCGGCTTTGCCGTCGGCACCCTTTTGCAGTGTGAGAAGCGCGCGGCGGCCATTACGATACGAGACTGGAATGTCGATCCAGTCACGCGTTCGCATGAGCTCCAGATTGGTCTTCAACGCATCCGGGAAGTCGTTCAGCGCGATCATGTGGAAGTCGTCCGTAATCTTTGCCGGAACGGCGATCAATGCGTTGCCGCGATCCTGTTCAGTGCTCTTCATGGCTATGCGCTGAACGCTGTCGATGGCACCGCCTTCGAAACCAGCTCCAACCGAGAACACGATCTCGACCAGATGGCTGGCGGGCAATGAAGGATCGGTGTTGCGTTTGAAGGTAATCAAGGCACTCAGGCCACGTCCGGGGATGGTGATCTGACCCTGAACGGTCGCGGATGGCTTGCCCTCTGCATCCGCGTCATTTTGCAACGACCAGGACACTGTTCCTTCGATTGCTGTTGGGACAGTCTGGCCAAGCACCTCTTCGTAGAGGAACATGCGATGGCCGGCTGCGGCTGCCGCTGCCTGTTGGGCAGGCGCTGCCCCGGCTGGTGGCGTTGCCGTTCCGCTTGCTGCAGCCGGTGTCTGAGCCGGCGCTTCTGGCACAGCTTCCGTCTGCTGGTACACGGATTGGCCTTCGGCCGTCACAGGCTGGCCATTGGGTCCTGGACCCGCTCCTTCATCTTTTTCCGTACCATTGGCCAGAAGGCGCTGAGTGAACTTGGTGCCCGTCACAGAGCCATCATCAACAGGTGGCGTATTGGACGCGGCTGGCTGCTGGCCAGTGGTCCCGCTTTGCGCCGGTGGAGTCGTAGTCGCAGGTGTGTTGGCCGGCGCGGACGCCGTCTCTGTCGATGGAGTGCTGGTACCGGTTTTGGCCGATTGTACGAGGCCGCCAACCATGTCGTTCAATGTGTCGCGGTTGATCCACAAAGCATAAGCGCCGCCCGCGAGAAGAACGACACCACACAAGCCCAGAACCATGCCGGCATAATTGCGCTTCTGCTTTTTCTTCGTTCTGTAGGCAGACGCGGGAATACCATCGGCAGAGATTCCAGAATCAAAATCATTCTTATTGGCATTACCAGACGTATTGCCGGACGTGCCGTCGTAACCGATCAGTTCTTCCAGATCGTCCCAGGGCGTACGTTCCCTGTCGTCCTTTTTGCCCGATTGCGGTGCGAAGGGATCTTCGTCTGCACGGGGAAGGCTTGGGCTGGATTTTGTCGTCAGATCGAGCGATGTGTCCTGAAAATAGGTCGAGTAATCCTCGACAACGGCCGGAGACTGTTTTGGTGCTTCCTGCTCCTGATCTTTGTAGAGTTTATCGTCATCTGCGAAGGTCGGAGCTTCGCCGAAGTGGACGTCGTCAGCGCGCTTTTCCGCATAAGGCTCCTCTTTCGCAACGTCCTGATAATAGGGCGATGGGGCCGAGTAGCTCGCATCATAGGGCTGTGGCGTGTTTTTGTGGAAGACGTCGCTCTCACCGGCGTGGGGAACCGGTTCCTGATGAAGGTCGTCTACAGGCTGATGAGCAGGTTCTTCAGTCTGATATGCATAGCGCTCTTCCGCAGGGCTATCCTGTCCAACCCAGCCTTGATGGGCATGATCTTCACTCTCTACTGATGTAGGTGCGTGATCTACCTCAGCATCGATAGGATCAGGGGTATAGCGCGCCTCTTCCGTCGCCGTCGTAAAGTAGGTCGGCCCTTCAGGGTCGCGGGAAACATAGTCTTCTACCGGCTCGGCGTGGGGCTCTTCGGCCTTCGGATCTTCATAGTATGTTTCAGGCTCGACAGCAGCAGGCTCGACGGGCGCGTAATCCTGTGGCTCCACCGCTACAGGTGTTTGCTCATAGACGCGCTGCTCTTCCGCGACGGTTTCTTCGTAATAGGGGGAAGAGACATCCGGTGCCGGCGGAATCGCAACCGATGCACCTGCGGCGACCAAATCGTCTTCGTCTTCATCGATGGCGGGAAGCGCCTCCGAATATTCGCCCTCTACCTCGGCAATAGCGGTGTCGAGCTTGAGGATTTGCCGCTTCAGCAGCTCTTCCGGCGGGCGCGGCTTCATATTTTCAAGCTGGCGCACCACAGCGCTACGCGCCTTGTCGTACACCTTCACCCGGTTTTCGGGGGTATTGTTCGCCAAGCCATCCACGGCCTTGCGAATGACTGCTACAAAATCCGCCATAAGCACTTTCTCGTCGAGGCCAATGACGTTCTGGCCCGATATGGTTTATGAAACTTGATCGCTGGGGACATTAATCCTCAAATGGATCAGTCACAAGTATTGTGTCATCCCGCTCAGGGCTGGTGGAGAGAAGAGCGACAGGCGCTCCGATCAACTCTTCGACCTGACGGACATACTTGATAGCTTGAGCAGGCAAATCCGCCCATTTACGGGCACCGACGGTGGATTCTTTCCAGCCTTCAAGCGTGATGTAGATGGGCTCCACGCGCGCCTGGGCACCCTGGCTTGCCGGAAGATGGTCGATTTCTTGTCCGTCGAGCTTGTAGCCGACGCAGATTTTCAACTCTTCCAGACCATCGAGAACGTCAAGCTTGGTGAGCGCAATGCCGGTAATGCCATTGGTTGCGACAGACTGGCGAACCAGTGCGGCGTCAAACCAGCCGCAACGGCGCTTGCGGCCCGTGACTGTGCCGAATTCATGTCCTTTTTCGCCAAGGAACTGTCCGACTTCATCGTGCAGTTCCGTGGGGAAGGGGCCTTCACCGACACGTGTCGTATAGGCCTTGGTGATGCCGAGGATATAGCCGAGCGAGCCAGGACCCATGCCCGATCCGGCGGCGGCCTGTCCTGCAACCGTGTTGGACGAGGTCACATAGGGATAGGTACCGTGATCTATATCGAGCAGAGATCCTTGTGCGCCTTCGAACAGGATACGCGCACCTGCGCGGCGCTTCTTGTCGAGCAGCAGCCATACGGTTTCGCTGAACGGCAGTATCTGGTCGGCAACTGATGTCAGTTCCTGCATGATGTTTTCATGGCTGACTTCCGCTGCACCAAAGCCCCGGCGAAGCGCATTGTGGTGCGTCAGAATACGGTCAACCTTGGCAGAAAGCGCCTCGGTGTCTTCCAGATCCATGACGCGGATGGCGCGACGGCCAACCTTGTCTTCATAGGCCGGGCCGATGCCACGACGGGTGGTGCCGATTTTTGTGCCGCTGTTGGAGGCTGCGTCTTCGCGCATGCCGTCCAGTTCGCGGTGAAGCGACAGAATGAGCGTCGCATTGTCTGCAATGCGCAGGTTCTCAGGTGTGACCTTCACGCCCTGGGCGTCGAGACGGCCGATTTCCGCGATTAGCGCATGCGGATCGACCACGACGCCATTGCCGATCACGGCAAGCTTGCCGGGACGAACAACGCCGGATGGCAGGAGCGACAGCTTGTAGCTGACGCCATCGATCACAAGGGTGTGACCTGCATTGTGACCACCCTGATAGCGCACGACGACGTCGGCGCGCTCGGATAGCCAGTCTACGATCTTACCTTTGCCTTCATCGCCCCACTGCGAGCCGACCACCACGACATTCGTCATTTGCTGCTTTCCTGCTCATGGCGTTGAAACGCCCCTAACTCAAACCCGCGAATGTATACTGCGTTGTTTTGCGGAAAGCGACCCTGTTTATGGGGCGAAACCTTGTTTTTCCGGCATAATTCGGTTCGGGCTCGTCTCTTGTGGTGGTATCCGTCCTTGCGGAACGCGAATCCGCGGTGCAGAACAACGGCGGTTGTTGAGCTAAAGGTCAAAGTTTCCGTGTCATCGAAAGCCTATCTTGTTTTGATCATCGCCACATTATGCTGGGGCGGAAACGCCGTTGCTGGAAAGATGGCGGTGGGTCATATCAGCCCCATGGTGTTGACCAGTCTCAGGTGGACGATCGCTGTTGCTCTTATCACCGCCATTTCGTTGCCGCAGCTTGTGCGCGATTGGCCGGTGGTGAAAACACGCCTGCCTTATTTCTTTGCATTGGGCGCTATCGGCTACACCTGCTTCAACGCAACGCTCTACACGGCACTGAAATACACCTCGGCCGTCAACGTGGCCGTTATTCAGGCGGTCATTCCAACAGTGATTTTCGCGTTCAATTTCGCGCTGTTTCGGACCCGTATTTTTATTGGTCAGATCGTCGGCTTCATTTTGACCATCACTGGGGTGGCGCTTCTTGCATCGCGTGGCGATCTCATCTCCCTTTTGGCGCTGAAAGTGAATATTGGTGATGCGATCATGCTGCTCGCCGTCCTTGCCTATGCGATCTACACCGTCATGTTGCGGTGGAAACCAAAGGTGAACTGGCGTACGCTGATGGCCATTCCGGCGGTGGCTGCTCTGATGTCCTCCCTTCCGCTTCTATTATGGGAAGTGTCGCAGAACACAGCGGTCTGGCCCGATGCCAAGGGCTGGATGATCACTGTCTACACGGCGCTGTTTGCCTCGCTTATTGCGCAAATCTTCTTCATTCTCGGCGTGGAGCGCATCGGGCCCAACCGTGCTGGGCTTTTCATCAACCTTATTCCAGTTTTCGGCACGCTCCTGTCTGTCATGATTCTCGGAGAGACGCTTCATCCCTATCAAATTTTCGCATTGCTGCTGACACTTGGCGGAATTGCCGTGGCTGAAAGAAAAAAACCGCCGCTTCGGTGAGGAAGCGGCGGCAAGTCAGTCATGATTCGAAAATGATGTGGGGTTACTCAGCGGCCTGTGCTTGATCAAAGCCGGAAAAATATTGGTCGATTGCGGACATGGTCTGGTCGCGAGTTACGTTGATCCTGTCGGCGCTGTTCAATGGCGCGACAGATGCGATGCCCCGATATTCCAGGGCTGAAAATCCGCGGGCGAAACCGGCAGGGCCTGCCGCGTCAGCATGGCTGGTGATCGAGGCGATAACGATACCACAGATGGCAGCAGCAAAGAGTTTCTTCAGCATTGTCAAACCCTATTTTTGCGTCGGCCAGCTTGTTGCCGGTCTTATCCGCGTATCCTTTTGGCGCTGGACGTCTTGTCCGGGCCAGTGATCACGACGTTACAGGGCAGTCTTTTCAGCGGATTTAAGCCAATAGCTACAATTTTATCGGTCTTTAATTTTAATGCGATTTATCGCGTTTTTGTGCATTTCTTCGGGCTTTCTAACAGCTGCACACAATTCAATGCGTGCTTGGATCCGCTCGGACCGTGTCAGACGTTGCCTTTGGTCTGAAAGAGATGATTGCACTTCTTCGATCTCTCTAGCGAGAGGCGGATTTGCACTTTCGGCCCAGAGCCAAAGCCGGAGAAGCCTTTTGTCACTTGCCACACGTCCACTCGCATCGCGAGTCAGCCGTATGAGCGCGTCGACCGCGCGGCGCTGCACCACCTCATCGGCTTTGTCATCAAGCACGTAATAGGATGGGTTTTCGATTGGATATGCGGTAATCGATAGGTCCAGAAGCGCAATGCAAGCTTTCGAGTTTTTTAGCCTAGCCAGCCAGCAAACGAGATCGAATGGGTCTACCCGAAGCGTTAAGAGTGCTTGGATGATACAGTCCGAGACGTAACCTTCGTGGCGATTTTCCTTCATGGCTAGTGGCAATAAAAGTGGTGCTGTGTCGTTATGGATAAACCAGTTTATCGCCACACGACAGAACAGGGTCCGAAGCGCATCCTGCTCTGTTTTATCAAATCGCCAGAGACCAACTCGCAAAGTGTAGTGGATAAGGAAGTAATCGGTTTCGGATTTCAAAAACGCCAGTTCAAGCGCACGTGGCAGGAAATGTAGGAACGTGTCGCGCCCACCTGAGCAGTTGGGATGCTCGTAGTAAATCTGGTCAAAATCTTCTAATTTGGCGCGATGTAACGGCCCCGCCGCTCTGGTGCGTTCTTCGTTCTGGGACGTAAAACATTGACGGCACCAGTTCCAGACAGGGCGGTAATGGGAAAACGCAACGTACACGGCCTCAAGACACATAGCCGCATCTGGGGGCGTCTGATTGAACCGGTAGAGGTACTGCTCTGGCTGGTTGGCTGGTCGTTGACGACGCTTCACTTGATTCCATCCTGTTTGTAGCGACCGGATAGACGCTTGAAGGTGTTAGGCTTTTTGCCCCGCCATGATGTCGCTTGCACGGCTCGCGAGGTTTTTTCGGCTGCTTTTGTTCGAGACATTCGAAATGAGTGAGGGTAGGGTCGAGGCCGTGCCCTCCTGGGCTGCGGTCAAGGCGATCATACGCGCGGCAATCTGTGAAATCTCGTTGCGGATCGCATCGTCATTGCCAGTGCCCTTGCCATTCAACAAACGCTCGGTCAGTGCGGTTCCTTGATGACGAATGTCTTCAATTTCCCGCGCAATCTGCTCAGGCGTGGCGATAATTTGGGGCAGGGGTTTTTCAGTGTGTGCGGGTTCGAGTCGGTTGCTTCCACCGTTCCCGGTGGCGACGCCTTTCAGGCGGCTGATTTCCTGAGCCCGACGTTCCAAGAGGGTTTCGTTGTCGGCATTGCGGGCTGCTTCCGTTGCAAGCTGTTCTTCGAGCCTGGCGATCTTGCGGCTTTCGCGGGTCATCTGGTGAGCGGCTTCGCGGTTTCTCGCTGCGGCCTCTTCCAATTCCTTTGTGATCGTCTCACGCTCTTTGCGCCAGGAGGCGAGCTTGTGTTTTGCTTGCTCCACTTCGATGTCGCGGGCCGACAGCGCTATTTTCAGGTCATCGAGCTCGCGGGAAATGGCACTGACGCGTTTGGTGAGGTTGGAGATTTCCTGCGTGCGGGAGATCGCGGTTTCCTCGGCGTCGTTCAAGGCAGCCTTCAAGCGTGCCGATGCATCTTCGTGGCGAAGCGCTTTGGCGCGTAACTCGCTTGCCTCCAGTGTCAGCGTTTCGATCTGGCTTTTCAGTTCACGCGTTTCGGCCAGAAGGGCCGTGGTGTCGCTCAGTGCGCTGTCGTTTCTGAACTTCAGGGAATGTGCTTTTTCACGTTCCGCGTCCAGTTCCTGGCGGGTGCGGGCATTTTCTGCCGCATAGAGCGCGCGCGCCATGTCTTTCTGTGCGCGAACCTCCTGCGGACTGATCGGCATCGTCGCGCGCAATCGCTTTTCTGTATAAACGACGATGCGGCGATGGATCGACGGCGCCAACAGCGAAACCAGCAAAATGGCAGAGAGAAAACCGAGTCCGAAAAGAAGGGCGTATTCGATCACGCGGGTCGTCTCCACTCACAAAAGGCAATGATGGCCATCCATGATGGCATTTCAACGGTTGGGTCTGTTACTACAAGCCTTCGATCATCCCACGTCAAACTTGCGCCAGACCTGATCGACGGTGACCATATTATGCACAATTGCTGATATTGCGAATCAGAACGGGTTCCAAGTTGGCTGCTGGGTGAGCTTGAGGTAACCGACATTGATGCCGAGACGTGCGCCGATGCCGGTTCTGATCGGAGCAATGGTGACATCGCTGTTTTTCAAAACGGTCATGCCCACACCCGCGACGATGAAGGCAGAGCCGCTGACGCCGCCATAACGACGGTAAAGCGAATCGACTGCGGGAAGGTTGTAGACCAGCATCATGGCGCGCGTGCCCTGGCCGCCATAATCCAGTCCCAGCGACGGACCCTGCCAGAAAACGGGGTGCTGACCGGCGTTCTTGGTGTAAAGCTGGCCTTCTCCATAGGTCAGGCCAGCAACAAAGGCACCGGAACCTTCCTGGCCGAGAATGTAGCCGTTGGGCAGGCCATATTGTTGAAAAGCACGCTCGACGACCTTCGCAAGCCCGCCGGTCGTTTCACCAAAGAAACCGTGACCTGCATCAATAATTTCCTGAAATGAATATTGGTCACTGCTTTGGGCAGCGGCATGGCCCGAGGAAATGCAAAGGCTCGCGAGTACCACGAAAATCTTTACCAGTCCCAGGCGTGCAATGGTGCGGAGTTCGGTAAATCGCATCGTCAAGTCCGTCCGTCTGTTTATTCGTTTTGCCCTGTTAAGGCATTTGGCATTTTGAAACTATGATATTAACAATCGGTTTACCAAATATGATGTCATTATGGCTTAATAACTTCCACACAGTCCGCGCAACCCTTGCGCAGGAGAGAATTTTATGACGAGCAAACCAAACCTGACGCTGTCCGGCGCCGATCTGGCGGCCCTTCTGTGCAGTCGCGTATGCCATGACGTGATTTCTCCTGTCGGAGCGATCAACAATGGACTGGAACTGCTGGATGAGGGCGGCTCGGACGCCGATGCGCTCGATCTGATCAGGACATCCGCGGTCAACGCCTCCGTTCGCCTGAAATTTGCTCGTCTCGCCTTTGGCGCATCCGGCTCTGCCGGCGCCTCAATCGACACGGGTGAGGCAGAAAAGGCAGCCAAGGATTTCGCCGCTGCCGAAAAGAAAGCCGAAGTCACCTGGAACGGTCCGCGTGCCATCGTGCCCAAAAACCGCGTTAAAATGCTGCTGAACCTGTTCCTCGTCGCCTACAGCGCTATTCCACGCGGTGGCAACGTGGACGTGGTGCTTGAAAACCCTGAGACGGACGCGCGCTTCGAAATCACAGTGAAGGGACGCATGATGCGTCTGCCTGCGAAGTTCGTTGCACTGTCTGAAGGCACCGAAGAGGAAGCGGTTGATGCCCATTCCGTACAGTCTTATTACACGCTTCTGATGGCACATGAGGCGGGGATGACGATTGAATACGCCGTTCACGACGACCGAATCGTCTTCACGGCGTTTACCATCGACGCCGCCTGATCGAGCGTAACACGATATGGTGATCGGGGCTGCCTCTGGTGGCCCCGCTAGAACGTTTCCATTTAACAAGGGAACGCTCTAGCCTTGGGGCCGATTCATACGGTCCTCCGCTTCATCACCTCGTTGAGATAGACCTCATCCGCGATTCGGAAATGCGTCTGCCCCGAGAGGGAGAAGCTGTGGGCTTTGTAGAATTCGATTGCCCTTGTGTTCTGAGAATTGACAGCCAGCCAGACCTCGGAAATATCCCGCGCCTGACACAGGCGTAGCGCTTCGTGCAACAGGCCCGAGCCAAGCTTGCGCCCGTGATGTCTCGGCTGGACATACAAGGTGCAGATTTCCGTTGCGCAGCGGTCACAATCCGGTGCCGGACTGTCAAACGACAGGCGGATAAAACCATCGATGCCATTCTCGTTTTGCGAAACAATGACGGCCTCGTTCTCGCTCGCGAGGAAGGCTTCGAATTTGGCTGCTGTGAATTCGCTCAAGGCATACTCGGCGAAGACGGAATTAACGCCTTTTCGCACATAGGTACCAATCCAGACTTCCACCGAGATGGCCGCCAGGCTCGCCGCGTCGTCTGCCCGGGCAGGTCTGAAATGCATGGACTGTAACTTCCTGTGAGATCTGACGGAAATTTGATGTTCGTAAAGACAAAAAAACCGCCGGAGAGGGGCGGTTTTTTGTATGCGGGCGTGCTTGGGGAGTATCAAGCTGTTTCGAGAAACTCGGTGACAGCGTCCGGCTCGCGCAGAACGTATCCACGGCCCCAAACCGTTTCGATATAGTTTGCACCGCCAGCGGCATTCGCCAGCTTCTTGCGCAATTTGCAGATGAAAACGTCGATAATCTTCAGTTCAGGCTCATCCATGCCGCCATAGAGATGGTTGAGGAACATTTCCTTGGTGAGCGTGGTGCCCTTGCGGAGCGAAAGAAGCTCCAGCATCTGGTATTCCTTACCGGTGAGGTGAACGCGCTGACCGCCAACTTCCACCGTCTTGGCATCGAGGTTCACGATCAGCTCGCCCGTTGCGATCACCGACTGGGCATGGCCCTTGGAGCGGCGAACGATGGCGTGAATACGTGCAACAAGCTCATCCTTGTGGAAAGGCTTGGTCATATAGTCATCCGCACCGAAACCGAGACCGCGAACCTTGTCTTCAATGCCGGCCATACCGGAAAGAATAAGGATCGGTGTCTTGACCTTGGAAAGACGGAGCGTTCTCAGTACCTCGTAACCCGACATGTCGGGCAGGTTGAGGTCGAGAAGAATGATATCGTAATCGTAGAGCTTTCCAAGATCCACGCCTTCCTCACCGAGGTCGGTTGTGTAGACGTTGAAACTTTCGGACTTCAACATCAGCTCAATGCTCTGAGCCGTTGCGCTGTCGTCTTCGATCAATAGAACCCGCATAATTATCCCCTTTGCCGCCGCGGAAGGTAATGATTGCCTTTTGCGCGATACGGATCCAGTCGTTGCCTGATTTGCAGGCTGCCACCAAATGGTTAACAAATTCTAATTACCTTTGGCAAGGTGTGTAGAATTTATTAAATAGTGGCTCCAGTCTGCTGATATTCAACGTGAATCCGCACCGCCAAACATGAACCATAGCGTGAAGTTATCCCGCTAAGTGATTCAACCGACTCTGACATTGTCGTGCCCGTTGTTTTTCGGGCTTGGCATTTACCGACCTTTAAATGATCTGCCTTATCATTAACGATGCCCGTAAACGAAAGGTTAACGACGTCGATTTTTTATTAACGTCCGGTAACTTTTCAGAATTATTCCGGCACATGCCTGAGTGAAGGGCCGGTTCCAGTTTTTACCGGGGTCTCGCTATCCACGGAGTATTGCGTATGAAGTCGCGTGACAGCCTAGTTCGCCTGAAGGAATTTCAGGTCAACGAAAAACGTCGTCAGTTGCAACAATTGCAGTCGATGATGTCCGAATTCGAACGAATGGCCAAGGAGTTGGTCCATCAGATTTCTCTGGAGGAGAGCAAATCGGGAATTACCGATCCGTCGCATTTCGCCTACCCGACTTTCGCCAAGGCTGCTCGTCAGCGCGCGGATAACCTTCAGGTCTCCATTCGCGAACTGAAGATGCAGGAAGAGGCGGCGGAAGCCGTTCTGGAAGAGGTCCAGGCGGAATTCGAACGGGCAGCGGCCCTTGAAAGCCGAGACGTTGCCATTCGCGCTCGCGCGTAAGGCATAAATCAAAGAAACAAAGACGTCCTCATTGACGGCGGCCAGTGGATCAGGAGGCTGCTTTCAATGGCGCGACGTCACGTCTTGTCGTTGGACACATTCAACCAGATCTGCCCGACGCAAATTCCTGTTTCGGGATCAAAAAAAACCGCTCAATGGACGAGCGGTTTTTTTATGCGGCGTGCTTTGTCTCATGCCTTTGCATCATGAATGTCTGCAAAAGGGTGGTTGAGAGTTTGCCCAGCGTCGATAATTGCCGATGAGGATTTCGTGAGAACAAAACAAATCAGCGCCACGCAATCCCCGAATCCATGGAGAAAGGTGACGCTCGATTTCTCTGCCGTCGATATGCCCCTTGACGGGCATCGACAGAATTTAGTGGCGGTACTGCTGGATGCGCGTGGTGCGCAGGCCAGCAAGACCGTGGTCACTGATGGAAGACTGCCAGGAGAGAAATTCCTCCACTGTCAGTGTATAACGTTCGCAGGCTTCCTCGAGGCTCAATAACCCTCCTCGTACCGCTGCGACAACTTCTGCCTTTCGACGAATGACCCAGCGGCGCGTGTCCGCAGGAGGCAAATCGGCAATCGTCAGAGGGCTGCCATCGGGGCCGATGACATATTTAACTCGTGGGCGTATCATTTCGGTCATTGGACACTCTACACAAACTCAAGACCATATCTGATGCACTTTAGGGCCGTACCTTTAAAAATTACCTAAGCAGTCAGAGACATTTTGTTAAGAATTTGAATGGTTTCGCCTGATTTGTTCGAGCTTTGCTGGATTCTTGTGTCATAATAAAAAAATCATTTTATTATTTTTTGTCTCAATAACGTTCAGCAACGCCATATCTGAATTTCATAATATTATCTTGGACTTAGAATCTTGGTCGATCTGATCGCGCCTGCCGCCTGCTTTTGGCAAGCGACAGGCGCGGAAGAGAACTTCTTACAGCGCCGCCACCAAGAGCTCCGTTTTTCCTGCTCCGTAAGCCAATTGGCACGCGCCGCCATGCGCCAGCGAGATGCGATCCTTCTCGTTTAGGGATACAATGAAGCTTGCTGATTGCGTGCTGTTTTCGGCGGACGTTGTGCCCGCAAGCGCAAAGGAACTGTTGGCATCATTGATCCTGAGCGTGACGGTGTGGCCCGAGGATGCGACAACGGACAGTGTCAGTGTGATCAGATAAAGGCCTGTCAGGGGTACCACCAGATCCTTCTGCACATCGACCACACTATTTCCCAGTGCAAAGCCGCCTTGCTGGACGGGCAGGTCCGTGAAACCGGAGATGGTGCCAGCCGTGTGAGACACAGTTTCTACGGCGCGTCCTGCCCGCACAAGCGGACGCTCAGGCAGCGAGACATGCCCTGCACCGGAAATGGAGAGGGCTGTTTTCCAATCCACGCCATTTGCCGACATCTTGATGGAAAAGCTGTCGTTTCCCGCCAATCCCATTTCGGCCCGACCCGACCAGCCGGATTGAAACAGCAGCGATGCCGTGTCGGTCGGTGCTGCCTTGTTGACCTTTATCTGGTGCCCGCCACCCTCGTTGGTGAACAGGCTGGCCGGTGATGCCACCGTGAGCCTGTTTTGCGGATCCGCAGAGGCGTTGATGCCCAATCGTCCGAAAGCGCCTGCTGCGGGCAGGGGGATGTCCTGCCAGTTCCCATTGCTCAGCACCCTCATCTGGCCGGTTTCCAGAAACCACGCACGCCATCCTTCACGCGGAACGATGTAGACCCACGCGTCGTCCTGCCACAGGCCGAGCTTCCCACCGTGTCTCTCCCATTCTCCGGTGGGTACGGAAGCGATGAGGAAGCAATCGCCATCCTCCATCGTTTGGGGTGGTTGGCTGATTTCGCGCCTGATCGTCAGTTGTGTGACGGCATCCAGCTTTTGCAGAGCTTCGTTATGCGTCACATGTTTTTGCGCCTGAGAGGGCAATATGTAGGGTAGTTCAAGTCTCGACGTCTGTTCGGTCATCTTTCAATCTCCGTTGCGTGGGAGATTGTGTGGCCGTCCGGATAGCTGTGGAGAAAAAAATAAAAATAATTTTTGTGCGTTAAGGTGCTGCGCCCCAAGCGATGAAATCAGGGTTCGCGAGTGCGTCCTCGCTGCTGTCCTTAACGTCGTATCGCAAGGGAAGGCCGGCAATATCGAGCGTTATGCCGCCGGCCGCGCGTAGCACGGCATCACCCGCCGCCGTATCCCACATCATGGTCCGGCTGAAGCGTGGATAAACGTCGGCAGCGCCCTCGGCCAGCATGCAGAATTTGAGCGAAGAGCCGATGGAAATGCTGTCGATCAAACCATGTTCTGCGACAAAGGCTTCGGTCTTTGGTGTGCAGTGCGAACGGCTGATGACCGCAATTGGAATGGTCGGCTTGGCCCGGCACCGCACATTGCGAACGTCGCTCGGTTCAAAATCGTCGGTGACCTGGACCTTTCGCGCAACTTCGCCGTCTCCTGTCCACATGACTTTCAACGCTGGTGCGTAGACGACGCCCAGAACTGGTGTTCCATTGCGCACCAGCGCGATGTTGACCGTAAAGTCCTGCTTGCCGGCAATAAATTCCTTGGTGCCATCGAGTGGGTCCACCAGAAAAAACTCGTCTTCGGCTTTGGGGACGAGACCGACGGAGGCGGCTTCTTCGGCAATGACCGGTATGTTGGGGAAGTTCAATGCAAGTGCTGCCAGAATCACGGCTTCTGCCCGTTGATCCGCTTCTGTGACGGGCGAACAGTCGTTCTTGTACGTCACATGAGGACCGGCCGCATGCACCGCCATGATTTCCCTGCCAGCCTTTAATGTGGCCGCTGTTAAGATGTCGAGCATCGAGATCCTTCTGCCGATCGCCGGACGCGTTCCATTTGGCACCCGACATAAGCTTTCAGGGGCTCGTTTACAACGCAACCGGTCTCCCGCCAAGGCACGAAAATATGTGGTAACAAGTTAGGATTTTATGACGATGAGCCGCTTTTTACAGCATTCTCTGCCAAAAATATGATCTTTGTGAACCCTCAGGTGGCATTCAATGTGGAAACACCAAATAAAAAGCTGTTTTACAGATTTTTGACTTCACATTTTTTCCGAACGCGATATGGGTTTTAACCAAGGGGGACAGAAAATGCAGCCCCCGGAAGCAACATAACGAGACCTCTTCTGTCGAGAATAGGTCCGGGGGAAAGATATGGAGTATTTTGTCCAGCAGCTCATAAACGGGCTGACTCTTGGATCGATCTATGGCCTCATCGCGATTGGCTATACGATGGTTTACGGCATTATCGGAATGATCAACTTCGCCCATGGCGATATATTCATGCTCGGCGGTTTCGCTGCATTGATCGTTTTCCTTATTCTCACATCCTTTTTTGCCGGTATCCCCGTCGCCGTTCTGCTTTTGGTGATGATGGTCGTTGCAATGCTGATGACCGGTCTATGGAACTGGGCCATTGAGCGCGTCGCGTATCGTCCTCTTCGCGGCTCCTTCCGCCTGGCGCCGTTGATCACCGCCATCGGCATGTCGATTGCATTGTCCAACTTCATTCAAGTCACGCAGGGCCCGCGCAACAAGCCGATCCCGGCACTTGTGACGGATGTTTACCACTTTGGTGCCATCACCATTTCGCTGAAGCAGTTGTTGATCGTGGCGATTACCTCGGTTCTGCTGCTCGCCTTCTGGTATATCGTCAACAAGACGCCGCTTGGCCGTGCGCAGCGTGCAACCGAGCAGGACCGCAAGATGGCGGCGCTTCTGGGCGTTGATGTCGATCGCACCATTTCCATCACTTTCGTCATGGGCGCTGCACTCGCAGCCGTCGCAGGCTCCATGTATCTCATGTATTATGGCGTTGCGTCGTTCAACGACGGCTTTATTCCTGGCGTGAAGGCGTTTACCGCAGCCGTTCTCGGCGGCATTGGATCTCTACCCGGTGCTGTGCTCGGCGGGCTTCTTATCGGTCTGATCGAAAGCCTGTGGTCTGCCTATTTCTCCATCGCCTACAAAGACGTCGCGGCCTTCGGTATCCTGGCATTCGTGCTGATTTTCAAGCCGACCGGTATTCTGGGTCGCCCAGAAGTCGAGAAGGTTTGAGATCATGGCAAATATCGCTTCCGAAAAGGATACGCCCGGCTCGAGCCTGATGGTTCAGGCCGTCAAGGAAGGCATCTTCGCGGGCCTCGTGTCGCTTGGGATGTTCATCCTCTATGTCGGTATCGTCACCTATCAGGATATCAACAACCAGCTAATCTGGGGCACACGCTGGGGGCTTCTGGCCATCTTCGTTGGCGTTGCCGCTATCGGCCGGTTTCTCGTCGTCGGCTTCGTGCGCCCGCATCTGGACAAGCGCAAGATTTCCAAGGCAAAGACCGGCATTTTGGAGATTGCCGAAGATAAAGGCTTCTTTCACAAGCACTTCCTCAAGATTGCCCTTGTCTTCCTGTTGATTTATCCAGCGATCGCAGTTGGTCTCTTCGGGTTCCAGGGATCTTTGAAGCTGGTCGACAACTTCGGCATCCAGATCCTCATCTACGTCATGCTGGCATGGGGCCTGAACATCGTCGTCGGTCTCGCGGGCCTGCTGGATCTGGGTTATGTGGCCTTTTACGCCGTTGGCGCCTACTCCTACGCATTGCTGTCCAGCTACTTCGGCCTGTCGTTCTGGGTTCTGCTTCCCATGGCCGGTATTCTGGCAGCGTTCTGGGGCATCATCCTCGGCTTCCCGGTTCTGCGTTTGCGCGGTGACTATTTGGCGATCGTGACACTGGCTTTCGGTGAAATCATCCGACTCGTGCTGTTGAACTGGACTGAGGTCACCAAGGGAACATTCGGTATTTCCGGCATCGCGAAGGCGTCCGTCTTCGGCATCTGGTCCTTTGATGTCGGTGCCCCCAACAACTTCGCCAAGGTCTTCGGGCTGCCGATGTCCTCGTCCTATTACAAAATCTTCCTGTTCTACGTCATTCTGCTGCTGTGCATGCTGACGGCCTATGTCACCATCAAGCTTCGTCGCATGCCGATCGGTCGTGCTTGGGAAGCACTGCGTGAAGACGAAATCGCCTGCCGCTCGCTCGGTATCGATACGGTCAAGACCAAGCTGACAGCTTTTGCAACCGGTGCGATGTTCGGTGGTTTTGCCGGATCGTTCTTTGCGGCGCGTCAAGGTTTCGTGTCACCGGAAAGCTTTGTATTCCTCGAATCGGCCGTCATCCTTGCCATCGTCGTTCTCGGCGGAATGGGCTCGCTGACGGGCATCGCCATTGCTGCCGTCGTCATGGTCGGCGGCACGGAGTTGCTGCGCGAAATGGAATTCCTCAAGCACATCTTCGGTCCTGATTTTACACCTGAACTCTACCGTATGCTGTTGTTCGGTCTGGCGATGGTCATCGTGATGCTGTTCAAGCCACGCGGCTTTGTCGGCTCTCGTGAACCCACGGCCTTCCTGAAAGAGCGCAAGTCCATTTCCGGCGACTTCACCAAGGAAGGTCACGGCTGATGGCTTCCGGAAACATTGAAATGACAAAAGACACAATCCTTAAGGTCGAACACCTCTCCATGCGGTTCGGTGGACTGATGGCCATCAACGACTTCTCCTTTGAAGCCAAGCGCGGCGAAATCACTGCGTTGATCGGGCCGAACGGTGCAGGCAAAACGACCGTCTTCAACTGCATCACCGGCTTTTACAAGCCGACGATGGGCATGATCACGATGCGGCGGACCACGGGCGAGGAGCATCTTCTCGAACGCCTGCCGGATTTTGAAATCACCAAGAGGGCCAAGGTCGCGCGGACCTTCCAGAATATCCGTTTGTTCTCTGGCCTGACTGTTTTGGAAAATCTGCTGGTGGCCCAACACAACGCGCTGATGAAGGCGTCCGGCTACACGTTCCTGGGTTTGCTTGGCATGCCAGCCTATAAAAAGGCTGCTGCCGGCGCCATCGACAAGGCGAAATACTGGCTCGATAAGGCCGATCTGACGGATCGTGCCGACGATCCGGCCGGCGATCTTCCCTATGGGGCGCAGCGTCGCCTGGAAATTGCACGGGCCATGTGCACGGAACCAGAACTTCTTTGCCTCGACGAACCGGCCGCGGGTCTCAACCCGAAAGAATCGCTGGCGCTCAACAATCTGTTGCGCGGCATTCGCGCTGAGGGCACGTCTCTGCTCCTTATCGAGCATGATATGTCCGTTGTCATGGAGATTTCCGATCACGTCGTGGTTCTCGAATACGGCCAGAAGATTTCCGATGGTACCCCGGACCATGTGAAAAATGACCCGAAGGTCATCGCCGCCTATCTGGGTGTCGAGGATGATGAAGTGGAAGAAGTGATTGCAGAAGAACTTGGGGGAACGGTGTGATGTCCGGTGAACCCCTTCTCAAAGTCCAGAACGTCGAAACCTATTATGGAAACATTCGCGCGCTTGCGGGCGTCGATGTGGAAGTGAACAAAGGCGAAATCGTTAGCCTCATCGGCGCCAATGGTGCAGGCAAATCGACGCTGATGATGACGATCTGCGGAAGCCCGCAGGCGCGCACCGGGTCGGTGATTTTCGATGGCGAAGACATCACGAAAATTCCGACACACCTTATTGCTCGTCGGCGCATCGCGCAGTCGCCGGAGGGGCGTCGCATCTTCCCGCGCATGACCGTTCTGGAAAATCTTCAGATGGGCGCCAATCTTGATAATCTGAAATACTTCAAGGAGGACGTCGAAAAGATCTTTACGATGTTCCCGCGCCTCAAGGAACGTCAGAGCCAGCGTGGCGGCACATTGTCGGGTGGCGAGCAGCAGATGCTGTCTATCGGTCGCGCGCTCATGTCGCGCCCCAAGCTGCTTTTGCTGGACGAGCCATCGCTCGGCTTGGCGCCCCTGATCGTCAAAGGTATTTTCGAGGCGATCAAGACGCTGAACAAGGAAGAGGGGCTGACCGTCTTTCTCGTCGAGCAGAATGCGTTCGCCGCCTTGAAGCTGTCTGACCGGGCCTATGTCATGGTCAACGGCAAGGTCACGATGAGCGGGTCTGGTAAAGAGCTTCTGGCCAATCCGGAAGTGCGTGCGGCCTATCTAGAGGGTGGTCGCCACTGATTTCTGCGCTCACTCAGGTGGCGTAGACGTTGGATAACAATAAAGCCTGCGGGTAAACGGCAGGCGCCTGGCGAAGACAGGCCCTGCCACAACGATGCAGGGCACTGATGGGGAAAAAGATGCAGGGACTTTTTTTCGAAAGCGATAGCGGCGTTCGCTACATCTTGCGGGGGCTGGTTGTTCTCCTGGGATTTTGGACGGCTTGGCGGACCGGCAGGTCTGTAGCCGATAGCTGGGAAAATTATCCGCGCGTGGTGGTCTACACCCTGCTTCTCGGTGTGGTGATGCGGTTCATGCATTATGCGTTGTTCGCCGGACCCATGCTGAGCGGCTTCTATTACCTGATGGATGTGGTCGTTCTGCTGGCTTTTGCAACTGTCGGCTTTCGCATGCGCCGGACCGATCAGATGGTCAATAACTACTATTGGCTTTATGATCGAACTTCATCATTTTCTTATAAGAAGAAAGATTGACAGCGGCGTTCTTCTGAATTCAGAATGCCCGCAAGAGTGGAACAGCCTGATCAGTTAAGGTGGGTACTGAGCAGGCGGGGATAAACAACCCAACCATGGAACTGGGAGTAATATAATGAAGAAGTCTCTTCTTTCCGCAGTTGCGCTGACCGCAATGGTCGCCTTCAGTGGTTCTGCCTGGGCTGACATTCTCGTCGGCGTCGGCGGCCCGCTGACAGGCCCGAATGCGGCTTTCGGCGCACAGCTCCAGAAGGGTGCTGAGCAGGCTGCGGCGGACATCAACGCTGCTGGTGGTATCAACGGCGAACAGATCAAAATTGTGCTGGGCGACGACGTGTCCGACCCGAAGCAGGGTATCTCGGTTGCCAACAAGTTTGTTGCTGACGGCGTCAAGTTCGTTGTCGGTCACTTCAACTCCGGCGTTTCCATTCCGGCGTCCGAAGTCTATGCGGAAAACGGCATCCTCGAAATCACGCCTGCCGCCACCAACCCTGTTTTCACCGAACGCGGCCTGTGGAACACATTCCGTACCTGCGGACGTGACGACCAGCAGGGCGGCGTAGCCGGCAAATATCTCGCCGAAAATTTCAAAGATGCCAAGATTGCCATCGTTCATGACAAGACCCCATACGGTCAGGGTCTTGCAGACGAAACCAAGAAGGCCCTGAATGCAGCTGGCGCGAAAGAAGTCATCTACGAAGGCATCAACGTCGGCGACAAGGACTTCTCTGCTCTGATCGCGAAGATGAAGGAATCGGGCGTATCGGTCATCTATTGGGGTGGTCTCCATACAGAAGCCGGTTTGATCATCCGCCAGGCCGCAGACCAGGGTCTGAAGGCCAAGCTCGTTTCCGGTGACGGCATCGTCTCCAACGAACTGGCTTCCATCGCAGGCGACGCCGTCGAAGGCACGCTGAACACATTCGGCCCTGATCCAACCATCAACCCTGCCAACAAGGATCTGGTTGCCAAGTTCAAGGCGGCAGGCTTCAACCCTGAAGCCTACACGCTCTATTCCTACGCTGCCGTGCAGACGATTGCTGCTGCTGCCAAGGATGCAGGCTCGGTTGACGCAGAAGCCGTTGCTGCCGCCATGAAGAAAGGCAAGTTCATGACCGTTCTCGGCGAACTTTCCTTCGATGAAAAGGGCGATCCAAAGGCTCCTGGCTACGTCATGTACGAGTGGAAGAAGGGCCCGGACGGCAAGTACAGCTACTTCCAGCAGGGCAGCTAAGTCCTACCGACATTCCGACAGAAGCCCGGCAGCGATGCCGGGCTTTTTTCGTTGAAGGGCCTGCATCATGTCCGTTGCCACAATGGAGACATCAAGGCGGATCAGAACATCAGCGTGTAAGGATTGCAATTAGGGATAGCGATGACGACGCGGCGCATTCTGAAGGGCTCCGGCATTCTTGCCATCTTGCTGGTCGTGATCGCCTCGCTCCATATGTTCAGCAATGCCCGAACGACGCAACTGTTCGGCGATATCATCGCCCGGGTTGAAACGGACAGGCCCGTCGTGGCGCTCACATTTGATGATGGCCCGTCTGCGCGCTTCACGAAAGAGGTATTGACGATCCTGAAAGACAGGAACGTGACGGCGACATTTTTCCTGATCGGCAAGGAGACCGCTGAAAATCTGCCGCAAGCACGGCTCATCGTTGATGCCGGACATGAGATCGGCAATCACTCCTACACCCATTCCAACATGGCGTGGATGGGGGCGGGCACGGTAAAAGATGAGATAGAGCGAACGGATGCGGCCATCCGCACGGCTGGATATCAGGGAGAAATTCTCTTTCGCCCGCCCTATGGCAAAAAACTGCTGACGCTGCCTTGGTATCTTTGGCAGCACGATCGCAAGACGATCATGTGGGATGTCGAGCCGGAATCCTTCGAGGACATTGCAGGAAATGCGGATGCCATGACGCGCTATGTCATCGACAATGCCAGAAACGGCTCGATCATCATCTTGCATGTGATGTATCGGGGAAGGGATGTCTCCCGTCAGGCCTTGCCTCAGATCATCGACGGGCTACGCCAGCGTGGCTTTGGGTTCGTGACAGTGTCGGAGCTGCTCAAAAACCGGACATAACGCTGGGACTTTAGTGTCTGTCTTCCAGCACGCTTAGAACCCTGTCGGCACGTTCGCTTGTGGTTGTCTTCTCAAGGATAATGGTTTCGTAGCCCAGTGCGCGATAGTCGGACAGCAGGCGCTTATATTCCGCTTCGGCCGTACCGAAATCATGTTTACGCTCGCCGTCCGTCACATAGATTTCGACCCAGGGAGGGGTCATAAACACGACGGGGTTATATCGGTGCTGCAGCTTCAGTGTGTGAAGCAAACCATCTCCGGACACATGGTGGAGGGCAGAGGCGGCATCGATCAAGCCCCTGTCGAAGAATACCCAGCCGTTACCGGGCGCTTGCGTGCGATCCGCCAATGCCATCGCGACGGCAAGGTGAGCAAAGGCTTCCATATTGATCCATGGAAGGGCGGTGCCGCCTGAGCTCAGTTCAGCCGAAACGATCCGTCGGCCGGGTTCTTCAATGGTGGTGTAACCGCGTTTTGCCAACTCCGCCAGCAGGGTGGATTTGCCGCCGCCTGAACAGCCGGAAATGACCACCAGGTTATTGGATGTTTCTTTCATGTTCGGGTGCCTTTAACTTTTGAAATTCTTCAGCTTTCGGGTTTCGGAACATTACCGCGTATTAATCTTGGAGATGGGAACCGAAAGCCAGATGTTACGTTCTGCTTGACAATCAATGAGGTCTCAAAATGAAAACTCTTCTCATCTCGTCCCTGATCGCTGTCTCGTCTGTCATTACCTTCGCGGCGCCTTCATTTGCGCAGGGCGTAACGGTTACGACAACCGAACGCGTTGTCCGTCAGCCTGTACGTGATGAATACCGCCCGCGGCATCATCGTGCTCCACGCGAGTGCTTCGTCAAAAAGGTCCGCACCCAATATCACGGTCGGGTTGTTGTGAAGAAAACCCGCGTTTGCCGCTGATCGGTCGGTCGCATCTGACATCTGAAAAACGGGCGCAGCAGGCGCCCGTTTTTATGTGTCGTGGAGGATATGGGCCGCCTTAACGGCAGCGGACGCACGGTTTTCAACGCCAAGTTTGACGTAGATCTGTTCAAGGTGCTTGTTCACAGTGCGAGATGATAGCCCGAGAATGTCTCCGATGTCCCGGTTGGATTTGCCTTTGGCGATCCAAAGCAGGACCTCGGATTCTCGGGTGGTCAGTGAAAAATGCTGACGCAACATCACATCCGCAGATTTGTCGCTGGCTGCCATCAGCCGGAACAGATGCTCATCCGGCCCCATCGCTCCAAGGAATGTCAATTGCAACATGGCGCGGTCCGCCTGCTGGATGGTGAGCGGCAGATCTCTCGACGTATCGTTTCTGCGGTTGGCCAGCCACTCTGCGACGTGCTGGGTGACGATCTCAAGGCCGTCATCCCGGCCTGTTGCGGCGTTGACCAGCCGCGTTGCCTGCGGGGTTGACCAGTGGATCGCTCCGTTGCTGCGCACAGCCAGGAGATGGCGTCCTGCCGCATCCAGCGCGACCCGCGCGCTTTGCGCAGAGCGTGCGTTAGACAAATGGACGCGAATCCGGGCACGCAATTCGTCAATGTTGATCGGCTTGGTCAAGTAGTCTACGCCACCGGCCTCGAGCGCCCGCACGACGTGCTCCGTTTCGGTCAATCCGGTCATGAATATGACCGGAACCTGCGTCACCGCCGCGTTGGATTTCAGCCGCATGCAGGTCTCGAACCCATCCATCGACGGCATGACCGCATCGAGCAGGATGATATCGGGCGTGATGCGCTCAGAGATGTTGAGAGCAGATTGTCCTGAGGTGGCGATCAGTACGGAAAAGCCCGATTGCTCCAGCGCATCAGTCAGAAAGCCCAGCGCGTCAGGGCTGTCATCCACCAACAGAACAATATCCTTCGCCATCGCGGCAGATGGTACGCTCATGGTTGACGCTCCTTGTGTCCGGTACTTTCGAAACGGCTAAGAAACGCGGCATAACCCGCCATATCGAAGGCGTGCACATAACTTGCCAGTTCTTCGGTGAAAGGCAGGTTTTCTGATGTTCGTGCGAGATCCTTAAGCTTTGCCTCGATACCGCGTATATAGCCAATTTCACCCAGTTGCTGCAAATCCTTGATGTGCGACGGCCCCGGCGTGCTGATTTCGGCCTTGGCGGGTTTGGCCGGTGCGGGCGTATCGGCTTCATAGACCCATGCAAGGCCCAGATGCACCGCGAGCTTGTCGCAGAGACGGCGGATATCGACGGGCTTGGCAATCGTATCGTTGTGATTGTCATCGCCCGCACCGGCGATTGAGCCATCGCCGATATTGGCCGAAAGCATGATGAGCGGGGCTGTCTGGCCCGCCTCGCGCAATTTCGTCACGAGCTGCCAGCCGCTCATGCCGGGCATGGAGATGTCGATGAGGAATAGATCTGGCTGAACGCCCTCGATAAGTGTCAAGCAATCGGGGCCGCTATGTGCTGTGAGCACGACGAAATCGAGAGGCCCTAGAACCTCGCGCATCAGTTCGCGGTGATCCTCATTGTCATCGACGACGACGATGGTCCGGCGCTGACCCGAATAGGAGACAATGGTCTTTTCCGGGGCAGGGGTCGTATTTGGACGATGAACTGCAGACAGCATCAAACGCACCTTGAAGGTCGAGCCCTTGTCCTTTTCGCTGACGACGGAGATTTCGCCGCCGAGCGTGTTGGTGAGAAGCTGTGTGATGGTCAGCCCCAGACCAAGGCCTGGCATAGGTCGGATGCTCTCTGCCTCACCACGCTGGAACGGCTCATAGATGCGGTTCAAATCCTTTTCGGCTATGCCGCGTCCCGTATCCGAGATGCTAAAGGTTGCTACCTGGCTGCGATAGGCGACATCGAAGTTCACGGTACCAGTGTCGGTGAACTTGATGGCATTGGAGAGAAGGTTGACGAGGATCTGGCGCAGGCGCTTCTCGTCCGTGCGGACATATTGGGGCAGGGCACGGGTGCGTTCATGTTTCAGTTCAAGGCCCTTTGCCTGTGCCTGCGGGCGGAAAAGATCGATGATCTGGTCGAGAAAATCCTGAATGTTGATTTCGTTGGAATAGACCTGCAAGCGGCCCGCTTCTATCTTTGAGATATCAAGCAGACCGTCGATCAGGCCGGAAAGATGATCTGCGGAACGTCTGATAACCTTGATGGCGGACTGGCGCGGTTGTGGGATCGTTTCGTCGCGCTCCAGGATTTGTGCGTAACCCAAAACGGCATTGAGCGGGGTGCGCAATTCATGGCTGAGGCCAACCACGTAACGGCTTTTTGCACGGTTGGCGGCTTCTGCCGTGTCCTTGGCATTTTGAAGCGCTGCGTCCGTTTTCTTGTGGGCTGCGATTTCCTTGAGAAGGAGCGTGTTTTGTCGTGAGGATTCCTCTTCCGCGACAACGCGGCTGTCATGGGCAAGAACCAGAAACCAGCAGACGATGCCAGCGATAACGGCAAAGACGAAGAAAACGGCGAGAATGGTGCGATTGACCACGTCGACGGTGGCGGGTGAGGCGGTTCCCACCTGATGGGCGATCAGGGCGAGTGTTGCACCCAGTAGTGCGACGGCGAGCGCTGCAGACATGGCGTATCGGCCCAGACGGCTTGATAGCCGAACGACGAGATCATTCGGCAGGAACGTGCGGGCGACGGTGGCCACCTGATAATTCAGTTTGGCTTTTGGCTTGCACATATCGTGACAGCGGCTATCCAGCGAGCAGCAGAGCGAGCAGATGGGCGCGGCATAGGCCGGGCACCAGGCCATGTCTTCCGGCTCGAACGGATGTTCGCAGATGGAGCAGGTGATGCTGCTTTCCTGCCTCCACTTTTGTCGCGGCTTGCGGGCAAGGTAGAATTTGCCTTTCGTGCCCCAGGCAAGCAGTGGCGAAACGGTAAAGGCGACGATCAGGGTAAGATAGGGTGCAAGCGACGCGGCCAGCGTACCGAATACGCCGAAATGCGCAATAAGGGCGATGGTGGCGGAAAGCGCCATGGTGCCCACACCGACCGGATTGATATCGTAGAGATGGGCGCGCTTGAACTCGATGCCGGGTGGCGCAAGGCCGAGCGGTTTGTTGATGAACAGATCAGCCGAGATCGTGCATAGCCATGCCATGGCGATGATGGAAAAGATACCGAGTGTTTCTTCCAGCAGGCGATAGATGCCCAGTTCCATCAGCAGCAACGCGATCAGCACATTGAACACCAGCCAGACGACACGACCGGGATGGCTATGTGTGAGCCGTGAGAAAAAGTTCGACCATGCCAGCGACCCGGCATAGGCGTTCATCACATTGATCTTCAACTGCGAAACGACGACGAAGGCCACCATCAGCAGCAGCGCAGCATTTTCGTTGGGGATCATATAGCCGAAGGCCGTGAGGTACATCTGCGAGGGATCGGCCGCGCGGTCCACGGGGACGCCGGAGCTGAAGGTCAGCACGACGAGGAAGGAGCCTGCCAGAAGTTTCGGTACGCCAACCAGAACCCAGCCCGCGCCTGCCAGAAACACGGCAAACCGGTGCCGTAGTTTCAGCTTGCCATCGGCGGGCAGGAAGCGAAGGAAATCGACTTGTTCGCCGATCTGCGACATCAGTGCCAGAATGACGGCAGAGGCAGCACCGAACTCGATCAGGTTGAAATCGGCCGTTGTACCGGGTGGGCCGGAAGCATGGTGAATCCCCGCAAAAGCGCGCCACAGATCGAATTTTTCCCAGTCCAGAAAGGCGATGAAGATAAAGGGCAGAACGTTAAGAACGATCCAGAAGGGCTGGGTGATGATCTGGAAGCGGCTGATGAGGCGCACGCCGTGGGTGACGAGTGGTATGACCATGATGGCCGAAACGATGTAGCCGATCCATAGGGGAATGCCGAGCGCCAGTTCCAGCGCGCCAGACATGATCGACGCTTCGATAGCAAACAGCATAAAGGTAAAGGCGGCATAGATGAGCGAGGTTATCGTAGAGCCGATATAGCCGAAGCTTGCGCCCCGGGTCAGCAGATCGATATCGACGCCGTAGCGGATGGCGTAACGGCTGATTGGTACACCCACGGCCAACATGACGGTGGCAGCGACGAGGATAGCAAAAAAAGCGTTGGTCGTGCCGTAGGACAGCGTGATCGCGCCACCAATGGCTTCCAGAGCCAGAAACGATATTGCGCCGATGGCGGTGTGGGAAATGCGGCTGGAGGAAAACTGGCGGGCGCTCTTTGCGGTAAAACGTAGCGCGTAGTCTTCGAGCGTCTGGTTGGCAACCCAGCGGTTATATTCGCGGCGTACGGGGATGATGCGTTGCCGTGCGGCCATGCCAATTTTCCAGAGGCTTCAGGAAGCCAGTTGCCGGGTCGCGGGGCCGGTGGCTGTAGGCTTACAGAAAAATGGCGTCGCCCGAACCGGGCGACGCCATTTTTTACAAATCAGGCAGCGGCCGACTGTGTGAGAGGCACTTCGGCAATCGTCTTCAGAACGATGGACGAGATCTGGTACGGGCAACCCTGCGAGTTCGGACGACGGTCTTCAAGGTAACCCTTGTAGCCGTTGTTGACGAAAGAGTGCGGTACGCGGATCGATGCGCCACGGTCAGCAACGCCATAGGAGAACTTGTTCCATGGCGCCGTTTCGTGCTTGCCGGTCAGACGCAGATGGTTGTCCGGGCCGTATACGTCGATGTGCTCTTTCCAGTTCTTTTCGAAAGCAGCCATGAGCGCTTCGAAATATTCCTTGCCGCCAACTTCACGCATGAACTTGGTGGAGAAGTTGCAGTGCATGCCCGAACCGTTCCAGTCGGTATCGCCGAGCGGCTTGCAGTGGTATTCGATATCGATACCGTACTGCTCTGTCAGACGCTGCAGCAGGTAGCGAGCGATCCAGATCTGGTCGGCGGCACGCTTGGAGCCCTTGCCGAAAATCTGGAATTCCCACTGGCCCTTTGCCACTTCGGCGTTGATGCCTTCGTGGTTGATGCCAGCGGCAAGGCACTGGTCCAGGTGCTCTTCAACGATTTCGCGAGCGACCGCGCCGACACTGCTGGCGCCGACGCCGCAATAATACTGACCCTGTGGTGCAGGGTAACCCTGGTCAGGGAAGCCGAGAGGACGACCGTTTTCGTAGAAGAAATATTCCTGCTCGAAGCCGAACCATGCATCTTCATCGTCAAGGATAGTCGCGCGGCTGTTGGACGAGTGTGGCGTTACGCCATCCGGCATCATGACTTCGCACATAACGAGTGCGCCGTTGGTGCGGGCAGGATCCGGATAAAGAGCCACAGGCTTCAGAACGCAATCCGAGCTATGACCTTCGGCCTGCTGGGTGGAGGAGCCATCAAAGCCCCAGAGCGGAAGCTGCTCGAGTGTCGGGAATTCATCGAATTCCTTGATCTGCGTCTTGCCACGCAGGTTTGGTACCGGCTTGTAACCATCCAGCCAGATATACTCGAGTTTGAACTTAGTCATTACGAACCTCTCATAGGTTAAGATGCGGTGCCTTGATATCCTTCTGCGGGTAAAACCATTTTTTTGAACAGTCCCGCTTTCAAGTGCTGCGCCTATAGAAGCATTCCCCGTGCCAGTTTGACGGCGAGAAGGACAGCTTCGTTGTTTTTTGGCGCGACTGGGTTGCTGAAAGCAAAAAAACAAAAAATACGCACAGGATGAATTTTGGAAAATGCTGTGATTTTCCGTGTTTTTATGTGGGCAGGTCCAGTTTCTGATCAAAAATGAAGCCGTTTCCCCGACGAAGCATATTTTTCCCGCAGAAATGTCTGAAATTCTGAGGTGATCTGCATAAAGACTGTTCTTTGGACCTTCGCGATTTCGATGTGTCTATTTTTTAGGCGATGTGATATTTTTTTAATCAAAAGGGGTGCTTTTCGGCTTTTTTCGGCGTATATTCGAGATGAGGCACTAATGCTGGCTATTCAACGAAAGAGTGAATGTCATGAGAAGCGACCCGCAGATGGAAAGTGCAACGATCTACCAGTTCCCCGTCGGTGGCCGTGCAGGCTTTAAAGGTTTGCGTAAAGAGTCGATCCTCCATGGGCCGACCGCCGCCGCACCGAAAACCCATATCGATTTCGACAGTTGGTATCATCAGGAAGCGATCCAGGAACATTCGGACCTAGGCAAGCCTCACAACTGAGCGCTCGACCCACGCCGTGACCCGCGTTCATGCGCGGGCGAGGCACGGCCTGATTTCCTGTTTCGCCACCCCACCTACGTCAATTGACGTATACGGTTTTGCAGATGCGAGACCGATAGTCCCCTCCAGCAGCGGTAAAATAACCGCTGAGCCCAAAGAGGCTGAACAGGAGAGGGGTCCTTCCTATGACGTTAAAGAAAATGCTGTCCGGCGCTTTGCTCGGTGCCATTTTGTCTACAACCGCATTCCACGGCGCATTTGCCGCTGACGACACCATCAAGATCGGTGTTCTCCATTCACTCTCTGGCACCATGGCGATTTCCGAGACAACGCTTAAAGACGCCATGTTGATGCTCATTGATGAGCAGAACAAGAAGGGCGGCGTGCTGGGCAAGAAGCTCGAAGCCGTTGTCGTCGATCCCGCCTCTGACTGGCCGCTGTTTGCCGAAAAGGCCCGCCAGTTGATTAGCCAGGACAAGGTCGCTGCCGTCTTCGGTTGCTGGACCTCCTCTTCGCGCAAATCCGTTCTGCCGGTTTTCGAAGAGCTGAACTCCATCCTCTTCTATCCTGTGCAGTATGAAGGTGAAGAATCCTCCCGCAACATCTTCTACACCGGTGCCGCTCCGAACCAGCAGGCTATTCCGGCTGTCGATTATCTTGCCAGCACAGAAGGCGTCGAGCGCTGGGTTCTGGCAGGCACGGACTATGTCTATCCGCAGACGACCAACAAGATCCTGAAGGCCTATCTGATGTCCAAGGGCGTCAAGGAAGAGGACATCATGGTCAACTACACGCCATTTGGTCATTCCGACTGGCAGACGATCGTCTCGGACATCAAGAAGTTCGGCTCTGCCGGTAAGAAGACAGCCGTTGTTTCCACCATCAATGGTGATGCGAACGTGCCGTTCTACAAGGAACTTGCAAACCAGGGCGTGAAGGCTGAAGACATTCCAGTCGTTGCTTTCTCCGTGGGTGAAGAAGAACTTGCCGGTCTTGATACCGGACCGCTGGTCGGGCATCTCGCCGCCTGGAACTACTTCCAGTCTGTCGATGCGCCGGTGAATGCCGAGTTCATCAAGGAATGGCATGCCTTTACCAAGAACGACAAGCGCGTGACCAATGACCCGATGGAAGCCGCCTATATCGGCTTCAATGCCTGGGTAAAGGCCGTCGAAGCCGCTGGCACGACAGAGACCGACAAGGTTCTCGATAGCATCATCGGTGTTTCGGTACCGAACCTGTCGGGCGGCTACGCCACCGTCATGCCGAACCACCACATCACCAAGCCTGTGCTGATTGGTGAAATCCAGTCCGACGGCCAGTTCGAGATCGTGCAGCAGACTGCGCAGGTCGTGGGCGACGAGTGGTCAGATTATCTGCCTGACTCGAAGGACTTGATCTCTGATTGGCGCAAGCCGATGGAATGCGGCAACTTCAACGTCGCCACAGGCAAATGCGGTGGCAAGGGTAAGTAATCCTACGCCTCTCGGCCCCTCCACAGAATCGGAGAGGCCTCAATGTCTGCACTGACGCTTTCACCACTCTCGACGTCATCCTCGGGCTTGACCCGAGGATCTGCCACCACTCCTCCAAACTCTTCGTCAGCGAGAAAATGCCGCTGCTGTTGCAGATCCTCGGAGATAAGTCCGAGGGTGATGTTGGGTCGGGATTGCTCTGAGGGGGAAAGCGCCGTCGCTTACAGTTTTGCTTGCCGGTTTTCAAACACTGTGCTCGCTCCAAGGGAGACTTGGGATCATGTTTCTTCGTGTTTTGCTCATCATTGGCGTGCTGCTTGGCTTCGCTGCGCCCTCCGTTGCGCAGCAAACCGACCCCAAAGCCCTCATCAATGCGCTCGGCACCGCAGACTTCAAGCAGGCTGAGACACTCACCGGGCAAATTGCCGCAACAGGCGACCCGCGTGTCGTGCCAGCGCTCGAAGCATTTGCCGATGGTGACCTCTACATTCGCAAGTCCGACAACCTTGTCTTTATGACAGAGCCCGCTGGTGCCAGTTTCACGCTGATCGACCCATTGACAGGCGAGAGCGCGGGTGAAGCGCCCAAGGCTGCGGTGACGAAAATCCGCGTCAACAACAATCTCCGCCGGGTCATTCGCGCGGCCCTTGGTGGCCTGACGCTGCTGAGCCCGGACAAATCTGTGCGCCTCTCTGCTGCCGATGCCGTATTGAAGGCGCCGAGCGCTGAGAACCTCGCGCTGCTGGAAGCGGCACTCGCCAGGGAAACCGATGCTGACGTGCGGGCACGAATGGAGGAGGCAAAGGCTGTTTCCGTTCTGGCGTCACAGCGCTCCGTCGAGGAGAAACGCGCCGCTATCGAGACCATCAAGAATCTCGGTGGACGTGGTGCAATCAGCATTCTGATGGCGGCTTCATCCGTTACGGATCCAAGCCTGAAACCCGATGTCGACGCGGCGATTTTACATATAGAGAGCACGCTGGCGCTCTGGGATGCGGCGCAAAACATCTGGTACGGGCTGTCGCTCGGCTCTGTCCTGCTGCTAGCGGCCATTGGCCTTGCCATCACCTTCGGCGTCATGGGCATTATCAACATGGCGCATGGCGAGATGGTCATGATCGGCGCTTACTCCACCTTCATGGTGCAGGAGGTGATCCGCAGCCACTATCCCGCGCTGTTCGACTGGTCGCTGACCATTGCGCTGCCGGTGGCGTTTCTGGTCACGGGTGCTGTCGGCCTCGTGATGGAACGTGGCGTTATCCGTTTTCTCTATGGGAGACCTCTGGAAACACTGTTGGCGACCTGGGGCATCTCGCTCATCCTGCAACAGGGCGTGCGTTCCATTTTCGGGCCGACCAACCGCGAAGTCGGCAATCCAAGCTGGATGTCCGGTTCGTTCAGCGTCGGTTATCTGAACTTCACCTGGAACCGCGTGTGGATCGTCTGCTTCTCGCTGTCGGTGTTCTTTGCCTTGCTCGTTCTGCTCAAGCGCTCGGCTTTTGGTCTGCAAATGCGTGCCGTGACCCAGAACCGGCGCATGGCATCATCAATGGGGATCCGCACGCCGTGGGTGGATGCGTTCACCTTTGCGCTCGGTTCGGGCGTTGCCGGTCTGGCCGGCGTTGCACTGTCCCAGATTGACAATGTGTCGCCCAATCTCGGCCAGTCCTACATCATCGATAGCTTCATGGTCGTGGTGTTCGGCGGTGTCGGCAATCTCTGGGGAACGTTTGTCGGGGCGCTGACGCTCGGTGTGCTCAACAAGTTCCTTGAGCCGACGGTGGGCGCGGTACTCGGCAAAATTCTTGTTCTCGTCCTCATCATCCTGTTCATCCAGAAGCGACCCCGCGGTCTCTTCGCACTCAAGGGAAGGGCGATCGAAGCATGATTACCGGCTTCCTCCTTCGGGCGCTCGACCGCCGAATTCTTATTGCCATTGCCATCATTCTGGCCATTGCGGTGCTCGTTCCCGCATCCAACCTCCTGCTTCCCGCAGACAGTCCCTTCCGCATTCCGACCTACATCATGTCGATGCTGGGCAAATATCTCTCCTACGCAATTCTTGCGCTGGCGCTCGATCTGGTGTGGGGATATTGCGGCATTCTCTCGCTCGGCCACGGCGCATTCTTTGCCCTCGGCGGTTATGCCATGGGCATGTACCTGATGCGGCAGATCGGTACGCGCGGAACCTATGGCCATCCCATTCTGCCAGACTTCATGGTGTTCCTGAACTGGAAGGAACTGCCGTGGTTCTGGCACGGCTTCGACATGTTCTGGTTCGCCATGCTGATGGTGCTGGTTGTTCCAGGCTTGCTCGCCTTCGTCTTTGGCTGGTTTGCCTTCCGCTCGCGCGTCAACGGCGTTTATCTCTCCATCATCACGCAGGCCATGACTTACGCTCTGCTGCTGGCCTTCTTCCGAAACGATATGGGCTTTGGCGGCAATAACGGTTTGACCGATTTCAAGGATATCCTCGGCTTTTCTGTGCAGGCCGATGGGACGCGTGCGGTTCTGTTTGCAATGACAGCCATCATGCTGGCGGTGTGCCTCCTGATTGCATCCGGCATTGTCAATTCCAAGTTCGGCAAGGTGCTGGTCGGCGTTCGTGATGCGGAAAGCCGCGTGCGGTTTCTGGGTTTCCGGGTGGAAAACATCAAACTCTTCACATTCGTCGTGTCGGCCATGATGGCGGGTATAGCAGGTGCGTTGTTCGTGCCGCAGGTGGGCATCATCAATCCGGGCGAATTTTCGCCTGCCAACTCGATTGAGGTGGTCGTCTGGACTGCGGTGGGCGGACGTGGCACCCTGATCGGGCCAATTCTCGGTGCTGTCCTGGTCAATGGCGGCAAGAGCTATTTTACCGGCGCATACCCAGAGTTTTGGCTGTTTGCGCTGGGTGGCTTGTTCATCGCCGTGACGCTCTTTTTCCCAAAGGGTATCGTCGGCAGCGTCCAGCATTATCTGGCCGGGCGGCGTGAAAAGCGGCAGGTGGCTTCCTCAGACGCTGACAAGACGGCGCAACAGACAGCGGAGCAGGCAACATGAACACGGTTTCTGAAAACAGAATAAAAAGCCTGCTTTATCTTGATGGCGTATCGGTTTCCTTCGATGGCTTCAAGGCGTTGAATTCCCTGTCTTTCGTGGTCGAGCCAGGCGAACTGCGCGCCATCATCGGGCCCAATGGGGCAGGCAAGACGACGATGATGGATATCATTACCGGCAAGACCCGGCCCAACAGCGGTACTGTGCTTTTTGAAGACAGCATCGATCTGACCAAGAAGGATGAGGCCGATATTGCGCAACTGGGCATCGGTCGAAAATTCCAGAAGCCGACGGTGTTTGAGAGCCATACGGTGTGGGACAATCTGGAACTGGCCCTGAACCGCAAGCGGGGGGTCTTCGCCACGCTGTTCTACACGCTGACGAAAGAAGACAAGGTGCGGATCGAGGAGATTCTCGCAACCGTGCGCCTTGGCCATCGACGCAACGATCTGGCTGCAAACCTCTCTCACGGCCAAAAGCAATGGCTGGAAATCGGCATGCTCCTGGCGCAGGAGCCGAAGTTGCTTTTGGTCGATGAGCCCGTGGCGGGCATGACGGATGCGGAAACCGCAGAGACGGCAATTTTGCTGAAGGAAATCGCCAAGACCCGCTCGGTGGTGGTGGTTGAACACGATATGGGCTTCATCCGGGACCTTGGTGTCAAGGTGACCTGTCTGGCCGAAGGCTCGGTCCTGGCCGAAGGGTCGATTGATTTCGTGTCGAGCGATCCGAAGGTGATCGAGAACTATCTGGGGCGATAAAATGCTAAGCGTCGATAAAATCAATCTTCACTATGGTGCAGCGCAAGCGTTGCGCGGTATCTCTTTGAATGCGGAGATGGGCAAGATTACCTGCGTGCTGGGCCGCAACGGTGTTGGTAAAAGCTCCCTGTTGAGGGCCGTCACAGGCCAGCATGGGTTGAGTGCTGGCACAATCAGCTTCGGTGGCGAAAGCCTCAACGGTCTTGCACCTTACCAGCGCGCCAAGCGTGGCGTGGGTTATGTGCCGCAGGGACGCGAGATTTTTCCGTTGTTGACCGTGCAGGAAAACCTGCAATCGGGCTATGCGCCGCTGCCGCGTAAAGAGCGGTTTATTCCAGATGATATTTTTAGCCTGTTTCCCGTGCTGCAATCCATGCTCTCGCGCCGGGGCGGTGATCTTTCCGGCGGGCAGCAGCAGCAACTGGCGATCGGCCGTGCATTGGTGACACGCCCGAAAATCCTTGTTCTGGACGAGCCGACGGAGGGCATTCAGCCGTCGATCATCAAGGATATTGGACGGGCGATCAAGTATTTGCGGGATTCGACGGGTATGGCGATCTTGCTGGTGGAGCAGTATCTCGATTTTTGCCGAGAGCTTGCCGACTATGTCTATATCATGGATCGCGGAGAGATCGTGCACGAAGGGGTGGCAGAGACGCTGGATACACCGGAAGCAAGACGCCATCTCACAGTATAACCGACTATCTGAAGAGATTTTCCGCGTGCGGCGGCGCACAGATATTACAGGAATGTGATCCGCTATGCGCGGCTGCATGGCAATCATGCGCAATTTTAGCGTTTCATTGACTAAAAACGTGTGTTATTGGCAACGAAACTGCTGCACGCAAGACACAATGGCGAGGCCATCTGCATGCCGCTCCCGTCGATCCCTTACATTCCACGTATTTTCCGGCATACTGTCGGGGACTTGTGCCAATAAAGGCGTGCCGATGAATTTTACGACTGCTGCTGGCCGGATGTCCCGGTTTGTTCGTTCCGCTCGCGCCATTGCCGCGGGATTTGCCATTCTCACGGCAACAAGCTCCGCTGCTTTCGCGTCAAACTGCGGCCAGACCACTCAGCCGGGTAGACACGCGTTTTCGCTGATGTCTGAGGGATCTAAACGCAGCGGTGTTTATTTTGTTCCGTCTTCCTATGATGGTCGGAAAAAAATGCCGGTCGTGTTCGATTTTCATGGCAGCAACAGCAATCCGAACGGTCAACTCGACCGCAGCGGCTGGGACACGGTCGGCGAGCGCGAAGGCATCGTCGTCGTGGCGCTTCAGGGTAGCCTCAGCGGCGAACTGCCCGGCACGAATGCCTGGAACGTACCCGGCGTAACCAAGCGTGATGGCGGCCTGGATGAGCCCGCTTTCATTCGTGATGCGGTCAACATGATCAAAGCGAAGCTTTGCGTTGATGAGGCGCGTTTTTACGGCTCCGGCTATTCCGGCGGCGGGCGCATGTTGTCGCAATATCTCTGCAGTGGCAGCACCGATTTTGCTGCAGCAGGCTTCGTTGCCTCGTTACGCGCTGGTCTTCCTCAGGAAAATGAGGGCAAGTGGGCACCGGACGTAAAAAGCTGCGCGCCTGCAAAGCCGCTGTCCATTGTCGCTTTTGCTGGTCTGAAGGACCCGGCCAATCCCTATCAGGGTGGTGGAAAGCCTTATTGGCAATATAGCGGTGAGATAGCGTTGAAGCGCTGGGCGGAAATCGATGGCTGCAAGGGTGCGGTCAAGAGCAAGTCCACTGACAGCTTCACGGTCAACTCCTACGATGTCTGCAAAAGCGGTTCGCGCATCCATTCCTATGTCATCGAGGCCTGGGACCATGCATGGCCACGTGCGACGATGAAGGCGGATGTCGTTGCATCGGCGGCGGCCATCATCCGCAAGCCATCGAGCGACGTCACGGCGAAGGTACAGCAGGTGGTGGAGCGCAAATTGCCTTCGACCGAGATGGTCCAACGGCTTGATGCAGCCGAAAGAATGTGGGATTTCTTCCAGAACACGGAAGGGCAGATGGTTGTCGACGCAACTGCGAAGACCGATTGCTCTGTGAAAGCGGTTTCCGCATCCGCGAATGCTTCGGAGACGACGTGCAGGCAGACGAACAAATCATCCCTCAACACCGCCCGCAACGTGCCCGAGGCCGCGGGCGCGTTGTAACCAAAGCTCTGAATGGACGCAGCCGTCTGGACGAATTGTTCCAGGAAGGCTGCGCCAAGATCAGGCTACCCAATACCTTCTCCAATGAAATGGAGGCCATTCTCATCAACTCTTCCGGTGGTTTGACCGGGGGGGACGAGTTGGAGTGGCATGCCGTTGCCGGTGCTGGCACGTCGCTTGTTGTCACGACGCAGGCCTGCGAAAAAGTTTACAAGGCAGCAGCCGGCACGACCACGGTTACTGCCCGCGTCACCGCCGGGCCCGACGCCAGGCTTCACTGGCTCCCGCAGGAAACCATTCTGTTTGACCGCGCATCGCTGACCCGCCGACTGGAAGCGGATATCGATGCTTCCGCTGAATTCATCGCTGTCGAAGCCGTTCTTCTCGGTCGTCAGGCCATGGGAGAAGCGATGGAGGAGGGGTTGTTCAGGGATCGGTGGCGCATACGTCACGGCGGCAAACTGGTTCATGCAGAGGATATCAGGCTCGACGGGAGAATTGCCGAACTGACCAGTGCCGCCCCGGTTCTATCCGGCCAGGTGGCATTTGCGACGCTTCTTTATATCGGCCCTTTTGCGGAGGCTCTTCTGCCTAAAATACGGGCGGTTGCTGGGTTTTCCGGCGGTGCCAGCGAGTGGCAGGGAAAGCTCGTGGTGCGCCTGTCGGCTTCGGACGGATTTACCTTGAGAAAAATGCTGTTTCCGATCATTTCGCTCTTGCGGAATGGCGCGCCAGTGCCGAAAGTCTGGAATCTCTGATGCGCGAGTTGAATAAGAGTTCGAGTGCCCTTTATGCGTCCTAAAGAACGCATGGCGCTCTACAGACGGGACAAACATGAACCTGACCCCCAGAGAAAAAGACAAGCTTCTGATTTCCATGGCCGCCATGGTGGCGCGTCGGCGTCTGGAACGAGGCGTGAAGCTCAATTACCCCGAAGCCATTGCCTTGATTACCGATTTCGTCGTCGAAGGCGCGCGCGATGGCCGCGCTGTCTCTGATCTGATGGAAGCCGGCGCGCATGTCATCACCCGCGATCAGGTCATGGATGGAATTGCCGAGATGATCCATGACGTGCAGGTGGAAGCGACGTTCCCGGATGGCACCAAGCTGGTGACCGTTCACGAACCCATTCGCTGAGGACGCATCATGACACTTGAACTCCGCCCTAACTGTGAATGCTGTGACAGGGATCTGGCCCCCGATAGCCTGGATGCCGTCATGTGTTCGTTCGAATGCACCTATTGCAGCGATTGCGCCACCAACGTGCTGGGCGGCAAGTGTCCCAATTGCGGTGGCGAACTGGTGCGGCGTCCGGTCCGTCCGGCGGAAAAGCTTGTGAACAATCCGGCTTCGACCAAACGGGTCTTGAAAGCCCAGGGTTGTTTCCCAGTCAAAGCTGCGTGACGATGAGAGGACAAGATCATGATCCCAGGTGAAGTCATTGCCGCCCAAGGCGAGATCGAACTCAATGCCGGGCAGCCGACCGTTACGATCGAGGTTTCCAACACGGGCGACCGGCCGGTTCAGGTTGGGAGCCATTATCACTTTGCGGAAACCAATGCTGCCCTGCATTTCGAGCGGGAGACGGCGCATGGTATGCGGCTGGATATTCCTGCCGGAACCGCTGTTCGCTTCGAGCCTGGCCAGAAGCGCGAGGTGACGCTGGTACCGCTTTCCGGCAAACGCGAGGTCTATGGTTTTCGCAAACTCGTCATGGGAAAGCTGTGATCATGATTGCCCAGTCGCTCCGCTCCGCGCCACTCAGCCTGTTGCTTGCCTGCGCGGCATTCTTATCTGGCACACTAGCCTTTGAAGCACGAGCGCAAGATGAACCGAATTGTGCGGAGCCCTCGACGCAGAGCGACATGAATGCCTGTGCCGACCTCGACTATGAGAAGGCAGACAAGGATTTGAATGCGGCGTATCAGCAGGTTCGCAAAAAGATGAGCGATTGGGACAAGAGCGCCGAGGACGACACCAAGGGCGCGGTCGATGCGCTTGTGGTAGCCCAACGCGCCTGGGTTTCCTTTCGCGATGCCAATTGCGAATCTTTCGGTTTTCAAGCGCGTGGTGGGTCCATGGAACCTATGCTCGTGTCCTCGTGCCTTGCCGATATGAGCACAAAACGCGCCGAAGACCTTCGCGCGCTATCAGACGGTTTCTGATCTGACTTCTGCCTTTGTATTCTCCGCTTCCCAAGGAGCTTGATTTTCATGCCTTACAAAATTTCCCGCGCATCCTACGCCAGCATGTTTGGTCCCACCGTGGGTGACAAAGTCCGTCTTGCCGATACCGAACTCTTCATCGAAATCGAGAAAGATTTCACGACCTACGGCGAAGAGGTCAAGTTCGGTGGCGGCAAGGTCATTCGTGATGGCATGGGGCAAAGCCAGGCCACGCGCGCTGAAGGTGCTGTTGACACCGTCATTACCAATGTCGTCGTTGTCGATCATAGCGGTGTCTACAAGGCCGATATCGGTTTGAAGGATGGCCGCATACACGCCATCGGCAAGGCTGGGAACCCGGATACGCAGTCAGGTGTAACCATCATTGTCGGCCCCTCGACCGAGGCGATTGCGGGTGAAGGGAAAATTCTCACAGCTGGTGGTATGGATGCCCATATTCATTTCATCTGCCCGCAACAGATCGAAGAAGCCCTGATGAGCGGCGTCACCACCATGCTGGGCGGGGGCTCGGGTCCAGCGCATGGCACGCTGGCCACGACCTGCACGGGCGCATGGCACATCGAGCGGATGATCGAAAGCTTCGATGCCTTCCCGATGAATCTGGCACTGGCGGGCAAGGGCAACGCATCCCTGCCAGCCCCGTTGGAAGAGATGATCCTTGCAGGCGCGTCTTCGCTGAAACTGCATGAGGACTGGGGCACGACACCCGCTGCCATCGACAACTGCCTGACGGTTGCCGATCAGTTCGATGTGCAGGTGATGATCCACACCGATACGCTCAATGAGAGCGGCTTCGTGGAAGACACGATTGCGGCCATCAACGGGCGCACCATCCACGCCTTTCATACGGAGGGGGCGGGCGGCGGTCATGCGCCCGATATCATCAAGATTTGTGGCAACCCCAACGTCATTCCGTCGTCCACCAATCCAACGCGGCCCTATACGATCAACACACTGGCAGAGCATCTGGATATGCTGATGGTTTGCCATCACCTGTCGCCGTCGATACCGGAAGACATCGCCTTTGCGGAAAGCCGTATCCGCAAGGAAACCATCGCGGCCGAAGATATTCTGCACGATATCGGCGCGTTCTCGATCATTTCCTCTGATAGCCAGGCCATGGGCCGCGTGGGGGAGGTCGCGATCAGAACGTGGCAGACGGCGGACAAGATGAAACGGCAGCGTGGTCGCTTGACAGAGGAAAAGGGCGAAAACGACAATTTCCGTGTTCGCCGCTATATCGCGAAATACACCATCAATCCCGCTATTGCGCACGGTATCAGCCACGAAATCGGCTCTATCGAGGTCGGCAAGCGTGCCGATCTTGTTTTGTGGAACCCGGCCTTCTTCGGTGTGAAACCGGAAATGGTGCTGTTGGGCGGCTCGATTGCCGCAGCACCGATGGGCGACCCCAATGCCTCGATTCCAACGCCGCAGCCGATGCATTATCGACCGATGTTTGCGGCTTACGGTAAGCTGCGTACCAATTCCTCGGTGACTTTCGTATCACAGGCGTCTCTGGATGGTGGGCTGGCACAGCGCCTCGGCGTTGCCAAGAGGCTTCTGGCGGTGCGCAATGTGCGTGGTGGAATCTCCAAGGCGTCTATGATCCACAATTCGCTAACGCCGCATATCGAGGTCGATCCAGAGACTTATGAGGTTAGGGCCGATGGCGAGCTTTTGACGTGTGAACCGGCAACGGTTCTGCCGATGGCGCAACGTTATTTCCTGTTCTAGGAAGCGCCTTCGGTTGCACTGAAGCCCGCAGCCGGTCGAGCTTTCGTCGCATATGCTCACATCGAAGATCCAGACTGCACCATGAAATCGTTAATGATTGTCATAGGTTGCACCTGTTTTTCACTCTTTTGGAAATCGGTAAATTCCGGTTTAAATAAAAGCGGCATCTGCTTGATCGGGCCATAGACGTCGGCCCCTTTGCCCTCCATTCAAAGGCACTTAGCCTGGAACAGCATTTCAGTCACGCGCAGAATTAAGCGTATATTTACTGTCAAAAGTAATTTTAAAATATACCGATGGTAGATAAAAATTTATACAACCACTTTACTTTCAACCAATCTCTGAAGGTTATCGATAGGTCATGCAAGGGGAGGTGTGATGATTGAACATTTTAAAAAAATGATTTCGTTAGAAATGAGTTTGAGCGAGACCGGCCAAGGCCAGAATCTCCGCAACTTTGCAGCCAAGATGGTTTTTATTTCCATTATTCTGTCCGTTATCGTCAGTACCGCGGTTATCGCTGTGGGCGCATTTTTCGATGTCTTGCCGCTGCCGCTTTACAGCGCGCTGGCTTACAGCGTGGTCATGGCATGGATCGTCGGCGGCATCGTCACACTGATCTTGTGTGCTGTCCTATCCAAAGCGGTTCGTAAGCTGCACGATTCCCATGCGGAGTTCGAGCGGCTGAGCAAAACCGATACGCTCTCCGGCCTTGCCAACCGTCGTGCGTTCAATCAGTGTTTCGAGGAAGTCCTCAACGATGCTTCGCTCGCGATTTTCGATCTGGACCGGTTCAAGGGGATCAACGATAACTACGGCCATGCTGCCGGAGATGTCGTCATCAAGAAAGCTGCTGCAGCCATCGCCGATGTATTTGGTGAGTTTCACTGCGTGGCGAGACTCGGCGGCGAGGAGTTTGCGGTTATCGTTCGCGGTGGTCAGATCAAGGATCGGCTTGCTTTGATAGAGCTGGCACGGATTCGCGTGTCTTGCCTGACGATCAACTTTAACTCGCATCAGGTGCAGACGACAGTCTCTGTCGGTGTTGCCGATATCGATTCTGTACGTTCCAAATACGATACGTTTTCGGCCGCCGACAAGGCGCTGTATCTGGCTAAGGCCTCCGGTCGCAATTGTGTGCGCCACGAAAGCGACCTGCCCATCGCACAAGCCGTGGGAGACCTGAAAGCGACTTTGGCGGTCGCGTCCTAATTTGTTGATTGTGGACGTTTTTATGTCGCGGATCGCGCTGCTTTCACCATAAGCGGCTTGCATTCGCCAGCAGCATCCTTCAGGTTTCGGTGTCGATGAAAACCAATTCTGGATGATCTCATGCTGCGCGTACAATCTTATCTTCCCGCTGGCACACCAGGTGACGAACCCTCCGGTTACGTCACGCTCGCCCATGACCAGAGGCACCTGCGTCGCAAGTTGCTGCATCTCCAGAATGATGAGATGGTGATGCTCGATCTCAAGGAGCCTGTGCTGTTTGCGCATGGCGATCTGCTGGTCATCGAGAATGGCGACCTCGTCGAAGTTCGAGCAGCCAACGAAAAGCTGTTTGAAGTGACGGCCAAAAGCACGCTCCATCTCATCGAGCTCGCCTGGCATCTTGGCAACCGCCATCTTGCTGCCCAGATCGAGGATAAGCGCATCCTGATCCTCCGCGACCACGTCATCCGGTCCATGCTCGAGGGCCTGGGTGCGAGGGTGTGTGAGGTGGAAGAACCGTTTCAGCCCGCGCGCGGTGCCTATCACGCCCATGGTGGCCATTCGCATGGGCCTGACCATCACCACCACAGCCATGATTGATCCATGCCCCATACGGTGGATGCGTTGCTGAGGCTGCTGGCCTGGATGTCTCCGGCCTTTCCCGTTGGGGCGTTTTCCTACTCCGGCGGTTTGGAAAGTGCCGTGAACGACCGGCACCTTTCAAATGCGACCGATCTTCGTCATTGGATACGCCCTATTCTGCACCGTGGGACTCTATGGAATGACGCCGTATTGCTGGCGCATGGATGGCGATCTCACGAAGACCGGGAGGCGCTTGCCGAATTGGTCGAATTGGGGCAGGCTTTGGCCGGTTGTGCGGAGCGGTATCGTGAAACGGTCCAACTGGGGGATGCATTCATCGACGCCGCAGGCGCGTGGCCGCACGCCGTTTTCAAACGCCTTGCCAAGGCGACGCCTTACCCCGTGGCGGTGGGTGCTATAGCGGCGGCCCATGACATTGCGCTCGAAGATGCGCTGGCAGCATATTTACATTCCGGCGTTTCCCAGCTTGTCTCTGCGGGCATTCGTCTCGGGATTGCGGGACAAAAAGACGGTGTTGCGACCCTTGCGCAACTGGAAGCCGACATCGCATGCGTTGCCAAGCGTGGAGCCACGTCAACGCTGGATGATCTTGGGTCCGCGACAATTATGGCCGATACCGCATCCATGCGGCATGAAATACAGGAAACACGGCTTTTCCGTTCTTAGTCCGTTGGATGGGCTTTGCGAAACCATCTTTGTCAGAACCAACAGTATTCGGAAGGAAAATCGAATGAAATCGGGAAATGGCCCGCTTCGGGTCGGTATCGGTGGGCCTGTCGGCTCAGGCAAAACAGCTCTGACGGACAAACTCTGCAAGGCCATGAGCGCCGATTACTCGGTCGCTGTCGTGACCAACGATATCTATACGAAAGAAGATGCAGAAGCGCTGGTGCGCATGCAGGCGCTGCCTTCCGAGCGCATCGTTGGTGTGGAAACCGGAGGTTGCCCGCACACGGCCATTCGCGAAGACGCGACCATCAATCTTCAGGCAATTGCGGGCCTCAACGAACGTTTTCCAGATCTCGACATCGTCTTCATTGAATCCGGCGGTGACAACCTGGCTGCGACGTTTTCGCCTGATCTTGCCGATATCACGCTCTACGTCATCTCAGTCTGTCAGGGTGAGGAAATCCCGCGCAAGGGTGGCCCCGGCATCACGCGCTCCGATATGCTGGTCATCAACAAAAAGGATCTTGCGCCCTATGTCGGTGCCGACCTTGGTGTGATGGATACGGACGCAAAACGTATGCGCAAGGACATGCCATTTGTTTTCACGGATATGAAACGCGGCGAGGGCGTCGGAACCATCGTCGACTTCCTCCGGCAACATGGCGGGTTGTGAGGCCGGAAAATAATTGAAGCGGAATCGAGGCCGTTTCAACGACCTCGATTTCGATCAACCCGTTTGCTTCTCTCATCCGCAGACTGAACAGAAACGCCGGACCGTTCCGGTGTTTCCTTGGCTGTCGCTGATAATGTTATTCTGCGGCCAGCGGCGGCAGACGCAGAACATTGCTGGCATTATCGTTGTTGTTTTGGCCTGCACCGTTTTTTCGCTCGATGTTTGCCAGACGCTCTTCAAGGCCAAACAACGCGTCTTGATTGGTACGGGCCGCTTCCGATAGTTCCTCGCTGGACAGGACCGGATGTTCCTCTTCCTTCTTGCCGATGAAGCGGCCGAAGAGGCGACCGAGGAGTAGCGACAGGTCGTCCATGATGAGGAAGAAGGCCGGAACGACAACCAGAGATAGAACCGTCGACACGATGATGCCGCCAATGACGGCAATGGCCATCGGCGAACGGAAGGATCCACCTTCGCCCACGCCCAGCGCAGACGGCAGCATGCCTGCCGACATGGCGATGGAGGTCATGATGATGGGGCGGGCGCGCTTGCGCCCGGCCTCAACCATGGCGTGAACCCGCTCCATGCCATGACGACGCATTTCAATGGCGAAATCCACCAGAAGAATGGCGTTTTTGGTGACGATACCCATCAGCATCAGGATGCCAATCAGGACCGGCATCGACAGCGCGTTGTTTGTGATGATGAGAGCCACCGCTACACCGCCGATCGCCAACGGTAGCGAGAACAGGATGGTGAAGGGCTGGATGACATCCTTGAACAACAGAATGAGAACAACCAGCACCAACAGGAGGCCAAGCAGCATGGCATTGGTGAAGCCCTGCTGCATTTCCCCCTGTACCTTTGCGTCACCACTTTCGGCAAGACGCACCGTGGCAGGCAGCTTGGTCTCGGCAACGATGCGCTTGAACTCGGCCGAGGAGGTGTCCAGCGCCGTGCCAAACGGGACATCAGAGCCGATGGAGACCACGCGGTTGCGATCGTTGCGCTTGATCGAACTCGGACCCTCGGAGTAGTCAATGTCGGCAACGCTGGAGAGTGGCACCGTGGCGCCGGTTGCCGTCTTGATCTTCAGGGCTCGGATGGAGGCTAGATCACGACGAACGTCGAGCGATGCCTGAACGCGGATCGGGATTTGCCGATCATCCAGCGAAATCTTGGTGAGTTGCGCATCGATATCGCCGATGGTCGCCACGCGTACCGTCTGCGATATCTGCTGCGGGGTGATGCCGAGGCGTGCGATCTCGTCCTTGCGCGGACGAATTTGCAGTTCCGGGCGTGGAAGTGCGCCTTCCGAGCTGATATTGACAAGGATCGGCGAGGCGCGAAGACGCGTCTCCAGAGTGCTCACCGCTTTTTGCAAATCCTCTTCACTCGACGACAGGAAGTTGAAACTCAGTTCCCGTTCGCCACGATCGTTCAGCTTGATGATGCGAACGTCCGGTATGGTGTTCACCCTGGCGAAAATATCGCGCTCCACATCCCATTGCGGTCGTGTTCTGCCCCTGTCTTCGACCTTGGGAAGGTAGGGGCCGATGAGCGGTATCGAGCCCAGCCCGCTATTGACGAGTGTTTTCAGAAGCGAATGATCGATGTTCTGGAGAATGACGCGCACTGTCGCACGTCGTAACTCAAGGTCGCCCTTGGGCGATGCGCCGCCAAGAATGAAAACGCTCTGGACGCCGTCGATATCTTTCACGGCCTGAAAGATTTTCGATGTCGTCGCGTCGGTTTCTTCAAGTTTCGCGTTTGGTGGAAGTTCTACGGACAGCACGACGCGCGATGCGTCATCCGGCGGCAGGAAGCTGCCTGGAACGCCGCTGAGAAGCACGATGGACCCGACGAGGAAGCCGATGGCACCCAGCAATGTCAGATAACGCGCCCACCATTTGCTGGTGGTCGCCGTGACCATCCGCGTATAGGATTTCATCAGCCAGCCGTCATTGTCGTGGTGGTCATCGACAGCATCATCGGAACGCATGAGGTACGCGGCCATCAGCGGTGTGATGAGGCGCGCGACCATCAGTGAGAAAAACACCGAGAACGCAACCGTGAGGCCGAATTGAATGAAATACTGACCCGGTATGCCCGGCATGAAAGACACCGGTACAAAGACCGCAATGATGGTGAAGCTGGTGGCGATGACCGCTAGGCCGATTTCATCGGCGGCCTCCAGCGAGGCACGATAGGGCGATTTGCCCATCTTTATGTGGCGGGAGATGTTTTCCACCTCCACGATGGCATCGTCCACGAGGATACCCGTTGCCAACGTCAAGGCGAGGAAGCTGACGAGGTTGAGTGAGAAGCCTAGGACGTCCATGACCCAGAAGGTCGGGATAGCTGACAGTGGCAACGCCACAGCGGCAATCAGTGTCGCACGCCAGTTTCGCAGGAAAAGCAGGACCACGACAACGGCAAGAATAGAGCCTTCAACGAGCGTGTGAAGGGCGGCCTCATAGTTGCCATAGGTAAAATAGACGGAGTCATCGACCATTTCGATGGAGACATTGGGATGGTCTGCGCGCACCTTATCGAGATTTTGCGCGACCGTTTCGGCAACGGATACCTCGCTTGCGCCTTTGGAACGGAAGACGGCAAAGGTTACGCCCGGGTTGCCGTTGAAGCGCGAGAAGGATTTCGGCTCTTCATAGGTGTCGGTGACGGTTCCGAGTTCCGACAGCTTGACGAAGCGACCATTGGACAGCGAAATCGTGGTGTTGGACAGCTGCGCCACATCACGAGTATCGCCCAAGGTACGGATCGTCTGTTCGTTGCCTGCCACCTGTCCGCGACCGGAGCCGAGATCGATGTTGGTGCCGCGCAGCTGTGTGTTCACGTCCGATGCGGTGATACCGTAGGCATCGAGTTTGGCTGGATTGAGAGACACACGCACTTCGCGGTCCGCGCCGCCGTAGCGGTCGATCTTGCCGATACCCGACTGGCCCTGAAGCGCCCGCTTGATGGTGTCGTCCACGAACCAGGACAGCTCCTCCAGCGTCATGTTGGGCGAGGAGACGGCAAAGGTCTGGATTGCCTGCCCCTCAACATCGATCTTGCTGACAACGGGCTCTTCGATATCCGCAGGCAACTCGCTGCGGATTTTATCAATGGCATCCTTGGTGTCCTGAACCGCTTCTTCCGTTGGCTTTTCGATTCGGAACAGAACAGTGGTAAGGGACTGGCCGTCTGTGACGGTTGACTGTATCTCATCGATGCCGCTGATGGACGCGACCGCGTCTTCGACTTCCTTTGTGACCTGCGCTTCGAGTTCGGACGGTGATGCGCCGCTTTGTGTGACGGTAATCGCTACCACCGGCACGTCGATGTTGGGAAAGCGGGTGATCGGCAGATCATAAAATGCCTTGACGCCTAAAAACAGCAGCAATGCGAAGCAAAGCAGCGGTGCTATCGGATTACGGATGGACCATGCGGAAAAATTCATGGTGTTCTCTCAGTCAGTTCGAGGCTGCGGCATCAGCCGGGACCGGGTTGATCTTGTCACCATCGCGCACGAATGCGCCCGCTTTTTCGACGACCACGTCTCCCACAGAAATCCCGTTCTTGATTTCCACGAAACCACCGTCCTGAATGCCGATTTCGACAGCCACCTGTTTAACCACGCCATCTTCGACGCGCCTGGTGGTCGAACCATCGCGGCCTGAGGTAACGGCCGAAAGCGGGAGTGCCAAGGCATTGGCGGAGGCTATCACCACTTCGGCGCTACCATACATACCGGCGCGCGCTGGGCTATCAGCTGGCAGCAAAATATGGACGGAGCCGAGACGCGTTGTCGCGTCAACCGTGGGTGAGACCAGCCGTACCTTGCCTTCTATCTTGTTGCGACCACCAGCAACCGTGATGACGGCCCGTTGCCCGGGCTCGACTTTCTGGATGTCGGTTTCCGAGAGATCGGCAACCAGTTCGATCGCATTGTCCTTGATAACCGTAAAGAGCGGATCGCCGCTGCCGCTGGCGATGGCACCGACACGGGCATTCTTGGCCGAAATAATACCGGCGACGGGTGTTTTGACGCTGGTGCGCGATAGTTTCAGATCGATATCGCCGATCTGCGCATCCACGACCTTGATGTCGGCTTCACCAACCGTGACGGCCTGCCTGGAGGCCTGAAGGCGTGCCAGTGCTACCTCTGCAGCGGCAGCGGTCTGTTCGACCTGAGAAACCGAACCAGAACCGGATTTACCGAGACGGTCTGCCCGGTCACGTTGGCGAATGGCGTCGTCGTAATTGGCTTGTGCCTCTATGACCTGAGCCTTGCTTTGCGCAACGGAAGCTTCCGCCTTGGCCCTGTTGGCCTGAAGCTGACTTTTTTCCAGGATCAGACTGTCCTTTGAAAGCTCGGCAAGCGAGGTGCCTGCCGCGACCTTATCGCCGATATCGACATTCAAGGTGTCAATCGACAAGCCATCCACCAGCGGCTGAACGTAAATCTCATCGACCGGCCTCAGCGTTCCCGTCGCCACAACACGGTCCACGAGTTCGCGCGTCGTTGCTTCACTGACGACGATGGAGGGTAGATTTTTGCGGTCAGCTCCACCCTGGGCACCAGCAAGTCCGGGCGCAATAAGTGCCGAAGCCATGATGATTGCGAGCCCGGATGCGATTGTCTTACGCTGCATGTGCCTGTCCGTTCCAGATATCGGATCGCACGTCCAGCCAACACATCAGGTGCCTTTGAAGGTCATGCGAAAATGAAAGCAAAAATCCGGGTGACAAAACCTTCGCCCACCTCGCAGCTTTCTGCGTCCTTCAAGAAACATGCCCGTCCACAAAAGGCAAAATTTATCGCAAGGCAAATATTCAACTTTGTCGTGATGGAGTGTAAATGGTCGCGCGAGGTAATTCAATCCGTCTTACAGGTCGGTTGGGTCTACATTTCGTATGTTAAATCTCGTGGCTTGATAACGTCCCATTGGAAGCTCAGGGCGCGAAAAATTGCTCCGCGCCCTGAGAATGGCAATATCCTACTTCAACGCAGCATCGGTGATGTCAGTCGTGAATGCGCCGGTCGGCTCCTTTGTGATGACGGGGTCGGAGCCGCCGCCCAGCAACGTTTTGACGGTGCGGTCGTAATCGGCTTTGTCGAGAGCGCCCGTGGAGCCGGCGGTCAGCTTGGCAACTTCCGTCATCATGCCCTTCTGGTGCGCTTCGGTCTGCGCGCCGGATGCGTCGTTTTCCAGGATGATGTCAGCGGCATCGTTGGGGTTTTCTTCCGCCCACTTCCAACCCTTCATGGAGGCGCGCACGAACTTGACCATGTTCTCCTTGAACGTGGCGTCTTTCAATTTGTCTTCCAGCACGTAGAGGCCGTCTTCCAATGTTGCCACACCTTCGTCCTCGTATTTGAAAGTGACGAGGTCGCTGGCCTTCACGCCCGCTTCCAATACCTGCAAATATTCATTGTAGGTCATGGTGGAAATGCAGGCGGCTTGCTTTTGCAGCAACGGATCGACGTTGAAGCCCTGCTTCAGCACGGTCACGCCATCGGCACCGCCCGTGGTTGGAATTTTCAGATGCGCCATCCATGACAGGAAGGGATATTCGTTGCCGAAGAACCAGACGCCGAGCGTCTTGCCCTTGAAATCTTCCGGCTTGGTGATGCCGGTTTCCTTCAAGCAGGTCAGCATCATGCCGGATTTCTTGAAAGGCTGGGCAATGTTGACCAGTGGAACGCCCTTTTCACGGGTTGCCAGCGCAGAAGGCAGCCAGTCCACGACAACGTCCGCACCGCCGCCTGCCAGAACTTGGGCGGGTGCGATGTCAGGGCCGCCGGGCTTGATATCGACGTCGAGACCTTCCGCCTCGTAGAAACCCTTGTCCTTGGCAACATAATACCCGGCAAACTGGGCCTGCGTGACCCATTTGAGCTGAAGCGTTACCTTTTCGGCGGCGTGCGCGCCGAACGCCGTCATCAGCGTTGCCCCGGCCAGAAGCATGGATGCAAATCTGTTTCTCATCGCTGTTCCCTTTTTTCGTTGTTTACGTGCGTCCACTGCGGACGGACGGATGCCAGAAAGTGACGGCCCGTTCTGCGAGCGCCACCAAACCGTAAAAGCCCGAGCCTGCGAGTGCCGCCACGGCAATCTCGGCCCAGACCATGTCCACATTGCTCCGGCCCATTTCGGCCGAAATACGAAATCCCATGCCCACGATGGGCGTGCCGAAGAACTCGGCGACGATGGCACCGATCAGCGCCAGCGTAGAGTTGATCTTCAAAGCGTTGAAGATGAAAGGCCAAGCGGCCGGAAGGCGCAGCTTCACCAAGGTCTGCCACCAGTTTGCGGCATAGGTGTGCATCAAATCGCGCTCCATGTGGCTGGAAGCCGAGAGCCCCTGCACCGTGTTCACCAGCATGGGAAAGAACGTCATGATGACGACGACAGCGACCTTGGACAGCCAGTCGAAGCCGAACCACATGACCATGATCGGCGCGATCCCGACCACTGGCAGGGCAGAGACGAAATTGCCAATCGGCAGCAGCCCGCGTTGCAGGAAGGGGGAGCGATCTATGATGATGGCAACGGCAAAGCCGAGACCACAGCCCAGCACATATCCGGTCAGCACCGCTTTCAGAAACGTCTGTCGGAAATCAGCCCACAGGATGGGAACGGAACTGATGAGGCGCAGAAAGATGGCGCTCGGCGCTGGCAGCAGGATCGATGGGATGGCAAAGCCGTGAACCATGCCCTCCCACAGCACGATGATGGCCGCACCGAAGATCAGCGGGATGGCGATGCTGCTCGCACGTTTTGCGACGGGCGTCTGAAAACGCTGGCGCACCAGCCATTCGTTCAATGCCCAGGCGGCGAGCCAGAAAATGACAGCGCCGATAACCCAACCAGGATTGCTCATGGCCGCTCTCCCATTCTTCTCAGCACAGCGGTGTGGGCGATGCCGACCATCGCAACAAGAATGGCGGCGACTGCGGCGGCCATGAACAGTGCGGCCCAGATTTGTACTGTCTGGCCGTAATAGGAGCCGGATAGCAACCGTGCGCCCAGACCCGCAACGGCCCCTGTCGGCAGTTCACCGACGATGGCACCCACCAGCGAAATGGCGATGGCGATTTTCAGCGAAGTGAACAGATAGGGCAGGGCAGACGGCCATCGCAACTTCCAGAAGATTTGCGAAGGTGCTGCATAATAGGTGTGCATCAGGTCTAACTGAATGCTCTCAGGGCTGCGCAGCCCCTTCACCATTCCGACCACGATGGGGAAGAAGCTCAGATAGGTCGAAATCAGTGCCTTTGGCAGCAGCCCCGATATGCCGATGGAATTGAGCACGACGATGATCATCGGTGCCACCGCGATAATCGGTATGGTCTGGCTGGCAATGACCCACGGCATGACCGAGCGATCCATAGCCCGATTATGGACAATGGCGACCGCCAGCAAAACGCCGAGCGCGGTGCCGATGGCAAAACCCAGTAGCGTCGCCGAGAGCGTGATGCCGGCATGGTAGACGAGACTGCGTTTGGAGGTGACTGACTTGTTGACGGTGGTATCCCACAACTCGGCGATAATCTGGTGCGGCGCGGGCAGGACAGGACGTTCCTGCGCGAAGGTTTGCGGCAGGAGTTCCGAAAAGCTCAGTTGCTGGCCTGCTCTGGCGGCCTGATCACGCGCGAAGGGCATGTTGAGGTAGACGACTGCGATGTGCCATAAGACGAGGATCGCGACTATGATGGTGAGGACGGGCAGGATGCGCTGTCGGAGGGTGGTCATGGCTGGCCTCGATCCAGACATTGGGAGATGGATTGCTCCAGTGAGATTACTATGTAGTCGGGGTTATCGATGATCTGACTGTTATCAAACCGCAGCACCGTAAAGCCTTGAGACACGAGAAAAGCATCGCGCTTGATGTCATGTTTCCGACCATGGGTTGTTTCATGGCTATCGCCATCGACCTCTATGATGAAACGTGCGGATAGCCAGGCGAAATCCGCGATGTAAGGCCCAATAGGCGTTTCGCGACGAAACCTTGCGCCTCTGGGACGGAAATCCCGAAGGATATCCCACATGATCCGTTCGGCTTTTGTCATTTCCCGACGCAGGGTCCTGGCACGCTGACGCGTTATAAGCTCGATATTCGAATGCGCCATGCCTACCCCTCGCATCACCGTTAGCGTTTTGCGGCGTTCCCCCTCTGGCCTGCCGGCCATCTCCCCCACAAGGGGGGAGAAACCGTGCTGCATCGCCGAGGCTTCATTGAGCCGGAAAGGATGCGGCTGGGTTAAGCCCCTCCCCCTTGTGGGGAGGGGATGGGGAGGGGCTCTTGACCTCGACGTCGAAACATCACCCCTCATAACTATGCCCCGCCTTCAACCCCTCACGCACCCGATGAGCAATCTCCAGAAACTCCGGTGTCTCGCGAATCTCCAGCGGTCGCTCCCGTGGCAAGGTCGACTCGATGATATCCGTCACCCGGCCTGGACGGGGGGACATGACGACGATTTTGGTGGAGAGATAGACGGCTTCGGGAATGGAGTGGGTGACGAAGCAGATGGTTTTGCCGGTTGCGCTCCAGAGTTTCAGAAGCTGCTCGTTCAAATGGTCGCGGACGATCTCGTCCAGCGCGCCGAACGGTTCGTCCATCAGCAGCAGGTCGGCATCGAAAGCGAGCGCGCGGGCGATGGAGGCGCGCTGCTGCATGCCGCCGGACAGTTGCCAGGGAAATTTCTTGGCAAAGCCGCTGAGATTGACCAGATCGAGCGTTCGTTCGATGCGCGCTTGTTGTTCTGTCTTGGTGTACCCCATGATTTCGAGCGGCAGGGCAATGTTCTTTTCAATGGTGCGCCACGGGTAGAGCGCTGCGGCCTGAAATACGTAGCCATAGGACCGATCCTTGCGGGCGTTTTCAGGCGTGGTGCCGTTGACGGTAATTTCGCCCGATGTGTGCTTTTCGAGATCGGCGATGACGCGCAGAAACGTGGTCTTGCCACAGCCGGACGGTCCGATGAAGGAGACAAATTCACCTTTCTTCACATCGAGATCGACATTTGAAAGCGCGTGGACGGGCCCGTCATTTGTATTGAAGGTGAGGCCAAGATTTTTGGCGGAAACGACGGAAAAGGGAGGCGACACGCTCATCATCACACTCCACTTGCCGGTATGCCCGCACGCTCCACCTTACGCGGCGCGACGAGTTCCTTCCATGTGGACAATGCTTTGGCTACTGCAGGGTACGGCTCTCGGGCCACGAACTGGCCGTGGCCTTCACGCGTCTTCACTGTGCCTTCCTCGATTGCCACCACACCGCGCGAGAGCGTGAAGCGCGGCAATCCCTTCACCGTGTGGCCTTCGAAGACGTTGTAGTCGATGGCGGATTGCTGAGTTTTGGCCGCGATGGTCTTTTCACGCGTCGGGTCCCAGACAACGATGTCGGCATCGCTGCCGACAAGGATCGCACCCTTTTTCGGGTAGAGATTGAGGATTTTGGCGATGTTGGTGGAGGTTACAGCGACGAACTCGTTCATCGTCAGGCGACCTGTTGTCACGCCATGTGTCCAGAGCAGCGGCATGCGGTCTTCGAGCCCGCCGGTGCCATTCGGTATTTTGGTGAAATCTCCGACACCGTTTCGCTTCTGCTGCGTGGTGAACGCGCAATGGTCGGTGGCCACGCATTGCAGCGAGCCCGCGGCGAGACCCGCCCACAGGCTGTCCTGATGCTGCCTGTTTCGGAACGGAGGCGACATCACCCGGCGGGCGGCGTGGTCCCAATCCGGGTTGGCATATTCGCTGTCGTCAAGGATCAGATGCTGGATGAGCGGCTCGCCGTAAACCCGCATACCGCTCTGCCGCGCCCGGCGAATGGCCTCATGCGCCTGTTCGCAGGAGGTGTGCACGACATAGAGCGGTGCGCCTGCCATATCCGCGATGATGATGGCGCGGTTGGTAGCCTCCCCCTCGACGGAGGCAGGGCGGGAATAGGCATGGGCCTCCGGACCGTTATTGCCTTCCGACAGAAGTTTTGCCTGCATCTGCGCGACGATGTCACCGTTCTCAGCATGCACCATGGGGAGCGCGCCGAGTTCTGCGCAGCGGGAGAAGGACGCGAACATCTCGTCGTCATTCACCATCAACGCGCCCTTGTAGGCCATGAAGTGCTTGAAGCTGTTGATGCCCTTGTCTTGAACGACGGTCTTCATCTCGTCGAAGACCTGCTCGCTCCACCAGGTCACGGCCATGTGGAAGGTGTAGTCGCAGGTTGCGCGGGTCGCCTTGTTGTCCCAGCGATTGAGGGCATCGAGCAGTGATTGTCCAGGTTCTGGCAGGCAGAAGTCCACCACCATCGTCGTCCCGCCGCTCAAGGCCGCGCGTGTGCCGCTCTCGAAATCATCCGCCGAATAGGTGCCCATGAACGGCATTTCCAGATGCACATGCGGATCGATACCGCCGGGCATCACGTAGCAACCCGTCGCATCCAGAACGCTGTCGCCGGAAAGGTCCAGCCCGATCTCGGTGATGACGCCGCCATCGATCTTGACGTCGGCCCTGTAGGTCAGATCGGCGGTGACGATAGTACCGTTCTTGATGATGGTGGTCATTCCACGATCTCCGCAGTTTCCAGCACGGCGTGTAGCAATACATTGCAGCCAGCCGCGGCCCATTCGGGAGAAATGTCTTCGGCCTCGTTGTGGGAAAGGCCGTCCACGCAGGGGCAGAAAATCATGGTCGAAGGCGCGACCTGTGCTGCCCAGCAGGCATCGTGGCCCGCGCCGGAAATGATGTCCATATGGCTGTAGCCCAGCTTTTCTGCCGCGTCGCGCACACGTCCGACCAGAACGGGATCAAAGGTCACCGGGTCAAAATGGCCAATAGCCTCTATTGTGCATCCAACGCCGAGCTCCGCCGCGATGTTCGGGATTTCCTTTTCGAAGATCGCGCGCATTCCATCCAGCTTTTCCTGCGACGGTGTGCGCAGGTCGATGGTGAAAACCACTTTTCCAGGCAGTACATTGCGGGAGTTGGGTGAAAAGATCATCTGCCCGACACCGGCAACCGCGCCGGGTTGATTGGCCATCGCGACATCCTGCACCTTTTCCAGAATGCGGGCAGCCGCGAGCCCTGCATTGACGCGCATGGCCATGGGGGTGGAGCCGGTGTGCGCTTCCTTTCCAGTCAGCGTCACCTCCAGCCACCAAAGGCCCTGACAATGGGTTACGACGCCAATCTGTTTGTCCTGCGCTTCGAGGATGGGCCCTTGTTCAATGTGATATTCAAAATAAGCGTGCATCTTGCGTGCGCCGACCTCTTCTTCGCCGAGCCAGCCGATGCGTTTCAGTTCGTCACCATAGGTCTTGCCTGCCGTATCGGTACGGCCATAGGCGTAATCGAGGTCGTGCATCCCAGCAAATACGCCGGATGCCAGCATGGCGGGGGCAAAGCGAGCGCCTTCCTCATTGGCCCAGTTGGTAACGACGATTGCGTGTTTCGTTTTGATGTCGAGGTCGTTGAGGCTTCGCACCACTTCCAACCCTGCCAGAACCCCCAGGACGCCATCAAACTTTCCGCCGGTCGGCTGCGTATCGAGATGGCTGCCGATATAGACGGGTCGTGCTTGCGGATCGGTGCCGGGCCGCGTTGCGAACATCGTGCCCATGGCATCGACGCCCACGCTCATTCCTGCAGCCTCGCACCAGCGTTTAAAGAGATCACGGCCCTGCGCATCCTCATCCGTCAGGGTCTGGCGATTGTTGCCGCCAGCAATGCCGGGGCCGATTTTCGCCATGTCCATCAGACTGTTCCACAGACGGTTGCCGTCGATGGTCAGGTTTTTTCCGATTGCTTCATTTTTTGCGGGTGTTTCCGGCATGCCAGTCTTTTCCTCACCTGTTTTGGGCGTCATCATGCAAGGGGCGTGCCGTTCGCAGTAGGATTCGATGAAATACAAAAGCGAAGCGGCATGCCGTTAATTTGACCGACTGGTAAACATTGTTATTTCGAACTTTGACGGTTAGAAAAGATCGAGGGATTTTCACCGTGTAAAGCGGTATTTCATGATTGAGCGTTCATTGCCGATTATTTTTTGCCCATACCGACCTGCCGATTGCATGTAAAACAGACAGAGATCCTTCATGGCCATACCCAGAGCGGCGAAAACGCAAAAACGAACGCGGATACAGGAAGAAAAAGAAGAGATCATTTTAGAAGCGGCTTTGGATGTCTTTTCCGTAAATGGATTTCGCGGCACGACCATCGACCAGATCGCCGAAGTGGCGGGGATGTCGAAGCCGAACGTGCTCTATTATTTCCGTACCAAAGAGACCATGCACCGCGCGCTGATCGAGCGTGTGCTGGATACCTGGCTGGACCCGCTTCGCGCGTTCGATGCCGAGGGCAATCCCGAAACGGAAATCAAATCCTACCTTCGCCGCAAGCTGGAAATGGCACGGGACTATCCGAGAGAAAGTCGTCTGTTTGCCAATGAGGTTCTGCAAGGTGCGCCTCATGTGGAAGATGAGCTGAAAGGCCCGCTGAAACAGCTGGTCGATGAAAAGGCAGATGTCATTCGCACCTGGGCCAAAGCCGGACGGATCGCGCCGTGCGACCCTTATCACCTGATTTTCTCTATCTGGGCTACGACCCAGCACTATGCCGACTTCGATGTTCAGGTCCGTTCAGTTTTGGGGTCAGCGCATGCAGGCGAGGGGCGGTTCGAAGACGCAGCACGGTTTCTGGAGCAGCTGTTCATGGGTGGTCTGGGCATCATCCCGGCGCCGCTCAAAAAAACATGACGTAAATTATCAACTTTATACTTTACTCTAAAACTCATCTTTACTATCGTGTCGCCAGCCTGAGCGAACAGGCGGCAGATTTTGATAAAAAGGTGAGGCATGGCGCGGAAAGAAAAGAAGAAAGTTGAGCGAAGCGGTAAGCGGGACAATCGCCCGCAGCAGGTCGCACCTTCAGCCTCTCTGCAAGCGCCAGCCGCGCCGAAAAGCTTTCTTTACGTCGGCGGCCGTGACTGTCAGGTGGCCCATCTTCGCCAGATTGCCAGCAATTTCGATGCGGAACTCATCCATCACGACGGCGGCCTGCGAGAGGCTGTTTCGCGCATTGATACGTTGCTGCCGTCGGTGGATTGCGTGTTTTGCCCCATCGACTGTATCAGTCACGATGCGTGTTTGCGTGTGAAGTCCGGCTGCAAGAAATTCGGCAAGACTTTTGTTCCCTTGCGAAACGGCAGCAAATCCAGTTTGGAACGAGCGCTCCAGACGATGAATGATCGCACCACTGCAAACTGACGCTATCGACGCGCCTCTGCGAAAAAAGCGGCGCTGGCAAGAGCGAGCCAACCCAAGATCATCCCCAGCCCGCCCATCGGTGCGGCCATGGGAAACAGACCGCTTTCGGTAAAATGTCTCGAGACGAGATCGCCTGCGAAAATGAGCGTTCCCAAACCCAGTAGAACCGCTACGGGTGCAGCCGTCCTGATGCGTTCCCAACCCAGGTAGATGCCGATGAGGACAGGGGCGTGGGCCAAGCACATGGCTGACGCGTTTCCCAGCAGCTGCGTCGCGCCCGTGTGTGTCGCCGCAGCTGCAAGGGCAACGCCTGCTGCGCCCAAAATGCCCGAGAGGAAAAGGCTTGTCGGGCGCAGCCAGCTGCTTTTCATGGACGTTGTTCTTCGTGGTTTTGCATGTGGAAAGCCAATCGCTCGATGGGCGTCCAGATGATCTCGCGTAGCTTTGGGTTTTCGATGGTTTCGTTCATCGCACGGCGGAAGCACAGCAGCCACTCGTCACGCTCAGTGGCGCCGATTGGCGCCACGAAATGGCGTCTGCGCAGCATGGGATGGCCGTGTTTCTCGACATAGATCGGCGGACCACCAAGATAGCCAATCAGATATTCGGTAAATTTGTTCTCGCTGCCTGACAAGTCCGGCGGGTGGATCGCACGGCAATTGGAGGCTTCCGGCAAAGTGTCCATCAATTCGTAGAAGCGACGCGTCAAGGCACGAACGGTGCGCTCCCCGCCGATGGCCTCATAAAGCGTGATGGTTTCATCTGCCACGTCTCGCGGTCTCCGTTTTCAGGCGTTTTGCCGCTTTCGTCCAGAAAGCGCAAACGCAAACAGCAGATGCGACAAAGCGTATTGTCGCACCCGGTGAGTGTGTATCAACCGAAATTGCGAAGAAGGTCCATTCCCTTGGCCAGTAAGGCGTTGGCTTCATCCTCGTTGGCTGCTTCCACATAGCAGCGCATCTCGGGCGCGTTGCCGGATGGGCGGAAATGGATGGTGCTGCCATCGGTCAGCGTAACGCGAAGTCCATCTATATCGCTGGTGCCCTTTACGGTACCTACGGGTGCGAGGAATGCATCGAGGTTGGCGCGCGAAGACCGCAGATGATCCATAATGGCGGCACTCTTGTCTTGCGGAAAATCCTGCAAACGATCAGCAGCAGCGACGGGCAGCTGATAGGCCGCTGCGATCTGTGACATCGGTTCTTTGTGGTCCGCAGCCAGCTTCAAGGCAGCCAGCAGGGGCAGGAAGCAGTCGCGTGTCGGAAGCGGGGAGATGGTTTTGTCGCCAAGTTCGAAGGGTGACGCTGTCAGAAATCCACCATTGGCTTCAAAGCCGATAATGCCTTTTTTACCGGCGGCCATCGCTTCATCCATTCCAGCAATCACAAAAGGTGAACCAACCTTGGTGCGCACAACCTCAAACGCGCCACTCGATTCGATGCCGGAGTTGGAGGTCACCGGCGTGACAACCACATCCGCTTTCAAGAAGTTTGCCGTGATCAGACCGATGAGATCGCCGCGCAGGGGTACTCCACGTTCATCGGCCAACAGGGGACGGTCACCATCACCATCGGCGGAGATGAGAGCGTCGAACTGATGTTCGGCAGCCCAAGCTTTAAGCTTTCCCAGCGTATCGGTGGAAACGGCCTCCGTGTCGACAGGAATAAAGGTCTCCGAGCGACCGACTGCTACGACCTCTGCCCCGTAGTGTTTCAGAACATCGACAAAGAGATCGCGGGCAACGGTGCTGTGCTGGTAGACGCCGATTTTGAGACCTGTCAGGGCTTGTTGCGAAAGCAACGAAGCATTGCGCTGGAAAAACAGGGTGTTGGCTTGCTCAGCGTGGTTATCGGCCTGTGCGGTGTTTGCGGTCACGCCATCGACTTCAACTTGGCTGGCGAGTTCAGCAATCGCTAATTCGTCCTTCTTGTCGATCTCTCCATCTGGGCGATAAAATTTGATGCCGTTACGATCTGCCGGAATGTGGGATCCGGTGATCATCAGAGCTGCGGCTTTCAACGAGAGACTGTAAAGCGCCAGAGCAGGGGTTGGCAGCGCTCCGCAATCGAGCGGCGTCAATCCGGCGGCCTTCAAGGCGCCAATGCAAGTCTGGGCGATATCCGGGCTGGAATCGCGGAAATCCTGGCCGATGAGGATTGGATCACCCACTTGCGCCATGCCTGAAGCCAGAAGGTGTCTCGCAAAGGCTGTCGCGTAGATTGCCGAGGCCTTGCCTTTCAAATCCTGTGAAAGTCCGCGAAGACCGCTCGTTCCAAACTTCAGGCTCATGTTAAATCCATCCTTATTCCGGTCGTTTCATGCTGTTTCGATCAAGATGATCGGGAACGTAACGCAATGATGCGCCGCATCGATCCAATCGAGATGTTTTCAAAGGTGGTAGCCGATCAGGAATGAACTCTCAAGTTTTGACAGTTCCGACACACGGAGGCTATATCAAACCCCGCGCCGTAATGGCTCGTTTTGACGGGATTGGATTGCATGGATACTGTGTCGATAGACAATCGCGGCGATTTCGGCCTTTGGGCCATTGAACGCGCCAAAGCCATTATTTCGATCGAAGGGTCAAATCTGGCGATTGCCTCGCGCCAGGGCGACGACGTCGCCATTCGCGATGCCGCTAATGCTCTAGGCACCGCAATCTCTGCTGCATTGCTGGAGGTTTACGACGGTCTCGCACCGGAGGACTGATCCCGCTTGTCCAGACCGGAATAGCGCAACGCGATGAAGGCTGTCAGGCATGCCACGGCGAAAGCGTTGAGGTTGAACAGTTTGGCGAGATCAGGCGCGGTCCAGATATGCATTGCGTCACCGATCAGGTAGCGCGTGAACAGAAATCCGGCGAAGACCACGCCGGTCATGCCGATCTGCCACATCTTTTCGTTTGCCTTGAACGAGAGGGCGACGAGCATGATGCAGGCGGCAAAAAACAGCTCAGTTCCAGCTGCGGTGCCAAACAGTTTGGTCTCAAAAATCGTATCGATGGTGCCGATCAACGGCAGTGCGACACGTGCAGCAAGCGCTGATCTGCGGGCGATCAGGGGTATGGCCAGAAAAAACAGCATGGAGGCAACGCTGATCAGCGATGCCTCTACGCCATTACCAACCAGCCACCAGATGGACAGCGGGTAGAACGGTTTGTTCAAGATGATGACCCAGGCAACGGTAATGGTTGCTGCGGTCAAGGGATCACGCGTTCCGTCCGAGTTTGTCATCGGTTATCGTTTCGCGGGCGCAAGCAGGTAGTGGCCAACGCCCCAAACCTCGCCTTGTTCATGGCCAAAGAGCCCGGCTGTGGCGAGGAAGAACAGTCGCCAGCGACGACGCCACAGAGCCGCATCTGCTCCGTAAACCTGCTTCAAGATCGGTGTGATACGCTCAGCTTCCCGGTCGAAGTTGGCCAGCCAGTGCATAGCCGTTCGGCGGTAATGTTCACCTGACCAGCGCCATTCAGCCTCAACTTTGTATGTCTCGTCGAAGCGATGCGGCAGGTCATGCGCTGGCATGATGCCGCCGGTGAAGAAATGTTGTGCGATCCAGTCAGTCGGGTCGCTGGGGCAAAAACGGTAGGAGCGATTTTTGTGGGTAAAGACGTGCATGAACAGTTTGCCGTCGTCCCGCAACCAGCCGCGCGTGCGCTCAAGCAAGGTGCGCCAGTTCGACATGTGTTCGAACATCTCGACAGAGACTATCCGGTCGTAGCTTCCAGATGGTGCAAAGTCATTCATGTCCGCTGTGATGACAGTCAGATTACGGACGCCATGACGCTCTGCCTCACCAAGAATATAGGCGCGTTGTGACGCAGAATTGGAGACGGATGTGATGCTTGCATTCGGAAACTGGCGTGCCATGTAGAGCGAAAGCGACCCCCAGCCGCAGCCCAGTTCCAAGATATCCATACCGTCGTTAAGATCCGCATGCTTGACGGTTTCGGCGAGGGCGGCCGTTTCAGCATCGTCCAGCGTCGTGGTGGCGTCGGGATAATAGCAGCAGGAGTATTTTCTCTGCTGTCCGAGCACCAGCGAAAAAAATTCTGCCGGAACTTCATAATGCTGGCGATTGGCGTCGTCCGTATTGGTCGCAACGGGAAAGTCCGTCATCCGTTGCGTGAATGTCTGCTCTTCCTCCTGGGGGGATTTCTCCAGCTTCCGCTTGGTGCGGGCGCAGAGAAAATCGATGCCAGCCAGCGTCAGGCTGTCAGAAAGCGGTGCCCGTTCCGCGGCGTTGATGGCGAAAGCCAACATGTTCATACTATTCCTCCTCTTTTCTTGGTCCAGGAAAAAACGCATTCACGCGTCTTTGCAAGGATTTGAATTTCTCCCCGCGCGAGCGCAGCATGTGCTCTTCCAGCGGCGGGATGCCGGACGCGTGCACGAGCAGCCAGTACATCAGCGCAGGTGCGAGTAACGAAGCCCAGCTCAATGGTGAGGGTCCCGTGAGGGCAATCAATGGCCAGGAACACCAGAACAGCCACTCGAAAAAATAGTTGGGATGACGCGAGTAGCCCCACAGACCGTCTTCACACACGTCGGTTTTAGCTTCAGGCTTTTTGCGGAAATGCGCCAGTTGTCGGTCCGACACGGCTTCGCCCACGAGTGCGACGAGTGCAAGCACGACAGCGATGATGTCCAGCCATGTGGGAAACGGTGACGGATTGGAGGCGGCAAGGTAGATCGCCAACACAAGGACGAACCCGGCCAGTGCCTGTATCTGTAGAAACTGGAACAGGCGTTTCCCAGCTTTGCTGCCCCAGTCTTCCACCAGCTTGGCGTAGCGTGGGTCTTCACCCCCGCCCTTCGTGCGGGTGCCGATATGACTCCCAAGCCTTATCGACCAAATGGCGATGATCATGAAGGCCGCTATGCGCCGCTCGAACGCGCCTTGCGCGGCCAAAGCGGCAACAAGACCGCCGATGCCGACCGCGAAGGACCAGATCGTGTCGATCCAGCCGCTGGCGCCGGTCTTTCGCTGGATGGCCCACGCAGACGTCATGGCAAGACTGAGCCCAATGGCAATCAAGATCATCAATCCGTAGTTCATCGGGACATTCTTCCGCACTGATATGTTGCTTCTTTCAATAGACTACGGCGAAGGAAACGCCTTGGTTTGCTCGGGAAAGAAAAAAACCGATACGACGTTTCGAAGTGATCCAATGAAACTTTTCCACCGTTCTAGTCTTCAATACATCGCGACACAGTCAAACTGTCGGAGGAGACGGTGATGAAAACAGCATTCCCCTACGCTATCTGCATGGTCTTTTTTTCTGTGGGCATCGCTTCGGCGGCAGACATAACCGGCCAATGGGCGCGCGGCGATGGCAACGCCAAGGTTCGCGTCGCACCTTGTGGTGGCGATATTTGCGCCACCAACACCTGGATCAAACCCGGTACGCCGACAGAAAAAGAAGGCGACAAGCTGGTCATGAGCATCAAGCCGACCTCTGACGGGGAATATGCTGGAACCGCTTTCGACCCTCAGCGCGATCTGACCTACAAACTGACGGTGTCGGTAAAAGGCGATACAATGACGACCAAGGGTTGTGTTCTTGCTGGTGTTATCTGCAAGGGCGTTGAATGGTCGCGCATCAACTGATGATTTCTGGAAATTGGGGCTAAGATGAAGAAACGCGCTGTCGCTTATATTTCGACGCTGGTGGTGTTCGTGGCCATCGATTTTGTGTGGCTGAGCGTCATGGCAGACGTGCTCTATCGGCCGACATTGGGGCCGATGCTGGCGCCGGAGTTTCGGCCCATCCCGGCTGTCCTGTTTTACCTTATCTACGCCGCTGGCCTGACCTTCTTCGCGGTGCGCCCCGGGCTTGTGACAGCCAAGCTGGGGACGTCAACGCTTTATGGCGCAATGCTTGGCTTCATGGCCTATGCAACGTATGACCTGACCAACCAGGCGACGCTCGTCACCTGGACGACAACACTGACGGTTGCCGATCTGATCTGGGGTTCGCTGCTTTCCGGTGTTTCGGCGTGTGCAGGTCACTGGATCACCGAGAAGTTTGGTGGCCGCATCGCCCGTTGAAGGACGCGGACGTCCGCTCCACCCGGCATCTCGACAGCGGGTTCATTTTTCGTCACGCCTCTCACTTTCAGGTTCATCATGGCATCTCGTTTTGCGACTGTGTTCGGAATTTCTATCGCGATGATGCTCGGAAGTGGGGCCTTGGCGTCGGAAAAGATAAAGTCGCCAGCCACATCAGGCGAGGCTAGGGTTGACGTTGGTGGTTTCAAGCTCAACAGCATTCTCCTGCCAGCCAAGAAAGGCGCAACGCTTCCGCCACTCGTCTTCATTCACGGGGCCAGCACCAGCCTTTATGACCCGATGTATGCGTTCCGTGAAAAGCTGGAGGGCAAAGCGACGTTGCTGTTCGTTGACCGGCCCGGTCACGGCCGCTCCGACGTGGGGCCTAAGGCAAATGTGTCACCCGATGCACAGGCAGATGCCATCGCGGACCTTATGAAAAAACGGGGCATTCGCAAGGCGATCATCGTTGGGCATTCCTTCGGCGGCGCCATCACTGCCGCCTTTGCCGTGCGTCACCCAGACATGGTAGACGGTCTCGTCTTTCTGTCTCCGGCGGTCTACCCTTGGCCGGGAGGTGTTTCCTGGTATTATGATGCGGCACGGCTACCCTTCGCCGGGGTGCTCTTTAGCACGCTGATCGCGCCTCCAGCTGGCGCATTCGCCATGGATGCCGCTGTCAAATCTGTCTTTGAGCCCAATCCACGCCCGTCCGATTACATATCAAAAACAAAGGCGTATCAGGCCTTGCGTCCCATCGCATTCCGCCACAACGCGCAGGAAGTGGGTGGCTTGAACGCATGGGCAAAGACGGCGTCTCCAGCATTTCGCGACATCAAGGCCAGGACGGTCATCATCGCGGGCGATGCCGACACGGTTGTTTCAACCGATATTCACTCGCGTCATCTCGCGCGCGACATCAGAGGCGCCGAACTCATCGTCGTTCATAATCTCGGCCATAAATCCGATTATGTTGCCAGCGACCTCGCCATCGCAGCCATGGAGAAAATTGCCGGCAAAAAGCGGAACCTCAAGGCCATTGCGCAGTCGCTGGAGATGAAGATTGCCAGTGACGGAAAATGATCTTCCGATCGGCTGGAGGCTACCAGGGAATGTCGCTGCCGTCATAAGCGATGAACGTCCCGGACTGCTCCGGATGCAACTTGTTCAGTGACGACAGCATCGCATGAGCTGCCTCTTCCGCAGAGACGGTATTGTGGCCGCGCGAGTATGGCTCCGACAAGCCGGTCCGTACCGTTCCGGGGTGGATCGACACCACGACCGCCAAAGGGTGCGTGCGTCGATACTCGATTGCGCTGGTGTGAACAATCTGGTTCAACGCTGACTTTGCAGCGCGGTAGGACATCCACCCACCCAGCCGGTTATCGCCAATGGAGCCGACGCGTGCCGACAGGAACGCAGCGATGGAACGGTGTTGTCTGTCAAGCAGCGGCAAAAAATGTTTCGCGACCAGCGCAGGTCCCACCGCGTTTGTCCTGAATTGCTCCAGCATGATGTCAGGGTCCAGCTGTTTCAGCGATTTTTCCGGAGATACGCCGTTCGTTGTTAGAATGCCGGTCGCGCAAATAATGAGATGGACAGGACCGCCGGAAACCGCCTCTGCCGCGGCCTCGACGCTTTTCTCGTCATGCAGGTCAAACCCGTCAGCGCTGCGTGAAAAAGTGAAGAGTTCGCCAAGCTGCGGCTGCTGCTCCACCAAAGCAGCAATCGCTGACCCTACACCTCCACTCGCCCCCAAGATAACGGCGCGGAAGTCTGCTGGCAGGCAGGGTAGCACGAGAGAGGGCAATGTTTCCATCTGCTATAAACACCGAACGCAGGAAGAGGTTCACGGGATTGCTTATGGGTATTAACGTAATGCATTCGTCGGGCTTCTTGGCAAGGCATATATCCGTTATCCCGATGCCAACACGCTGACTGTGCGCACATTGTTGCCAAGCAGATCTCCCAATCGGGACGTAGCTTGTTTTAACGATAAAATATTCTGGAATAGCAGATGGCAAAACATCGCGAAAAATCAAACCTGCCTTCAAAGATTTGTCCGGTCTGCGGCAGGCCGTTTTCATGGCGAAAGAAGTGGCAGAAGAACTGGGATAGCGTCAAATTCTGTTCGCAACGTTGTCGGGAGACGAAGGGAAGATCGTGAGGCCATTACGATGGCGAGGGGCGGACAAGCAATAGGCTGATCCAGCTTGTTGAGGCTGTATCTGCAAAGCTATCCTACAACTTAATCCTTTGACATTCTTGGTGATGGCGCTAGTCGGCATCGAATACGTGGAACCCGTTTTTGCCGTTATGTTTGACGGTGTATAGAGCGATGTCCGCACGACGAAGCAGGACATCGAGTTCGTCGTCTCCAGATACGTTGACCGCAATTCCAATCGAGGCTCCTATCACAATGTCCAGTCCCGATATCGTAATGGGTCTTCGCAAGAGTGCCAGCAACTCGTCTGCAACAAGGCTCGGCACGAGGTTTGAAGACCCGCTGGCCGTTAGCCCAATGGCAAACTCGTCTCCTCCCAATCGTGCGACGAGGCCTTCTCCAGCAGTGATGACCTGGAGGCGGTGGGCGACCTCTCGCAAAACTTCATCGCCCACGAAATGCCCGTAGGTGTCATTCACGGGTTTGAAGCCATCCAGATCGACAAGCATGATAGACGTGAGATGATTTCCCTTCTGGCGCTCCTCTGCGAACCTGTTTCGAAGGCCGTATCTGTTCAAAACCTGGGTGAGGGTGTCGTGCGAGGCCGCATGGGAAATTGCGTATTCCTTGGCAGCAAGTTGGCGTTTCTGCTCGCTTATATCGCGTGCAAGTTTTATGATTTTACATGGTCGTCCAGAAGGTGACAGAACGGGATTGTAGATCGCCTCCAACCACACGTCGGATCCGTCCTTGGCAACACGCCGGAACTGCGACGCCTGGAAAAAGCCTTCCGTCAGCCGCTTCCAGAAGCTTTGATACTCTGGTGAATCTCTGAATTCCACGGGTGCGAAAACCGAGTGATGAGCACCCGCGAGTTCCTCGATCCGATAGCCAAAGAGATCGAGAAACCTATCGTTTGCGCTGATCAGAAAACCATCGAGCGTAAACTCGACCATGCACATCGACTTCCGAATAGCCTCTATCTGGCTTTCGTGATCCGCATCCCTGAGCTTCTGTCTCGTTATGTCGATTGCGAACTCTATGATCTTGTTGGGAGATCCTGCCGGACCTGATACGGGACAATATGCTGCCTGGATCCATTTTTCGCGGCCGTATTTGTCACGACGCCGAAACGGGGCTTCGAGTTTTAGACCTTTGCGGAGGGTTGCCCAGAAATGTCCATAGTCCATTGATGCGGCGTCGGCCGCGAAAAGCAGCATTGAGTGATGTTGTCCGGCCATATCCGCCAGGTCGTATCCAAACGCTGAAAGATAGTGTTCGTTCGCCGAGATCATGGTTCCATCGATGTCAAATTCGGCGACTGCGATAGAAGCCTGCAAGGTCTGAAGAGCATCCCTTGCAGGCGCCGTCCTGGCTACGATGATTGCCTCAGCATTTTTCCTTGAAGATTGCGGGGCCACGGGTGTCAGAACGGCATGAAACCAAGGGCCGGGTACGGTCGCTTCGGCAACCCGGCACCACCCAGCCCACTTGTTCTCACAAGTGATGACGTTCACGATGTCTTCAAAGGCCAATATTGTGCCGTTGTCGCCGCATTTGATTTCCAGACGATAGTTCGACGCAGGGGCTGTTGCTACAGACAACCCTTCGAAGAAATCAGGGCTGGCCATTTGAACCTGGCCCTGTTTGTCTGTGATACAAACGCGGATCGTGTCGGCTTCATCGCCGAACTCGATTGGTTTTGTCCGATGAACGACGGTTCCCTGCATCATCTGGCTATTTTCTCATCGCTTGGGGGACATCTCCTGGGAATGGAACTCAAAAGTCTTCCCAGGACGTCGTTGCAACCGCAGCATTGCCGGAAGATCCCCGTCTTGGCATCGAGCCCGTTCGACGGGTCTGTGATACGATAGCCAGCTCTGGCGCCTTGTGTCTCTGAGCACGCGAAGCTTCCCGCTCTTCGACTTGAAACTGGCTGAGCAAGCTGAAGAGGGAGTCCGCTTCCTGTGCAAGACCATGGCTGGCTGCTGTGGATTGTTCGACCATGGCGGCATTCTGCTGCGTGCTCTGGTCCATCATGTTGACCGCCTGATTGATCTCTTTCAGTCCAATGGACTGTTCTTTCGACGCGCGCACGATCGCTTCGACGTTGCCGTTGATGGTTTGGACTTGCCGCACGATCGATTCCAGTGATCTGCCTGTCTCGCCAACGAGTGAAACACCGTTTTTGACATACTCGCTTGAGGCGTTGATCAGCACCTTGATCTCTTTTGCGGCTTTTGCGGAGCGCTGCGCGAGTTCCCGGACTTCCTGAGCGACAACCGCGAAGCCTTTGCCCGCATCGCCCGCACGTGCGGCTTCGACGCCCGCATTCAGGGCCAAGAGGTTTGTCTGGAAGGCGATGTCGTCGATGACCCCGATGATGTTCGATATCTCGCGGGAGGACGCCTCGATCTGATCCATGGCTGCGACGGCATTCTTTACGACGGTGCCAGAATTTTCCGCGTCTGCCCGCGTTGCTTCGACCAGACGACCGGCTTCTTCGGCGCGTCTGCTGGAATCGGCGACCGTGTTGGTGATTTCCTCAAGTGCTGCTGCAGTTTCTTCGACCGAAGCTGCCTGCTGCTCAGTTCGTTTGGAGAGGTCGTCTGCAGAGGATTTTATCTCGCTGGATCCTGCCGCAATGCCTCTGGCGTTTTGCCCTACCATCTGCATGGCTGAACGTAGCTTGTCGATCGCCTCGTTGAAGTCATGCCGGAGCGCCTCCATCGTGGGAACGAACGGCGTGCTCAAATTCTGTAGCAGGTCTCCTGCCGCCAACGATTTGAGTGCGTCGGCCACCGTCGTCACAGCGCCCATGCGGGGTGTGACGTCGGTCGCAAACTTTATCACCTTGGTGACTTTACCGCTGGGATCGATGATCGGGTTGTATGCGGCCTGTATCCAGACCTCGCGCCCATCCTTGCCGACCCGAAGGAACTCGTTCGCGAGGACTTCGCCTTTGCTGAGGCGACGCCAGAAGTCCCGGTATTCTTCTGAATTTGCGTAGTCAGCTTTGCAGAATATACGATGATGTTTTCCGCGGATATCGGACAGATCATATCCCATAGCGCTGCAAAAATTAGCATTTGCCGTGAGAATTTCCCCATCCAGATTGAATTCGATGACCGCCTGCGAGCGTGAAATCGCCACCAAAGTGTCTGCATCGTTCAGGGAAGCAACCTTGGAGGCGGTGATATCGGTGGCGAACTTCACGACCTTGAACGGCTTCCCGTTCTTGAGGATCGGATTGTAGGTTGCCTCGATCCAAACTTCTTTTCTGTCTTTCGACATGCGCTTGTACTGCCGCCGATCAAACTGACCGCTGCGGAGGCGAGCCCAGAAATCCTGATAGTCTTGTGACGATGCTTCTACTTCAGCCACGAATATTCGGTGGTGTTTCCCTACGATTTCCGATTGGGTGTAGCCCAGTGCCGAACAGAAGTTTTCGTTCGCGCGCAGGATGGTTCCGTCCATTGCAAATTCGATAACCGCTTGGGATTTTTCCAATGCTGCGATGACGGCTTTATTGCTCGAATTCAGTGTAAGATTCAACAATGACATCTTCTTCCCCTATATTAGACCATCACTTGGACTGTCTGTAACTATATTTCCGCAGGATTTACGCTTGCATAAGGGGGGTAAGTCAAACGTTGCTTTATTTTGATATTTATATGCTCAGTGAACGTCCATTGAGCATCAAATGCTCAGTCGGTGTTGAGTTATTATTCGCTGCTGCGCACTTTCAAACCAGTGACTACGCGCTCGCCAGCGCTGAGATGGCCTGTAAAACTTCGTTCTGTTTCAACGATATGGCGACCTCGCCGTCCCCGACTTGATGATAGCAAATACCAGCATCCTGGAAGGCTTTCTTCACATACACCAGGCTTTCCCTCTTTACCGTTCTGGCATCATGTTCCATTCGCCTGACCGTCGAGAATGAAACCGCCGCGCGTGCTGCCAGTTCGGGCGCAGTCCAGTCGAGAAACGCTCTGGAAGCTCTGATTTGAGCGGATGTTAGCAGCTTTTCTTCCTCAAGCTTCGTGCGGTGCTCTTTCACGATGACAGTGTGGCCGACCCATTGGGTCACTGAACCGCCGGCATCCAGTACCGGGAAAGCGCGGCCTCGTATGCATTGATATGTTCCGTTCACCAGTCTGATCCGGATCGTCACATCGAAAACACTTCGGTGTTCGATCGCGTCCTTCCACGCCTCCCGAAAGAGCGATCGGTCTTCGGGGTGGATGGCAGCCAACTTCTCCCAGTCGTGCGTTTCCTGAGGGGTCTGCCCGGTCAGCTTGGTCCAATGCACGGTCTCTATCAGCTTGCCATTCGGATATGCGCGCCAGACATCGCCACCCAAGAGTTTAGTCAGCGCTTTCGCAGTCTCTTTCTGCAGGACGCAGTCAAGTCGCGACTGCTCCTCTTCGGTAATGTCCCTTATGACGCCGATGACCATCACGGCCTTGCCATCCCTGTTGAAATGGGGATGTGCCTTACTTTCCAAAACCCGCAGCGTTCCATCCGGCCGGATTATTCGGAAACGGCGATGTTCGAGCTTTTTTGAGGCAGCCAATAAAACGGCATCGTCAAATTCTAGCTGGTCGTCAGGATGTACCAGCGACTGATACAAATCGATATTTGGCACGACCGTATTAGGGTTGACTCCGAGAATCCGACAGAGCCCCGTGGACCAGACCAGCTCTGACGTCTCTAGATCCCATGTCCAGGTCCCAAGGTCCAGTTTCTCCTCTAGCAGTTTCATCTTCGCGTCTGGTGTCTTCAACGTCTTTCGCGTGGGCATTATCTTCCGACTTCCTCATCTGGGACTACAGCGACGACAAGATTTACTGGAATACAAGCAACTGACTGATGGCTCGGCGGGGGTTTTCGAGCGAAGGGCATCTCACATTGCGTCGTGTTGTTGGGAAATGATCTTCATCAAATTTGCACTTAAATATTAGATTATACTGCTACATTTTATTCTAATTCGCAACTGAGTTGAGTCTGGATCTGAAAATAATCTTAAAAATTGTTTTCCAGAATTCCGGAGCCGAGCGGATTATCCGGCCCGACTTCCGTTCTTTGGTTCGGGCAGACTCCCGTTGCCAGGGCCGGAGCTGCCTTGGTAACGAGAGGCATTTTTCTCAATCAGCGACGCACGCCTGTTTGAAGTGGTGATTCCTCCGAATCTCAAAATTCGAAGGAAAACGACGTCCTGAAGGACTTGGCCTCCCGCGCTTTGATGGGGCGGAACTTGCTTGACGGCAATATACTATTTCAAGTCGCTTCATGGGCGGAACAGGTTTTGCCGGTGCAAAAGGAACGTACCAAGTAGATGACGACCCGCCTGCCACTTTCAGGCTCTGAGCCCGGCATTTTCGCAATCAACCTAAGTGTCTTTCGCCCTTCGGAGTCTATGGGCGACCGCTCGTTGGTTCACTATTTTGGGGTGACGGTCCACACGGATGGATCATTCATAGAATTTTGGCGCACCCGGCAGGATTCGAACCTGCGACCTTTGGAATCGGAATCCAACACTCTATCCAGCTGAGCTACGGGTGCGTCCGTGCGGGCAATGAATCGCCGCTGGTCATGATTGGTTCTTAGCCTAGCTTGTCCTGCGCATCAATGCGAAAAATTGGGGTTGGAGTTGAGACAGGGCGTCATCCTTGTCCAACCGCATCTGTGTGTGCACTTTCGTTCTCCTAAAACGTGTGCATTTGCTCGCAAAATAAGCGCCTCTGCTGGAAACTTCACCATCGCGTCTTCGACTTTTTTTGGGATTCCCGGCAGCCGTTGGACCGCCATTCGGGGCGGTAGATTTTTTTCCTAGCTCTCAAAGATAAGAATTGGAACACTAAGTCTTTGCAACTTTTCCTTTATTTTGATTGGTGTTGTTGTGGCGATTAATTGCGGGTGGAAAATTTTATATCGTTGCTTTATATATTATTAAATGTTGTTCTAATACACCTAATTCGATAGTTTACTACAATCTTGAAACGAATCAATGGAGGCTATGCATGACGGAAGGTCTCGCATTCGACTATCGCGTTGATGAAACAAAATATATGTATGCGGCTACCGCGCCGTCGACACCAAAGGTCGATATCGATTACTCGATTCTTTCTGATGCTGTCGTTTACAGGCTTCGGAGGGCGCAGCTTTCGGTTGTGTCTGAATTCAACGACAGTCTGTTAACGCTCGGTCTGCGGCCAGCCGATTTTTCGGTTCTCGTCCTCGTCGCCAACAATAGCGGCTTAAAACAAAGCGATGTCGCGGAAGCACTCGGTATCCAGCGTGCCAACTTCGTGGCCATCATTGATGGTCTTGAGGACAAGAAGCTCCTCCAAAGACGTCGATCCATGTCCGACCGTCGCGTTCACTATCTGGATATGACGCCTGAAGGTCATGTCGTGGTGGAAGACGTGTCCCGTTTATGGCAGGAGCACGAAAACAAGCTGATTGATCGCTTGGGCGGCGAAAAGGCGCGCGATCAACTGGTGAAACTTTTGCGACGCATCAAGGACTGAAGGTCTATCTGAGGGTGTATGGACGTCAGACGTCTGTACGCTGTGTTTCAATCCGCACGATCAAGGGTGCGCTTGGCGGCACCCTTGTGATGGGTCATCAAAGCCTCATCGCGCCTGGGCCTGGCGTTGCCTTTGCGGGCACCTTGCCCAGGATGATCATACCCAGCACTTCGTCCTTGGTCACGTCCTGCGTTCTGGCGTGGCCGACGACTTTACCGTTCTTCATCACAAAGACACGGTCTGCGAGATCGAAGACGTCGTGAATGTCGTGGCTGATGAGGAAGATGCCGATGCCTTCTTTCTTGAGCTCCTTTACCAGATCACCCACCTGCGCGGTTTCCTGCGGTCCAAGTGCGGCCGTGGGCTCATCCATGATGAGAATGCGGGCATCGAACAGAATGGCGCGGGCAATGGCGACGGATTGCCTTTGTCCGCCGGATAGCGCCTTCACTGGCTCCTTGAAGCGCTTGAAGTTGGGGTTGAGACGGCCCATCACTTCGCGGGCGGAGGCCTCCATGGCGACATCGTCCAGCGTGCCCCAAGGGGTGCGTAGCTCACGGCCGAGATAGAGATTGGCCGCAGCATCAACATTGTCGGCGACGGCGAGCGTCTGATAGATGGTCTCGATGCCGAATTTCTTGGCGTCGCGCGGATTGCGAATATCGACATCTTCGCCATTGATCAGGATCTCTCCGCCATCGCGACGATAGGCGCCGGACAGGATCTTGATCAGCGTCGATTTGCCTGCACCATTGTGGCCGAGCAATGCCACGACTTCGCCGCGATGGAGATCGATCGAGGCATTTTCCACCGCGTGGATACCGCCGAAGGAGATGGAAATATTGCGCATTTCCACAAGCGGAGTGGATTGGTCCGTCATATCGGAAACTCCTCTTATTCTTACTTGGCTCTGGCGCGGTAAACGGTGTCCAGCCACACGGCCAGAACGAGTACCATTCCGATGACGATGCTTTGCAAGGGCGTGTCCATGCCCAGCAGCACCATGCCGGAATTGAGCGATTGCATGACGATAGCGCCCAGAATGGCGCCGGCAATGGTGCCAGCACCACCGGCAAGCGATGTGCCACCGATGACAGCTGCGGCGATGGTATAAAGCTCGTCCAGCGTGCCCTGAGCATTGGTTGCAGCGTTCAGACGCGCGGTGGAAATGGTGGCTGCAACGGCGCACAGCGCTCCCATCAGTGCAAAAATGCGCACTGTTACCCAGCGGGTTTTAATGCCTGCGAGGACCGCCGCCTCTGGGTTTCCGCCGATGGCAAATACATAGCGGCCAAAGCGGGTACGGTTGGTAAGGAAGTTCATGACGAGGGCGATGCCGAGCGCGATCAGAACCGGTATGGCAACGCCCAGCGAGATATCGAGGCCCGCATCCGGCCAGACCATATTGTTGGCTTCGGCGTACTTGCGTGCGAGATTGACCGGCATATAGTAGCTATTCAGAACCTTTACGGCTCCCAGCACGATGCCGCAGCCAATGAGGCCCATAAAGAACTCGGCCCAGAGGGGCTTGAGTGGAAAGCCGAATCGCTTGCGTTGTCTGCGTGAATTGATGATAGACAGGACGATGAGGACGCAGGCTATGATGCCCACGACCCAACTGGCCGTTGCGCCGATCGATCCATCGGCACCGCCCCCCATCAGGCGAAAGCGGGTGTCCATGGGTGCAACTGTTGCGCCACTCGTCACCATCCACGCCGCACCGCGCCAGACAAGAAGGCCACCGAGCGTGACGATGAAGGATGGCACGTTCATGAAGGCGATGATGACGCCCTGAAAAGCACCGATTCCAGCACCTAGCGCAATGCCGACGCTGAGGGCGAAGACCCAGGACATGGGGTGGTCGTAACCCAGCCAGCCGGGTAGAAAGCGTGTTTGCGTTACGGCCATGATCATGCCGACGAAACCGAGGATTGAGCCGACCGAAAGGTCGATATTACGGGTCACGATTACCAAAACCATGCCGGTTGCCATGACGGAAACGGATGCGGCCTGAACGGAGAGGTTCCACAAATTGCGCGATGTCAGGAAGAGGCCACCGGAGAGGATGTCAAATCCGATCCAGATGGCAAAGAGTGCGACTACCATGCCCAGAAGCCGCGTATCGACTTCCGTCGCGTTTATGAAACGTCGAAACGGGTTGCCCCGTTCTGCCCGTGCGCCGGGTGACGATGCGACAACGGTTTGGTCCGTCATGTGTCCTGTGCTCCCTGAAACCTATCATGCCTCGCATATGCGAGACCGTCGCAAGCTTGGCTGCGGCAGTCCCGTCAAAGACGTGGGGAAACGTTGACGTTGTCGCCTTGCGTTTCCCCACGCCAGATACGGGGTTATTTGCAAGCGGCGACGGTTCCGCCCTTCACGCTTTGGCAAAGTTCGCTCTTGGTGATCCACTTTGCATCCAGAACGACATTGAGGTTGTCCTTTGTGATGGCCTGTGGCTCGAGGAAATAAGAGCTCATTTCAACGCCGTTGGTGCCGCCCTTGAACTTGATGGTGCCTTCCAGCGTCTCCATCTTGGTGCCCTTGGCAAGAGCCACGGCCACTTCGCCGGCCTTCTTGCCGAGCTTGCGGCTGTCTTTCCATACGGACACCGTCTGGGTGCCGAGCGCCACGCGGTTCAAGGCGGCCTTGTCGCCATCCTGACCGGATACGGGAACGGAACCGGCGAGCCCCTGGGCTTCCAACGCTGCAACCACGCCGCCTGCCATGCCGTCATTGGACGACACGACCGCATCGACCTTGTTGTTGTTGGCGGTCAGAAACTGCTCCATGTTCTTCTGGGCAATTTCGGGCTTCCAGCCATCGGTATAGGCTTCACCGACATTCTTGATCTTGCCGGAATCGATGGCAGCTTTCAGCACCTCCATCTGGCCCGAAAACACGAAGTCCGCATTCGGGTCGGTTGAGCCGCCCTTGATGAAGACGTAGTTGCCTTCAGGCTTGATCTTGAAGACTTCCTTGGCCTGCAAACGGCCGACCTCCTTGTTGTCGAAGGTGATGTAGTAGGTGCTGGGGTTTTCGATCAGACGGTCGTAACCCACGACAGGAATGCCTTCGGCGGCAGCCTTTTCAATGGCGGGACCGATGGCGCTCGAGTCCTGCGCTAACACGATCAGCGCGTTCGCCCCCTGTGCGATCAGGCTTTCGATGTCGGTCAGTTGCTTTGCGGCAGAGGTCTGGGCATCTGCGGAAATGTATTTTGCGCCAGCCGCCTTCAACGCGTCCTTGATGGCGGCTTCGTCGGTCTTCCAGCGCTCTTCCTGGAAGTTGGACCAGGACACGCCGACGACGAGATCGGCAGCGACAACCACTGTGTGCAGAGAAACGAGTACGGCTGTACCCGCCAATAGCTTGGCAAAAGAATTCATGAAGTCCTCCCGGGTAACGACGAAACGCGAAGCACCTCCATGCCTCTACGATCGCCACAAAACCTGCCAAGCAACGCCCAAAGCATTTTTTCTCGACAGTCGAGAAATTAAATGTCAGAGAATCCTGGGGCTGTCAACAGAACTCGGCGCGGCTTTTTTCAGGGTCGGTTGCGGCTTGATCACTGAGGGTCTATGGCGGTGAAAACAGGCGAAGGAACCGAATTGCAATGTCGGGCATAGCGAGTACAGAGCTGGTCCGGCAGCAAAACAGTTTACGGGTTTTGAGCGCCTTGCGACGCCACGGAAATCTGTCGCACACCGACCTTGCGGCATTGACTGGCCTTGCCTCCGCAACCGTGTCTGCCATCACCGCAGACCTTGAACGTTTCACCCTCATCGAGCGCACCGAGCAGCAGGCCGCATCGGGCAGAGGTCGACCGCGGGTTCTGTTTCAGCCAAACAGGCATTTCGGCTATGTGGCGGTGGTCGTCATATCCTCGGATGCGGTTCAGTATTCGCTGGTGGACTTCACCGGCAAGTTGATGGACCGATTTGGGGAGCCTCGCACGTCTGGCGAGGCGGATGATTTTGCGCTGTTGGTCTTGAGCGGTCTTCTCCGTCTCGTTGCTCGCTCCAAGATTATGCCAAGTGCCGTCCTTCATATTTCCATCAGCAGCAAGGGGTTGGTCGATCCGGCGAGCGCTACGCTGGTCTGGTCACCTGTCTTGGGGGAGGGGCAGGTCGAGTTTCGACAGGTCTTATCATCGCATTTTAGCGCCCGAATTTATCTCTATAACGAGACGCTGCTGGTTGCCGAGGCCTTGTGGATGCGTCAACGGTCTGAGACGCCGCCGACCTCCTCGCTTGCAGCCCTCTCGCTTGGCCACAGCATCGGACTGGGTGTCGCGCGCGACGTGGGGGAGGGCCGTGCGGCGGTCGATGCACCCAATTTCGGGCACATGCTGCATCTGCCGGACGGTGCGCTGTGCCGGTGCGGGGCGCGGGGTTGCGTTGAGGCATATTGCGGTTTCTATGGTATCTTGCGCACGGCTTTCGAGGTGCCAACCAACACGATCCCCGCGAAATTCGTGCCGTTGGCGGAGGTCGACAAAATCGCAGCATCCGCCCGTTCGGGAAACCGCATGGCGGCTTTCGCATTCCGGCAGGCCGGACTTGCCTTGGGCAACGGACTTTCGAGGCTGTTCAGCCTGCACGGTCCGATGCGTGTTTTCGTGACGGGACCGGGGACGCGGTTTTTCGATCTTCTCAAGACCAGCATTCAGGACGGCATGAAGGAGACAAATGCCATCCGCATCGGGGGGATGCCCCAGATCACAATCGAGCCAGATGAGCAGAGTCTGGTGTTCGATGGGCATATGGGACTTGCATTGTCGCGTCTGGATGGAGATATCCTGACCTCTGGCACGGCCGCAGCACAGACATAAGCGCAGCCGAAGACGCGCAGGGAGACATTATGCTGTTCATCGACACAAATCATCCGATCTATCAGCCTTTGTGGGTAAGGCTGTTGATTGTCGGTCTCTGCACGGGCTGGGCCATCATCGAATTCGTCAATCACGAGATTTTCTGGGCAACCCTCATTGGCGGCATCGCGGCGTATTCTGCCTATGTCTTGCTCATCACCTTCAAACCGACGCCCAAAAAGACCGAGGAAACGACGGCGCCGACGCCAACGGACGAGACGTAATCATCGGGCGATGAAGCGGATTGCCTGATCGATCAACAGATTGGCGGCTTTCATGCGCAGATTGGCATTTTCGCGAAATTGCGGGTTCACCATATCCGGGTGGTTCAACCGCGCAAAGTTGCGGCGCTTCTCGCTCAATGTCTCCAGTGTATCCTTGTCGTTGATCGCCAGTTCATCCGAGACATCGGACAATGCCGTTTTTTCCAAATGCGGTGGCATGATTTCCGGTTCTGGCTCCGGCGCGGCGTGGGCAACTGGATGCTCTATAAACCCCAGATACGAATCGAGATGGCGATTGGCGGCCAATGGCTCTTGAGTTGCTGTCTCGAAAACGAGGCTGGCACTGAAGCTGTTGATGGTGGAGCCGGACCGCGAGGTTTCCTCAGGCAAATCGCTTTCGTTTTCACGCTCAAGGCGCTCCACGACGGATTGAAACACGGATTGTCCAAACAGCATGCGGTGGTCCCTGATGATGGGCTGACACGATCATATCAACATGGCGTCTGGCTTGCGCCTGTCAATTCCATGTCAGATTGCGGCTTTCCTCGAGAACGAGGTCGTAAAGCAATTGGGCGCTTGGCGGCAAAGCCCGGTCTTTCGTGATGATCAGGCTGTAGGGCTTGACGCTCAATTCGAATTCCGTCGGAAGAATGCGGATGTCGCCCATGGGTGAATGCTGACCGGAGACGAATTGTGCCATTTCGAACGCAAGAGGAGCAATCGCGTTGGTTTGCGTGACGATCGCGAGTGTAAGGACGACGGATGGCGTGTTGATGACGTTGCGGGGCAGTGCAACGCCCTGTGACAGAAACACATCCTCCATTGTGCGCCTCAAAAGAGCGCCGGGTGGCTGGAACACCCAGTCATATTGCGAGAGGTCCTCCAGTCTTGCCGGAGAACCATTCAAAAGCGGATGATCTTTGCGGACAAGCAGGCATGCCGATTCGATGCCGATTTCATGCGCGTTGAAGAGAGCCGGATCGAGATCATCAGGGATGCGGCCGATCACGAAATCATGCCGGGCGGCCAGAAGTTCACGAGCCAGGACATTGCTGGTTTCGACCTGCACATTGATCTCGATGCCGGGATAGGTGTCCATCGCCTTTTGAAGGGCTGGGACGACAAGGCTGATGGCGGGTGCCGTTACCGAGCCGATGAAAACTGAACCACCATTGCCCGATTTCATCTGCGCAAGTTCGCGACTGGCTTCGCGCAATTCCAGAAGAATCTTCTTCGCGCGCTTGGCAAGCGCTTCGCCAAACTGGGTCAGCACGACCCCGCGCGAGGCGCGTTGGCAAAGCGGGCTTTTAACAATAGCCTCCATTTCGGCCAGCATGCGCGAAGCGGCGGGTTGCGTCATGTTGAGTGTGGCAGCGGCGGCGCTGACCTGACCATGCTCTTCGATCGTCACCAGCATGCGCAGATGAGCCATTTTCAGCCCCGCGCGTAGCAAGGGATTGTCTTCTGTCAGCGAGAGAAATTCGAATGTGTTCGTTCCATTTCGTTCCATGGATTTTTCCATTTGCACCCTGAAAAAAGAGGCCGGGCGATAATATCGATTTAATATACCAAAAATGACATAGGAAAAGCCGCATATTCTATTTGACAGTTATATGATTTCAGAACAGTTTGCGCCTGTGCCGAGGGGGAGTGGCGAAAGATCGGATTGTATTCGCGGTCCAGTCGAGTAAGCTAAAACTCCATTGCTCGGGCAGTGGATTTGAAGGCGGATTGTCGATAGACAGCGCCGGCAAGAGGGTTCAAGGGAGAGAGTTTATGAAATCCATCATTTCGTTGGTTGCGGCCTGTGCCATCGGCGCTGCAGCATTTGCGTCGCCGGTATGGGCGCAGGATAAGGGCACAGTTGGTATCGCGATGCCAACGAAGTCGTCTGCTCGCTGGATCGACGACGGCAACAACATCGTAAAGCAGCTGCAGGAAGCTGGTTACGCGACAGATCTGCAGTACGCTGACGACGATATTCCGAATCAGCTGTCCCAGATTGAAAACATGGTTACCAAGGGCGTAAAGGTCCTCGTCATCGCGTCGATCGACGGCACCACGCTTTCGGACGTGCTGAAGCAGGCTGGTTCGCAGGGCATCAAGGTCATCGCCTATGACCGCCTGATCCGTAACAGCGGCGACGTCAGCTACTACGCAACGTTCGACAACTTCCAGGTTGGCGTGTTGCAGGCAACATCCATCACCGACAAGCTTGGCCTGAAGGACGGCAAGGGCCCGTTCAACATCGAGCTGTTCGGCGGTTCGCCAGACGACAACAACGCTTTCTTCTTCTATGACGGCGCGATGTCTGTTCTGAAGCCTTACATCGACAGCGGCAAGCTGGTTGTAAAGTCCGGCCAGATGGGCATGGACAAGGTCGGTACGCTGCGCTGGGATCCTGCAACGGCTCAGGCCCGCATGGATAACCTCCTGTCTGCATACTACACAGACGGCAAGGTTGACGCGGTTCTGTCGCCTTACGACGGTATCTCCATCGGTATCATCTCCTCGCTCAAGGGCGTTGGCTATGGTTCTGGCGACATGCCGCTTCCAGTTGTTTCCGGTCAGGATGCTGAAGTTCCCTCCGTCAAGTCGATCATGGCTGGCGAACAGTACTCCACGATTTTCAAGGACACACGTGAACTTGCCAAGGTTACTGTTGGCATGGTCAATGCAGCAATGCAGGGCAAAGAGCCTGAAGTTAACGACACAAAGACCTATGAAAATGGCGTCAAGGTCGTTCCTTCCTACCTCCTGAAGCCTGTTGCCGTAACCAAGGACAACGTCAAGCAGGTTCTGGTTGACAGCGGTTACTACAAAGAAGACCAGCTGAAGTAATTTTATGATCGTGGCGGGGATGGATATCGTGTCCATCCCCGCTTCTTCAAATAAGAACGCCGGATTGTACGGCGCTGGATTGCGATATGGACAATACCATTCTCGAAATGCGGAATATCACCAAGACCTTCCCGGGCGTAAAAGCGCTTGAGAATGTGAACCTCAAGGTTCGCCAGGGTGAGATACACGCACTCGTCGGCGAAAACGGTGCTGGAAAGTCGACCCTTATGAAGGTCCTTTCAGGCGTTTATCCCGCCGGCACCTATGACGGCGAAATTCACTATGAAGGTCAGTTGCGGAACTTCCGCGCGATCAACGACAGTGAAGACGTCGGCATCATCATCATTCACCAGGAACTGGCCCTCGTGCCGCTTCTGTCGATTGCCGAAAACATTTTCCTCGGAAACGAGATTGCTACCAATGGTGTCATCAGTTGGCAGCAGACGTTCAACCGTACGCGCGAATTGTTAAAGAAGGTCGGCCTCAAGGAATCGCCCGAAACGCTGATCACCGATATTGGTGTGGGCAAGCAGCAGCTCGTGGAAATCGCCAAGGCCCTCTCCAAGAGCGTGAAGCTCCTCATTCTGGACGAACCCACCGCGTCCCTGAACGAAAGCGATTCGGAAGCTCTCCTCAATCTGTTGATCGAGTTCCGCAAACAGGGTCTAACGTCCATCATCATCACGCACAAGCTCAACGAAGTGCGCAAGGTGGCAGACCAGATCACGGTCCTGCGCGACGGAATGACGGTCAAGACTCTGGACTGTCATAATGAAGAGATCAGCGAAGACGTCATCATCCGCAACATGGTTGGCCGCGATCTTGAAGACCGTTACCCACCACGCGACGTGGCGATCGGCGAGACCATTCTGGAAGTGAAGAACTGGAACGCCTATCACCAGCAGCACCGTGATCGCCAGGTTCTGCACGATATCAACGTCAATGTCCGCAAGGGAGAGGTCGTGGGTATTGCGGGCCTCATGGGCGCGGGGCGCACCGAATTCGCGATGAGCGTGTTCGGAAAATCCTACGGTCACAAGATCACGGGCGACGTTCTGATCCACGGCAAGCCCGTTGATGTCAGCACGGTGCGCAAGGCCATCGACGCTGGTCTTGCCTATGTGACGGAGGACCGCAAACATCTGGGCCTCGTGCTCAACGACAATATTTTGCACAACACCACACTTGCCAATCTGGCCGGCGTGTCGTCTGCCAGCGTCATCGACGATATCAAGGAAATGACGGTCGCGAACGATTTCCGCAAGCGTTTGCGCATCCGCTCTTCCGGCATCTTTCAGGAGACGATCAACCTTTCCGGTGGTAACCAGCAAAAGGTTGTCTTGTCGAAATGGTTGTTCTCCAATCCTGACGTCCTCATTCTTGATGAGCCGACACGCGGCATCGACGTCGGTGCAAAATATGAAATCTACACCATTATCAACCAGCTCGCCGCCGAAGGAAAAGGCGTTCTGATGATCTCATCGGAAATGCCCGAACTGCTTGGCAACTGCGACCGCATCTACGTTATGAACGAAGGACGGATTGTCGCCGAATTGCCGAAGGGAGAGGCGAGCCAGGAAAGCATCATGCGCGCTATCATGCGCTCAGGGGAGAAGAACTGATGAGTTCGGCCAACACATCCACCGAAGAGAGCAACGTCGTATCCGTCGGCTCGTATATCCGGGCCAATATCCGCGAATACGGTATGCTGATCGCGCTCGTCGCCATCATGGTTTTCTTCCAGTTTTACACCGGCGGCATTCTGTTTCGCCCTGTTAACCTGACGAACCTGATCCTTCAGAACTCGTTCATCGTGATCATGTCGCTCGGTATGTTGCTGGTGATCGTGGCGGGACATATCGACCTCTCGGTTGGCTCGATCGTCGCCTTCGTCGGCGCAGTTGCGGCAATTCTGACCGTGCAATGGGGCATGAACCCGCTGCTGGCAGCGTTGATCTGCCTTGGCGTCGGAGGCCTCATTGGGGCCGCACAGGGTTACTGGATCGCCTATCACCGTATCCCGTCGTTCATCGTGACGCTGGCTGGCATGCTCGTGTTCCGCGGTCTGACGCTGTTCGTTCTCGGCGGCAAGAATATTGGCCCTTTCCCGGTCGATTTTCAGGTTGTCAGCACCGGCTTCTTGCCCGATATCGGTGGTATCGCCGGTTTCAATACGACGTCCATGGTGTTGACCGTTGCTATCACCGTTGTCCTCTTCGTGCTTGCGCTGCGCCGCCGTCAGGTGAACCAGAGCCATGGCATCAATGTCGAGCCTTTTGGCTTCTTCATTGCCCAGCACGCCCTGATTTCGCTTGCCATTGTCTTTCTGGGCTACCAGCTCTCGACATATCGCGGCCTTCCGAACGTTTTGATCGTCATGCTCGTGCTGATCGCTGTTTACAGCTTTGTCACGCGCCGCACGACCATCGGCCGTCGCATCTACGCCATGGGTGGCAATGAAAAAGCAACGAAGCTGTCGGGTATCAACACCGAACGCTTGAGCTTCCTGACCTTCGTCAACATGGGTGTCCTTGCTGGCCTGGCTGGCATGATCATTGCAACCCGCCTGAACTCGGCAACCCCCAAAGCGGGTGCCGGCTTTGAACTGGACGTCATTGCGGCCTGCTTTATCGGCGGCGCATCTGCATCCGGCGGCGTTGGCAAGATCACCGGCGCGGTTATTGGTGCCTTCATCATGGGTGTCATGAACAACGGCATGTCCATTGTCGGTCTCGGCATCGATTTCCAGCAGATGGTCAAGGGCCTTGTGCTTCTGGCTGCCGTGTTCTTCGATGTCTACAACAAGAACAAGGGCTGATCGCCAGATCGCCGCCAGATTTTAACAAGAACAAGTGGCCGGTTTCCGGCCACTTTCATGAGATGCAGGCGTCAGATCGTCTTTGAAAGGAACTACCGTGCTGATTTCTCAAATCAAGGATGCGAGCGGAAGCATCATCGTCGCCGTTCGTGAAGATGGCGGTCAGGCGCGCAGCGTCAACAATGCCGTGTCGGTCTATGCACTGGCGATGGAAGCTGCCAATAGCGACAAGTCGCTGGCAGACGTGATCGCGGCCAAGGGCTACGGCGATGCGGTCGATCTTGAGAAAGTTTACGCCGAAGGCCGCTTTCTGCCGCCGATCACGCATCCGGACCCCGCGCATCTGCATCTGACCGGTACGGGCTTGACCCATCTGGGTTCGGCCGCCACGCGCGATAGCATGCACAAAAAGACCAGCGAGACATCTGACGAGAGCCTCACGGACTCGATGAAAATGTTCAAGATGGGTCTCGAAAACGGCAAGCCAAAGCCCGGCCAGACCGGTGTTCAGCCCGAGTGGTTCTACAAGGGTAACGGCAATGTTGCCGCTGCACCCGGTGCTGCTCTCCTGTCGCCGTCTTTCGCGCTGGACGGTGGCGAAGAGCCTGAGATGGCTGGTATCTATGTCATATCTGACAAGGGCGAAGCCGTCCGTGTCGGCTTTGCGGTTTCGAACGAGTTCTCCGATCATGTGACCGAGCGGATGAACTACCTGTATCTCGCGCATTCCAAGCTGCGTCCGGCAAGCTTTGGTCCAGAAATCCGGGTAGGTGCACCGCCATCCGACATTCGCGGAACATCCCGCATTCTGCGCGATGGTAAGGTTATCTTCGAAAAACCGTTCCTGTCGGGTGAGGACAACATGTCCCATACCTTCGCCAATCTGGAATACCATCATTTCAAGTATGGTCTGTTCCGCGCACCAGGCGAAGTGCATGTCCACATGTTCGGCACCGCGACGCTGTCCTTTGCAGATGGTGTCAAGCCGGAAGCGGGCGACGTGTTCGAGATCGAGGCGACCGGTTTCGGTCTGCCGCTGCGCAATACGCTCAAGGTTGAAATGGAAGAAACGATTTCGGTCCGCCAGCTCTAAGCGGATCACATCGTTCAAATTATAAAAGGCCCTGAACCGCAAGGTTCAGGGCCTTTTTTTGACTGAGGCGTCAATCAAGAACAGTCCACATTCCGACGAGGGGAGAGGGCGTCTTGTAAAGAGAGTTGCTGCGGTGAGATGGATAAGACCGTCGTATCGTGTTTCTGTTTGGCTCGTCGAGATCGCATGCGCTCAGTCGAAATAAAAAACGGCGCGGGGTAAACCGCGCCGTTTCTATGTCGAGATGTCTGACTTTGGTTATCAGACGTTGTTGTATGCGGTGATGACTGCATCAACCTGCGCGCTGTCGAGTGCTTGCACCTGCTGTGTGGTGAAAGCATCGAGTGTCGTGTCGCTCAACCCTACGATGGCATCGGTCGTAAGACCAGCGAGCGCCTTGATGCCCAGAGCGGCAATCTCGGCTGTTTCGAAGCTGTTGAGTTCGGCAGAGCTGAGTGTCAGCACCTGCGCGGCGGTGAGAGCAGCGGCCTGCTTTGTCGTCAGGGCTGCGATGTTGTCGGAGCTAAGCGACTGGAACTGGTCGCTCGTCATGGCAGCGATCTGGGTTGGAGCGAATGCTGCAACCTGTGTGCTGTCTAGGGCGGCCAGGGCGGCTGTCGTGATCGTCACGATCTGTAGTGCGGTCAGTCCGGCGATCTGGCCTGTGGTCAGAACGTCAAGCTGTGCGGATGTGACGGCACCGATCTGTGCTGTCGAGAGCTTTGCGACCTGAGCGGCGCTGAGGGCTGCAAAGTTGGCTGTCGAGAGGCTCGCCAGTGTCGAGGAGTCGATACCGGAGAGGGAGGCGACGTTGAGGGCTGCAATCTCGGCTGTCTCGAAGCTGTTGAGCTCGGCAGAGCTGAGGGTTGCGACCTGTGCGGCGGTGAGGGCAGCGGCCTGCTTTGTCGTCAGGGCTGCGATGTTGTCGGAGCTGAAAGACTGAAGCTGGTCGGTTGTCATGGCAGCGATCTGGGTTGGAGCGAATGCTGCAACCTGTGTGCTGTCGAGAGCCGAAAGGGCCGATGTCGTGATGGTCTTGATCTGTGCGGCCGACAGTCCGGCGATCTGGCCTGTGGTCAGAACGTCAAGCTGTGCGGATGTGACGGCACCGATCTGTGCTGTCGAGAGCTTTGCGACCTGAGCGGCGCTGAGGGCTGCAAAGTTAGCTGTCGAGAGCGAAGCCAGTGTCGAGGAGTCGATACCGGAGAGGGAAGCGACGCTGAGGGCTGCAATCTCGGCTGTGTCGAAGCTGTTGAGTTCGGCAGAGCTGAGGGTTGCGACCTGTGCAGCGGTCAGGGCAGCAGCCTGTGAGGTGGTGAGGGCTGCGATGTTGCCTGAGGTGAAGGCCTGCAGTTGATCGGTGGACAATGCGACCAGTTGCTTGTTGGAGAGGGCGGCGACCTGCTCCGTCTTCAAAGTTGCGATAGAGGATGTCGTGATAGCCGCGACCTGATTTGCCGTCAGGGCCTTGATCTGGTCGGTTGTGAGTTCCTGGATCTGGTCGGACTTGAGCGATGCGATCTGTGCTGTGCTCAGTGTTGCGACCTGTGTTGCACTGAAGGCCGTGAGGGCCGCCGTGGTGAGGCCTGCGACGGCATCGGTTGTCATGCCGGACAGAGCGCTTGCGGTCAGAGCCTTGATCTCGGCTGTTTCGAAGCTGTTGAGTTCAGCAGAGCTGAGGGTTGCGACCTGTGCGGCGGTGAGAGCAGCGGCCTGCTTTGTCGTCAGGGCTGCGATGTTGTCGGAGCTGAAGGACTGAAGCTGGTCGGTTGTCATGGCAGCGATCTGGGTTGGAGCGAATGCTGCAACCTGTGTGCTGTCGAGAGCCGAAAGGGCCGATGTCGTGATGGTCTTGATCTGTGCGGCCGACAGTCCGGCGATCTGGCCTGTGGTCAGAACGTCAAGCTGTGCGGATGTGACGGCACCGATCTGTGCTGTCGAGAGCTTTGCGACCTGCGCGGCGCTGAGGGCTGCAAAGTTAGCTGTCGAGAGCGAAGCCAGTGTCGAGGAGTCGATACCGGAGAGGGACGCGACGTTGAGGGCTGCAATCTCGGCTGTTTCGAAGCTGTTGAGTTCGGCAGAGCTGAGGGTTGCGACCTGTGCGGCGGTCAGGGCAGCGGCCTGCTTTGTCGTCAGCGCAGCGATGTTGTCGGAGCTGAAGGACTGAAGCTGGTCGGTTGTCATGGCAGCGATCTGGGTTGGAGCGAATGCTGCAACCTGGGTGCTGTCGAGAGCCGCCAGGGCCGATGTCGTGATGGTCTTGATCTGTGCTGCAGACAGTCCTGCGATCTGGCCTGTGGTCAGAACGTCAAGCTGTGCGGATGTGACGGCCCCGATCTGTGCTGTCGAGAGCTTTGCGACCTGCGCGGCGCTGAGGGCTGCAAAGTTGGCTGTCGAGAGCGAAGCCAGTGTCGAGGAGTCGATACCGGAGAGGGAGGCGACGCTGAGGGCTGCAATTTCGGCTGTTTCGAAGCTGTTGAGCTCGGCAGAGCTGAGGGTTGCGACCTGTGCAGCGGTCAGGGCACCAGCCTGTGAGGTGGTGAGGGCTGCGATGTTGCCTGAGGTGAAGGCCTGCAGTTGATCGGTGGACAATGCGACCAGTTGCTTGTTGGAGAGTGCGGCGACCTGCTCCGTCTTCAAGGTTGCGATCGAGGATGTCGTGATAGCCGCGACCTGATTGGCCGTCAGGGCCTTGATCTGGTCGGTTGTGAGTTCCTGGATCTGGTC